>NZ_DAMCNG010000102.1:0-9806 GCF_032107865.1 Brevundimonas sp.
GCGATCAGGATGGCGCGCATGGAAGGCTCCTTGGCGATGGGCGGGGTCGAGCGCGTCACAGGCGGACGCTCAGGGAGACGCCGACGTTGCGGCCCGGCTGGGTGAAGGCGTCCAGGGTGGCGGGGCTGGCGCCGACGGCGGGGCGGCTCAGGCCGCGCACGTCGCTCCACCAGGCGTATTTCTCGTCGAAGACGTTGAAGACGCCGGCGCGCAGGGTGGCCCGCTCGGCCACGTTCCAATAGGCGGTGACGTCCAGCAGGGTGAAGGAGTCGCCCGGCCAGCACAGGCCGCCGCCGCACTCATGGTTCGACTTCTTGTCCGACCAGGTGACGGTGGCGCTCCCGCCCCAGACGCCCGAGGGCGCGGCGTAGTTCAGGCCGCCGACCAGCTTGATCGGATCGACGCTGGTCAGGGCGCCGCGCTCGCCTTGCGTCTCCTGCTCGCCGTCGGCGAAGGAGGCGGCGACGATGGTCGAGAAGCCGTTGTCCCAGTGGATGTCGCCGCGCGCTTCCAGGCCCCAGATCTTCACCGTGGTCAGGTTGACGTACTGATAGATCAGCGGATCGACGCCAGGGCGGCCCGTGCCGCGCACCACCACCTGGTTGATGAAGTCGTCATAGGTGGTGCGGAAGGCTGTGGTCTGCAGCGACAGATTCCCGCCGAAAAGGCCCAGGTTACGGAAGCGGAAGCCGCCCTCGACGCTTTCGCTGGTCTCGGGTTTCAGGTCCGGGTTGGGGATGGATTCATAGCCGAACACCGGGTTGGCGAAGAAGTTGTTCACCTGCATCGGCGAGGGCGCCTTGAAGCCCTGGGCGTAGTTGGCGAAGACGCCGAAATGGTCGTCGGCCCAGTAGATGACGCCGATCTTGGGCGACAGATGGCTGTCGCTCTGCTTCTCGGCGGCGGCGGGGAAGAGGGCGTCCTTCTTGGGCGTCAGCTCATACCAGTCGTAGCGCAGGGCCGGGATGATGCTGAGGCGGCCGCCCAGCAGGTCGATCTCGTCCTGGATGAACAGGCCCGCCAGATCGAACTCGGTCTTGGGGAAGGGGCGGGCGGGGAAGGGCTCGCCCATCGGCGGCACGGTGCCGTCGCGGACGCCCTCCTGCGTCGTGCGCGACCAGTCGGCGCCGAAGGTGATGCGGTGACGGACGCCTTCGCCGCCGAAGCTCTTGGAGCCTTGTGCGGCCAGCCCCCAGACGCTGTTGTCGAAGGTCACGTCGCGTGTGCGGTCGGCGGAGACGGTGACCGGAGGGGCGGCGCCGACGATGGTGGTGATGTCGCGGTCTTCAAAGGTGAACTGGCGGGTGGTCGCGTCCTGCCAGAAGGCGGCGACCGAACCCTTGTCCAGGCCCAGGAAGTCATTGAAGCGCCAGTCCAGGCTGACGCGGTCGCGCTGGGTCTCGTCTTCGGCCAGCACCTGGTTGACGGTGGTGATGGTGGTGCGCGGCGGCATCCGCATGGTGCTTGAGCCGCGCGTGCTCAGGGCGTCCCCGCTCATGTCCTGGTCGAAGTGATCGTAGGTCAGGCGCACGACGTGGTCGGGGTTCACGTCCCAGACCAGCTTGGCCAGCACGGCGTTGGAGGCGAAATCCTGCGGGTTGGGCTGGGTGCGGGCCGCGCCGACGCCGCCCGTCTCGGCCATGTTCTCGGTCTCTTGAGCGTCACGGCGGGTGTAGGCCAGCAGGCCCGAGAACGGGCCGCTGCGTCCGGCCAGGGCCAGCCCCTCGGTCCAGCCTTCGTCGGCCGAGTTGTAGCCGACGCGCGCACGGGCGCCGAAGTTGCGGCCCGCCTCGATGAAGTCGGCCGGATCTTTCGAGGTGAAGCTGACCGCCCCGGCGATGCCGTCCGAACCATAGAGGGCCGAGGCCGGGCCGCGTAGGATCTCGACCGATTTGACCAGATCCAGATCGTTGTAGCCGCCGCGTCCGACCGATTGCGCGCCGAAGGCGAAGCCGTCCGGCACGCGCACGCCGTCCTGTACGATCAGCACGCGGTTGCCGCCCATGCCGCGAATGGTGAAGCCGGAATTGCCGTCGCGCCCGGCGCCCGACAGGGCGGCCGAAAAGCGGGCGGGGCTGGTCGGGACGCTGACGCCCGGTTCGAACCGGATCAGATCCTTGATGTCGGTGACGAGTTTGGTCTCGATATCCTTGGCGGTGATGACGCTGATGCTGGCGGGCACCTCATCGACGCGGCGCTCGGTGCGGGTGCCGACGACGGTGACCGGTGCCACACGCACGGGCTCGTTCAGGTCGATCGCATTGTCTTCGACAGCGGGCGCGGCGACGGCGGGAACGGCGGCGGCGAGGGCGGTCAGCCCGACGGAAATCATGAGTAGCGAACGCATCGGCGAGACCCCGGTTGAAACTGGGCTTGCTTTAGTGCGAACGATTATCAGAATCAATCTTAGTCTTTTTGCGCTCCAATCGCTCCCGCTACGGTCACAATCGCGCCAACTCGTCGCTTTGACGCAAGCGCGTCATTTCCCTTAGGAAAAACTCTGGCAGAACGATGAGGCGCGATCCGCAGCCTTTCGGACGCCGTCCCAAAATTTTTCGGAGATGATCGACACGCCCGTGCCCGCCAGCTTCCTCTTGCTCGTCATTCTCGTCCTGCCCTTCATCGGGGCCATGATCGCTTCGGGGTTGCCGCGTCACGCGCGCACCGCTGCGGCCATCCTGTCGTGGATCATCGCCCTGATCAGCGTCGGCTGCCTGGCGGTGCTCTGGCCCAGGTTCCAGGACGGCGAGGTGCTGAAGCTGACCCTGGCCTGGCTGCCGTCTCTGGGGGTCAATCTGACCATTCGCCTGGACGGCCTGTCCTGGCTGTTCAGCGCCCTGATCCTGGGGATCGGCGCGCTCGTGGTGCTGTATGCGCGCTACTACATGTCGCCGAAGGATCCGGTGCCGCGCTTCTTCTCCTTCCTGCTGGCCTTCATGGGCGCCATGCAGGGCGTGGTGCTGTCGGGCAATCTGATTCAGTTGGTCGTCTTCTGGGAGCTGACCAGCCTCTTCTCCTTCCTGCTGATCGGCTACTGGCACCAGAACGCCTCGGCGCGAGAAGGCGCGCGCATGGCCCTGTCGATCACGGCGACGGGCGGGGTGGCCCTGCTGGTCGGCATGATCCTGATCGGTCGCATCGTCGGCAGCTATGAGCTGGACGCCGTCATCGGCGCGCGCGACGTCATCCTGGCCAGCCCGCTGTACCCGGTCGCCCTGGGTCTGATCCTGATCGGCGCCCTGACCAAGAGCGCCCAGTTCCCGTTCCACATCTGGCTGCCGCGCGCCATGGCGGCGCCGACGCCGGTCAGCGCCTATCTGCATTCGGCCACCATGGTGAAGGCGGGCGTCTTCCTGCTGATGCGGTTCTGGCCCGTCTTCGGCGAGACCGAGATGTGGTATTTCGTGGTCGGCGGCCTGGGGCTGACGACCCTGCTGGTCGGCGCCTGGTGCGCCATCTTCCAGCACGACCTGAAGGGTCTGCTGGCCTATTCGACCATCAGCCACCTGGGCCTGATCTGCCTGTTGCTGGGGCTGGGGTCGGACCTGGGGGCGATCGCCGCCATCTTCCACACCATCAACCATGCCACCTTCAAGGCCTCCCTGTTCATGGCGGCGGGCATCATCGACCACGAGGCCGGTTCGCGCGACATGCGCAAGCTCAGCGGCCTGATCCGCTTCATGCCGATCACCGCCACCCTGGCCATGGTCGCCGCCGCCGCCATGGCGGGCGTGCCGCTGTTGAACGGCTTCCTGTCCAAGGAGATGTTCCTGGCCGAGGCCCTGGCAAGCACCCAGACCTCGGCGCTGAACCAGGCCCTGCCGGTGCTGGCGACCCTGGCGAGCGCCTTCAGCGTCCTCTATTCGCTGCGCTTCATTCACAGCACCTTCTTCGGCCCGCCGCCGACCGAACTGGACCGCGTCCCGCACGAGCCGCCGGCCTGGATGCGGCGCCCGGTCGAGGTGCTGGTGGCCCTGTGTCTGCTGGTCGGGATCTTCCCGGCCATCACCGTCGGCCCCTTCCTGCGTAGCGCCGCAGTGACCATGCTGGGCTTCGACCTGCCCTATTACAGCCTGGCCCTGTGGCACGGCTTCAACCTGCCGCTGTTGCTCAGCGTCATCGCCATGGCGGGCGGGATCGGCCTCTATGTCGTGTTCGGCAAGGCGCTGAACGCTAATCCGCGCGGCGGTCCCTGGGGCATGAAGCGGCTGAACGGCGGCTATCTGTTCGAGCGGTCCCAGGTCATTCTGATGGACTTGTCGCAGTGGGTCGTGCGTCACCTGGGCGCGCAGCGCCTGCAGCCGCAGCTGCGCTTGATCCTGCTGACGGCCCTGTTGTCGGCAGCTGTGGCGGCGGCGGGCGGCTTCGTCCTGACCTGGCCCGAGTTCCGCGTTCCCCAGGCGCACAACCTGGCCTTCGCCGCCCTGTGGCTGGCGGGCGGAGCCTGCGCCCTGGCCGCCGCCTGGCAGGCCAAATATCACCGCCTGGCCGCCGTCATCCTGATGGGCGGGGCGGGTCTGGCCAGCTGCCTGACCTTCGTCTGGCTGTCGGCGCCCGATCTGGCCCTGACCCAGCTGGTGGTCGAGGTGGTGACGACGGTGCTGCTGCTGCTGGGCCTGCGCTGGCTGCCCAAGCGTCTGGTCGAGATCCACGTTCCCGAGTCCGAGCAACGCCGCGCGCGTTGGCGCCGTCGTCTGGATCGGGGGATCGCCATCTGCGCCGGCGCGGGCGTGGCCCTGATCGCCTGGGCCGTCATGGTCCGCCCGCCGGTGGAGGGCGTGTCGCGCTTCTTCGTCGAGAAGGCCTATGAGGAGGCGGGCGGACGCAACGTCGTCAACGTCATCCTGGTCGATTTCCGCGCCTTCGACACCTTCGGCGAGATCACCGTCCTGGGCGTCGTCGGCCTGACGGTTCTCGCCCTGTTGCGCCGCTTCCGTCCGGCCAGCGACAGTCTGTTCCAGCCGATGCAGAAGCGGGTTCAGGACGCCTCTGACCGCGCCCGTGAAGGCCGCACCGAGGGCGACACCCTCAGCGACACCATGATGATCCCCGGCGTGGTGATGCGCTGGCTGTTCCCCTTCATCATCCTTCTGGCCGTGCATCTGTTCCTGCGCGGGCATGACCTGCCCGGCGGCGGCTTCGCGGCGGGGGTGGCGCTGTCGATCGCCTTCATCCTGCAATACATGTCGTCCGGCGCCCGTTGGGTGGAGGAGCGGCTGGAGATCCGCCCCATTATCTGGATCGGCGTCGGCCTGCTGCTGGCCGCGCTCAGCGGAGCGGTGGGCTGGGTGTTCGACCAGCCCTTCCTGACCACCTATTTCCAGTACGCCGACCTGCCGCTGCTGGGCCGGGTGCCGCTGGCCAGCGCCGTCCTGTTCGATCTGGGCGTGGTGGTGCTGGTGGTGGGCGCCACGGTGCTGGTGCTGGTCGCCCTGGCCCACCAGTCGTTGCGCCGCGCGCGCATCGAGGAAGCCGAGGCTGAGGCCGAGGCGGAAGCCGAGCAGAAGGGAGGGACGCAATGACCCAGATCGTCCTGGCCCTGGCCATAGGCGTCCTGACCGGCTCGGGCGTGTGGCTGATGCTGCGCCCGCGCACCTTCCAGGTCATCATCGGTCTGTCGCTGGTCTCCTATGCGGTCAACCTGTTCATCTTCTCCATGGGGCGGCTGCGGTCGGCCGCGCCGCCGATCACCAGCAAGGGGGCGGAAGACCCCGCGCTCTACGCCGACCCGACGCCCCAGGCCCTGGTGCTGACGGCCATCGTCATCAGCTTCGCCCTGACGGCCCTGTTCCTGGTGGTGCTGCTCGCCTCGCGCGGCGAGACCGGCAGCGACCATGTCGACGGCCAGGAGGCGTCCGAATGACCGATTGGCAGGAACATCTGATCATCGGGCCGATCGTTCTGCCCATGGTCATCGCCGCGGCCATGCTGCTGTTCGACGAGCGCCGCCGCCTGCTGAAGGGCGGCCTCAGCCTGTTCGCCATGGCCGCCATCCTGGCCATGGCCCTGGCCCTGCTGCACGAGAGCGCGACCGGGGCGGCCGGCGGGGGCGACACCGCCCGCGTCTATCAGTTGGGCGACTGGCCGGCGCCGTTCGGCATCGTCCTGGTGGCGGATCGCCTGTCGACGCTGATGGTGGCCCTGACCAGCGTGCTGGGCGCCTGCTCCATGATCTTCGCCCTGGCGCGGTGGGACCGGGCGGGGCCGCGTTTCCACGCCCTGTTCCTTCTGCTGGTGATGGGGGTCAACGGGGCCTTCCTGACGGGCGACCTGTTCAACCTGTTCGTCTTCTTCGAGATCATGCTGGCGGCTTCCTACGGCCTGGCCCTGCATGGGTCGGGCGAGGCGCGCATCCGGGCGGGCCTGGCCTATATCGCCGTCAATCTGACGGCCTCCATGCTGTTCCTGATCGGGGTCAGCCTGATCTACGGCGTGACCGGCACGCTCAACATGGCCGATCTGGCCGTGCGCATCCCCCAGATCGCCGAGGCGGACCGGGGCCTGTTCCACGTCGGCGCGGCCATCCTGGGCGTGGCCTTCCTGACCAAGTGCGCCATGTGGCCGCTGGGCTTCTGGCTGACCACCACCTATTCGGCGGCCAGCGCCCCGGCCGCCGCCGTCTTCGCCATCCTGTCCAAGGTCGGCGCCTATGTGATCATCCGCCTCAGCTTCCTGCTGTTCGCGCCGGACAGCGGGGCCTCGGCCGGGTTTGGCCAGCTGTGGATCCTGCTGGGCGGGTTGGCGACGATCGGCTTCGGCACGGCGGGGATCATCGCGGCGCGCGACCTGTCGATCGCCGCCGCCTACGCGGTCATCGTCTCGTCGGGCACGGTGCTGGCGGCTGTGGGCATAGGCGACGCCGATGTCCTGGGCGGGGCGGTCTTCTACCTGGTCGGATCGACCCTGGCCTGCGGCGCCTTGTTCATGCTGGCCGAGGTGCTGAACCGGGGCCAGGACCCCGGCGCGCGTTCGGGCCGCGCCGTCTTTGAGGATGAGTACATCGACCCCTTTGACGACGAGGAGCGCAATGAGCCGGGTCTGGTGATTCCGGCGGCCGTGGCGGCCCTGGGCGGCGCCTTCCTGATCTCGACCCTGATGATCGCGGGCCTGCCGCCGCTGGCGGGCTTCATCGGCAAGCTGGCCATGATGGACGCTCTGTCAGGCGTAGGCGGCTGGGCGGGCTATGGCGTGATCGCGGCCCTGTCGCTGGCGTCGCTGGGCGCGCTGATCGGGCTGACGCGCCTGGGCATGGCGGCCCTGTGGGCGCGGGACGACGACGCCGAGCCGGCGGTCGTGGTCGGCGCCGCCGAGGGCGTGGCCATCGCCGGTCTGCTGGCGGCCTGCATCTTCCTGGCGATCTTCGGCGAGGCGGGCTTCGCCTATGCCGACCACACGGCCGACTGGCTGGTGCGGCCCGACGCCTATGTCCGCGCGGTGCTGGGAGGCGGCTCATGATCCGAGCGGTCCTGCCTCACCCCATTCTGTCGCTGGGCCTGTTCGGGGCCTCGGTGCTGCTCAGCGGATCGGCCGGGCCGCCGGCCTTGGCCCTGGCCCTGCTGATGGCCCTGGCCGCGCCCCACATCATGCGCGCCCTGGAGGTGGAGCCGGTTCGCGTCAGAAAGCCGCTGACCCTGCTGAGCTTCGCCCTGGTGGTCGCGCGCGACATCATCCGGTCGAACTGGGAAGTGGCGCTGGTCGTCCTGGGGCTGAACGCTTCGCGCCACAGCCGCGTCTCGGGCTTCGTCCACATTCCGCTAGAGATGCGCGACCGCTACGGCCTGGCCGTTCTGGCGGTGGTCATCACCAGCACGCCGGGCACCATCTGGGTCGAGTATGAGGATGCGACGGGCGTGCTCCTGCTGCACATCCTGGACCTGAACGACGAGGACGACTGGGCGGGTCGCATCAAGAATCGCTATGAGCGCCGCCTGATGGAGATCTTCGAATGAGCGGCGCCGTCTTCTACTGGGCGCTGGTTCTGGCGCAGCTGTTCCTGGCGGGGGCGGCCCTGATCGGGGTCTGGCGCATCGCCAAGGGGCCGCGCGCCCAGGACCGCATTCTGGGCCTGGACACCCTCTATCAGGCAGGGATGCTGCTGGTTGTCGCCTTCGGGGTGCGGACGGGCAGCCATCTGTATTTCTATGCGGCGGTGATCATCGGCATGCTGGGCTTCACCTCTTCGGTCGCCCTGGCCAAATTCCTGATGCGCGGCGAGGTGATCGAATGAGCGGCTTTCCCGCAAACGTCCCGACCTGGGCGGCGCTGCTGGCGGCGGCGCTGGTGCTGGCCGGTTCCGGTCTGACCTTCATCGGCGCCCTGGGCCTGGTGCGGCTCAAGACCTTCTACGAGCGGGTTCACGCCCCGACCCTGGGGGCGACGCTGGGCATGTTCCTGATCCTGACCGGCTCGGTGGTCTATTTCACCGCGGCCGAGGGGCGGTTCATGCCGGTCGAGCTGCTGGTGGCCGTCTTCTTCACGGTGACGACGCCGGTGACGCTGATCATCCTGGCGCGCGCGGCCCTGTTCCGCGACCGGACCGATCGTTCCGGCGACGGGGTGCGGGTGCCGCTGGAGGGGGAGTGCGACGGCGTGGTCCGCACGCCGCCGGACCTGACGGCTATTGATCCTCGTCGAAGCGACGCGCCACAAGGTCGGTAAGGGCGGCGACGGCCTCGGCGGCGTCCGGCCCCTCGGCCTTGACCTCGACGCCGCAGCCGATCCCGGCGCCCAGCATCAGCAGGCCCATGATCGAGCGGGCGTCCACGGTCACGCCGTCGCGCGTCACCTGGATTTCGGATTCGAACTCCGAGGCCAGCTTGACGAACTTGGCCGAGGCGCGGGCGTGCAGGCCGCGCTGGTTGCAGATGTTCAGCACCGCCTGGGCGGAAGGGGCGACGTCGCTCATTTTTCGCCCGCCAGCACCCACGACGCCACCGAGATGTATTTGCGGCCCGCGTCCTGGGCGTGCGCCACGCAGGCCTCCAAGGTCTCGCGGCCGCGCACGCTGGCCAGCTTGATCAGCATGGGCAGGTTCAGCCCGGCGATGACCTCGGCGCCGGTCTGCTCCATCACCGAGATGGCCAGGTTGGAGGGCGTGCCGCCGAACATGTCGGTCAGCAGGATGACGCCCTCGCCTTCATCGACGGCGGCGGCGGCGTCGACGATGTCGCGGCGGCGCCGCTCCATATCGTCCTCGGGGCCGATGCAGATGGCGGCGACGCCGCGCTGCGGCCCCACCACGTGCTCCATCGCCGACAGGAATTCGGAGGCCAGGCCCCCGTGGGTGACGATCACCAGCCCGATCATATAGGCTTCACCAAAGACATCCCCAACTCGCCTCGACGAGCGACAAGCCTCGTTTCATAGGGCAATCGCGGCGCGGATCAAAGGGCGCCGTCGTCGCGCCGTCGCGGAAGCGTTGCGACGACGTTCATCGCCGCCGCCACGACCAGGGGCGCCGAGGCTGGACGCGGGTCCAGAACCAGGCGTGGAATCGTGATTCCGTCGATCACGTCCTGGGCGGCTTCGGGCATGCGCTCGACCGGCTCTTGAGTCAGGTGCAGCGACAGGGCGATCCGCGTCAGGGGCAGAAAAGGCTGGCTGACGACGCCCAGGCCGCGCACCTCCATCCGCCCGGCGATGGTCGCGGGGGCGGCGGCGTAGAGGGCGCCCTCGCAGGCGAAGATCTCGACCCAGTCGTCGCCGACCAGCCGCCAGCCGTTCTGCATCAATCGCAGGGCCAGGTCGCTCTTGCCGGCGCCGGATCGTCCCTGGATCAGCACCCCGCGCCAGGCGCCGCCGAGCCG
>NZ_DAMCNG010000103.1:0-9770 GCF_032107865.1 Brevundimonas sp.
GGGCGCGCCGCGCACCACCGCCCCGCCAAAACCGTCGGCGACAATCAGGCCCGGCTCGTCCGGCAATACGCCCTGCGGAAACTCCGGCGCGACGGCGAAGTAGAAGGCGTCGCAGAAGGCGCCGTACTCCTGCCATTTGCGGTCGACGCGATAGTCGTCGACGCCCGACTTCACCTCGCAGATGACGATGTCGCCCTTGGGCCCCAGGGCCATAACGTCGGCGCGTCGTCCGTTGGGCAGGCAGACCTCCAACAGGGGCGCATAGCCCATGTCCAGCATCAGCCGCGCCGCCCCCCGCGTGACGGACAGGGTCGTTTCGGGGCGGCTGAAGACCAGTTCGAGGTGAAGCACGGCGGCGGCCATACGCCTTTTATGTTCCGCCTATGTTCTTACCGCAAGCGTTGCCGGTTCACGCGCCATTCGTCCCGCGTCTGGCCCCACAGATTGACCGCGTGCTCATGGAACGGCGGCGGCATGACGCCCGGCCCGCGATTGGTCGAGCCCAGCCGCTCGGCCACCTTCTCCGACGCCCGGTTGTCCGGGTCGATGCAGTGGATGACGTCCGGCCAGTCCAGCACGTCGCAGGCGTAATCCATGGTCGCGACGGCGGCCTCGACCGCATAGCCCTTGCCCGTGGCGTCGGGGTGCAGGCTCCAGCCCACCTCGCGGCCCGGCCAGTCATAGGGATGCAGCGGCCCGATGCGGCCCATCCACAGACCGGTCGCCTTCTCGATCACCGAGAACATGCCCTCGCCGTGCAGCGCCCACATGCCTGCGACCGAGGCGATGGTGCGCCACACCTGATGCCTCGACTGCGGCCCGCCGATGAAGCGCGTCGTTTCAGGGTCAGCCTGAAACTCGGCCCAGCGCGGGAAATCCTCCAGCATCGGCGGGCGCAGGAACAGGCGTTCGGTCTCCAGTGTCGGACCGAGAGGGGACGTCGGGCGATCGATCACAACAGATACTCGCGTTCCAGGGTGTAGACGCTGCCGTCCCCGGTCAGGACGCTGGAGTACAGTCCGAAGCGATCCACGCGGATCGGCGGCGACCTCAGCAGATTGTGCCCGGTGATCCAGGCGCCGATGCGGTCGGGGTTCGCCTGGGGCTTCAGATAGGCCAGGGTGACGTGCGGTCGGTACTCACGCTTCTCCGGCGGCACGCCCGCCCGCTCGCCCGCCGACCGGCAACGCCCGGCCAGGACGTTCAGCCGCTCCGACCGCTCCAGCCCCGCCCACAGCGTATGGCTGCGATGGGCGTCACCGAAGGCGCCGACGCCGTTCAGGGTGATTTCGAACGCCCCGCCGCCCTCGGCCCGCGTCAGTTCCGAGGCCAGATCATCGGCCGTGCGCTCGGACGCCTCGCCATAGAAGGCCAGGGTGACGTGCAGGGCGTCCAGCGGCCGCCAACGCGCGCCGGGCAGACCGGATTGACGCCGCGCCAGGGTCTCGGCGACGTCCTCGGGAATGGCGATGGCGGTGAACAGGCGTAACATGCGACCCTTGGTAGCGGGCGGAACCGGCGGCCGGAAGTCCGGTTTTTCTTGCAAGGATGCGTCTGCATCCCGATATTTCAGCCAAAGGTCGGGACATTCCCGGCCGAATGGGAGACTTCTTTCGCGATGAGCGATTTCAACAACGGCTATGCGCGCCCGCTTCCACAGTCGGCGGACATGTCCGTCGACGCCGGTCTGCGCGCCTTCATGCTGGGCGTCTACAACAAGCTGGCGATCGGTCTGGTCGTCGCGGGCGCCCTGGCCTACGTCACCGGCAACGTCCCGGCGGTGCAGCAGCTGCTGTTCGCCCGCATGGACGACGGCCGCATCGGCCTGACGATGCTGGGCATGATCGTCCAGTTCTCGCCGCTGGTCATGCTGTTCGGCTCGATGTTCTTCATGAAGAATCCGACGGCCAAGGGCGTGAACATGCTCTACTGGGCCGTGGTCGCCACCATCGGCGCGGGCCTGGGCGTGCTGTTCCTGCGCTACACCAACGGTTCGCTGGCCTCGACCTTCTTCGTCACGGCCGCCGCCTTCGCGGGTCTGAGCCTGGTCGGCTACACGACCAAGAAGGATCTGACCGGGATGGGCACCTTCCTGATCATGGGCGTGATCGGCCTGGTCATCGCCTCGATCGTGAACATCTTCATGCAGTCGGGCGTGATGTACCTGATCATCTCGGGCGCCGGCGTGCTGATCTTCTCGGGTCTGATCGCCTATGACACCCAGCGCCTGAAGATGACCTACTACGCCCTGGGCGGCGACAAGAACGCGATGGGCGTGGCCACGGGCTTCGGCGCGCTGAGCCTGTTCATCAACTTCATCAACCTGTTCCAGTTCCTGCTGGCCTTCATGGGCAGCCGCGAATAGGGGCTTTCTAAGTGCGCTATGGCCGTGACGCGGTCACGGCCGGGTTGAGCGCGGCTTAAACAGGCCAAGACAAGATGAGGCTCCGACGGCGACGTCGGGGCCTTTTTCTTTTGTCTCCCGCCTCGCCTCGCGCCCTACTCCACCACCGTGAACTTGCGGCTGTCGAAGACGCGCAGAACCTGGGCGAGGTCGCGGCCGCGCTTCAGCACATGACCGCCCTCGCCGATCACGGCCCACTGGCCTTGTTTCAGGCGCAGGGCCGGACGCTTCTCGATACGGTAGAGCGGCGCGTCGCCGTGACGGCGGAAGACGGCGAACTCGGCGCGATCCTTCTGGCCGGCCATGGCGTAGTCGCGCCATTCGCCCGCCGCCACCATCCGCCCATAGACCCGCAGCATCTGGTCCAGTTCGCGGCGGTCGAAGAAGACCGGCCCCGCCTCCGGTTGCGCATTCGGACTGTCGACGTCGAAGCTCATGTCTACAACTTAGGCCGCTCGTCGCGAAACGCCAGCGGCGGATCAGGGGGCGGATCAGGGTCTGAACGCTTGTCACCCGCCGCGCGCCCGTCCAAAAGGCGGAACAAGTTCTAGATACGGAGACGAACTCATGGCGACGAGCGAAGGCTGGGACATGCCCACCGGAGACCTCATGAAGGGCAAGAAGGGCCTGATCATGGGGGTCGCGAACTCCAGCTCCATCGCCTGGGGCATCGCCTCGCAGCTGGCCGCCCAGGGCGCCGAGCTGGCCTTCACCTACCTTGGCGAGGGTCTTGAGCGCCGGGTGCGCCCGCTGGCCGAAAGCGTCGGCGCCAAGCTGCTGATCCAGGCCGACGTCACCGACGACGCCTCGATGGACGCCGCCTTCGCCGAGCTGGAGAAGGAATTCGGCACGATCGACTTCGTCGTCCACTCGGTGGCCTTCGCCAACAAGGACGAGTTGAAGGGCTCCTTCGTCGACAACACCACCCGCGACAGCTTCCTGCTGGCCATGAACATCTCGGCCTTCAGCTTCGTCGACGTGGCCAAGCGCTCGGCCAGGCTGATGCCCAACGGCGGCTCGATGATCACCCTGACCTACCTCGGGTCCGAACGGGTCATCCCGAACTACAACACCATGGGCGTGGCCAAGGCCGCGCTGGAAGCCGCAACCCGCTACATCGCGCGCGACCTGGGTCCGAAGAACATCCGCGTCAACGCCATCTCGGCGGGCGCCATGCGCACCCTGTCGCTGGCAGGCATCTCGGGCGGGCGCGGCCTGCACTCCAAGTCGGCGCAGTTCTCGCTGATCAAGGAAGAGACCTCGATGGAAGGCGTCGCCGGCGCCGCCCTGTGGCTGTGCTCGGACCTGGGCCGCTCGACCACGGGCGAAGTCGTCCACGTCGACGCCGGTTTCCACGCCGTCGGCCTGCCGGACGACATGGAAGGCTGAACCCGACCGGGTTTCGGACAGACAGAGGGCCGCCGGGCGAACCGGCGGCCCTTTTTGCTATCTCCCCCTCACGACCCACCCATCCCGGCGGACGGCGCATTTCCTCTTTCGACGCGCCGCCCCTCGGCCTAGCTTGAGCGCATGAGTTCCGTGCGCCTGCCTCCCCCCGCCAGTTTTTCGGCCGCCGCAGTGGCGACCGTCGTCGGCTTCGGCGGTACGGTCGCGTTGGTCGTTCAGGCCGGACAGGCCATGGGCGCCTCGCCCGCCCAGATCATCTCCATGGTCACCGCCCTGTGCCTCGGCATCGGCCTGCCCGGCGCGGTGCTGAGCTGGCGGCTGAAGATGCCGGTCGTCCTGGCCTGGTCGACGCCAGGCGCGGCCCTGCTGGCCGCCTCGACGCTCGGCCTCGGCTGGTCGACGGCCGTGGGCGCCTTCGTCATCGCCGGGTTGATGATGGTTCTGACGGGACTGGTTCCGGCGCTGGGTCGCCTGGCCGAGCGCATTCCCGCCGCCGTCGCCTCGGCCATGCTGGCGGGGGTGCTGCTGCCCTTCTGCCTCAAACTGTTTCTGGTGTTTCCGACCGATCTGATGCTGGCGGCGGGGTTGCTTCTGGTCTTTCTGATCATGCGGCGTCTGGCGCCCGCCTGGTCCCTGCCCGCGGTTCTGGTCGCCGCCTTCGCCGTTCTGGCGCTACGCGGCCAGGTCGCCCTGCCCGAGGGGACCGGCCTGTTCGGCACCCTGTCGCCGGTCATGCCCGCCTTCGACTGGAAGGCGGCGGTCAGCCTGGCCCTGCCGCTCTATCTGGTGACCCTGGCCTCGCAGAACCTGCCCGGTCTGGTGGTGCTGCGGGCCGCCGGCTACGCTCCGCCCGCGGGAAAGCTGATCTTCTGGGGCGGGCTGACCAGCACG
Organism: Brevundimonas sp.; assembly: GCF_032107865.1. Lineage (GTDB taxonomy): Bacteria > Pseudomonadota > Alphaproteobacteria > Caulobacterales > Caulobacteraceae > Brevundimonas. The sequence continues at coordinate 4,703 of NZ_DAMCNG010000103.1, forward strand.
CTTCTGGCGCCGTTCGGGGCGCATGGCGTCAATCTGGCCGCCATCACCGCCGCCATCTGCACCGGGGCGGACGCCCACCCCGATGCGACGAAGCGCTGGACCGTGGGCGTGATCTACGGCCTGTTCTACCTGGTCGCCGCCCTGTTCGCCGCGCCGCTGGCCGGCCTGTTCATCGCCATGCCGACCGGGGCCCTGGCCGTCATCACCGGCCTGGCCCTGATCGCGCCGCTGACCGGATCGCTGGGGGCCATGATGGGCGAGGCCAAGGATCGCGAGGCGGCGGTGCTGACCTTCGCCGCGACAGCCTCGGGCGTGGCCCTGTTCGGCGTCGGTTCGGCCTTCTGGGGCCTGGCGGTCGGCTTCCTGACACTGGCGGCGCGGCGGTGGATTCCCACACGCGGCTGAGCGCCTCACGGCCTTTTACATTTCGCGCCCTTTACGGCCCGAGCGAGGCCGTGGCAGCTTCTTCGCCTTGGCCGACTGGCGGCCGTCAGAGCGAGACGATCATGGCGCACAAGTTCGAAGTCTATCAGGACAAGGCCGGCGAGTTCCGCGTCCGGTTCAAATACAACTCCGAGATCATCTTCTCGACCGAGGGCTATTCCGACAAGTCGGGCGCCAAGCGCGCCATCGAGTCGATCAAGAAGTACGTCGGCGACGCCCCGACCGAAGAAGTCTGAGCGTGCGCGGGGGCGCGGCGCACCGCCCGCCCCCGCAACCTCGCCTTACGGCTGCGCCGGGACGTTCAAGCCCCGCTGCACGGCCGGACGGGCCAGCCCGCGTCCCAGCCAGGCGGCCACGCGCGGGAAGTCGGCATAGCCGACCAGCTCGCCCGCGCCATAGTGTTCGACCAGGTTACGCACCCAGCCCAGAATGGCGATGTCGGCGATGGTGTAGTCCTCGCCCATGATCCACTGGCGGCCTTCTAGCCGCCCTTCCAGAACCCCCAGCAGACGCCGCGATTCCGCGACGTAACGGTCACGCGGTCGCTTGTCCTCGAATTCGCGGCCGGCGTATTTGTGGAAGAAGCCGACCTGGCCGAACATCGGACCGATGGCCGCCATCTGGAAGAAGACCCACTGCAGCGTCTCATAGCGCGCCGCCGGATCGGTCGGCAGGAAGCGCCCCGCCTTCTCCGCCAGATAAACCAGGATGGCCCCCGACTCGAACAGGGCCAGCGGTTTCCCGCCCGGACCGTCAGCGTCGATGATGGCGGGGATCTTTCCGTTGGGGTTCAGAGACAGGAATTCCGGCGTCCAGGTCTCGTTGTTGAGGATGTCGACCAGGTGCGCCTCATAGGGCAGACTCAGCTCCTCCAGCAGGATGGAGACCTTCACCCCATTGGGCGTCGCCAGCGAATAGAGCTGCAGCCGGTCGGGATGCTGCGGCGGAAATTGACGGGTGACGGAAAAGGCGGACAGGTCGGCCATGGGGCGCTCCGGCTGGTGTGACCCCGTCCATGTCGGAAGCGAAGCCGCAAACCGCAACCGCCTATGCGGCGAATGTCTGCGCCTCAGTCTTCGTCGCGATCGCTGACTTCGCTCGGGCGGACGATGCGCAGCCAGCCCTCATTGATATGCAGCTCCGGCGCCGCCTCGCGGGTGAAGGGCAGATACCAGGTCGGGCCGCCCTCGGCCGGGGCGATCTCCAGCATGTCGTCGGCGCCGAAATTCTGAACCGACTTCACCGTGCCCAGCACCACGTCGGCCGGATCACGCCCCTCCAGCCCGACCAGATCGGTCAGGTAGAACTCGTCTTCGTCAGGCTCAGGCAGGGCGTCGCGGGTGACGAACAGCTTCTGACCGCGCCGGGCGTCGGCCTCTTCCTTGGAGGCGATCTCCTTGACCCGCGCCACCACGCCTGCCTTGTCCGGCCGCGCCGAGATCAGGGTCAGCACCGGCTTGCCGTCCGCGCCCAGCAGCGGCGAATAGCCGACCAGGGCCATGGCGTCGGCGGTATAGGCGCTGATCCGCACCTCCCCCTTCACCCCGAAGGCGCCGCCGATCTGGCCGACCTGGATCAGTCTGTCTTCGCTGCTCATGGCCGGGCTCCGTCTGCCGATGCGATGGGTCCAGATAGCAGAAAAGCAGCGCCCCGAAAGGACGCTGCTTTCCGTTTCAACCGGCCGTGACCGGATGAAGAGATAAGGCTCAGGCCTGCTCTTCGGTTGCTTCAGCAGCAGCTTCGGCAGGCGCTTCAGCCGCAGGGGCTTCTTCAGCAGGCGCTTCTTCCACGGCCGGAGCGGCGGCGGCGGCAGCGGCGGCTTCAGCGGCCTCGGCCTTGGCGGCGGCTTCGGCTTCCAGGCGATCGGCTTCGCGCTGGGCGCGCTCGGCGGCGCGTTCCTGGGCCTTCTTGCCCGGCTCGGCCTTCTTGGGGTTGTTGCCCTGGGTCCACTGGACCTTGGCGCCCAGAACTTCGTCCTGCGACAGGAAGCGAGCGACGCGGTCGGTCGGCTGGGCGCCCTTGGCCAGCCATTCCAGGATGCGTTCCTGCTTCAGGACGACGCGCGGGGTGGCGCTGTCCTTCGGCAGCATCGGGTTGTAGCTGCCGACGCGCTCGATGAACTTGCCGTCGCGCGGGCTGTGCGAGTCAGCGATGACGATGTGGTAGTAGGGGCGCTTCTTGGCGCCGCCGCGGGCCAGACGAATCTTCAGCATTTTCAGTCTCTTTCTAGAAAGGCGTTAGTTCTTTTTGGGGAAGCCCGGCAGACCCGGAAGGCCCCCCGGAAGTTGTCCGCCGCCCAGACCGGCAAGCCGGTCCTGAATGGCTTTCATTTCATCGGCCGAGGGTTCCGGCATCTTGCCGCCGCCCAGAGCCTTCAGACGGTTCATGTCCGGACCGCCGCCCCCCATGCCGGGCAGGCCGCCCATCATGGAGGCCATCTTCTGCAGGTTCTTGCCGCCGCCCTTGGACAGCGACTTGACCATGTCGGCCATCTGCCGGTGCTGCTTCAGCAGGCGGTTGATGTCCTGAACCTCGACGCCGGCGCCCTTGGCCACGCGCTTCTTGCGGCTGGCGTTCAGCAGGTCCGGCTTCTTGCGTTCGGCCTTGGTCATGGAGCTGATGACGGCCAGCTGGCGGTCGATCAGCTTGTCCGAGACGTTGTTCTCGGCCATCTGAGCCTTCATCTTGGCCACGCCGGGCAGCAGGCCCATGATGCCCTGAAGGCCGCCCATCTTCTTCATCTGGTTCAGCTGACCCGCCAGGTCGTCCAGATCGAACTGACCCTTGGCCAGCTTGCGGGCCATCTTCTCGGCCTTGGCCTGGTCCAGCTCGCCCGCAGCCTTCTCGACCAGGGCGACGATGTCCCCCTGACCCAGAATACGACCGGCGACGCGGCGGGCGTCGAAGACGTCCAGCGCATCGACCTTTTCACCCGCGCCCAGATATTTGATCGGCAGGCCGGTGACGGCGCGCATCGACAGCATGGCGCCGCCGCGCCCGTCGCCGTCGGCGCGGGTCAGCACCAGACCCGTCAGGGGCAGGCGTTCATGGAAGGCGGCGGCGGTACGCACCGCGTCCTGACCCGTCAGGCTGTCGGCGACCAGCAGCGTCTCGACCGGCTGGGCGATCTCGGCGACCTCGGCCACCTCGTTCATCAGCCCTTCGTCCAGGGTGATGCGGCCGGCGGTGTCGAGGATCAGGACGTCGAAGCCCTGAAGCCTGGCCGACTGAAGCGCGCGGCGGGTGATCTGGACCGCGCTCTCGCCCGCCACGATCGGCAGGGTCGCGACCTCGATCTGCTGACCCAGGGTGGCCAGCTGCTCCATGGCCGCCGGACGCCGCGTGTCCAGCGAGGCCATCATGACCTTCTTCTTGTCGAACTTCGACAGGCGCAAGGCCAGCTTGGCCGAGGTCGTCGTCTTGCCCGAGCCCTGCAGACCGGCCATCAACACGACGGCGGGCGGGGTCGCATTGGTGTTCAGCGGAACCGGCTCTTCGCCGCCCAGCATCTCGACCAGGCCGTCATAGACGATCTTGACCACCTGATCGGCGGGCTTGACCGCGCGGATGACTTCTTCGCCGGTCGCGGCCGTCTTGGCGCGGGCGATGAAGTCCTTGACCACCGGCAGGGCGACGTCGGCCTCGAGCAGGGCGACGCGGACCTCGCGCAGGGCCTCCTCGACATCCTTTTCGGACAGGGCGCCGCGGCCGGTGATCCGGTCGAAGACGCCTGTCAGCCGCTCGTTCAGAGCCTCGAACATTCAAACCCTTTCATGCGCCTGGGCCTTGGCCTCCGTGAGAAACGCCCATAGGCGGGCGACCTCTGCGAACGATCACGTCGACAGAGGCCCTCTCCGGGCTCATCCATCCATGAAAGGATGGGGTCGTCCCGGTGGAGGCGCAGGTTCAATTGCGCCGGAAGTGGCGGCTTATGACGGAAAAGCCAGCCGGAGTCGATAGTTTGTTGAAGCTCCATTCAACCAGCGAGGCGACCACACAAGGGGTTTCTGCGTTGCAGCATGGACTGGCGCGCTCGGATCCCGCTGATACGGTCCCTGCCCGGCCTCCCGCTGAGAGACACCCATGACCCAGGCTTCGGAATTTCCCCACGACCGTCTCCGCGACGAGGTTCGGCTTCTGGGCGCCTTGCTGGGCGAGGTGATCCGCGACGAGGGCGGCCAGGCGCTCTACGACCGGATCGAGGCTGTGCGCCAGGCCTCTGTGGCCTATCACCGCGACCCGGCCTCGGACGGCGCCTCGGAGCTGGAACGACTGCTGGGCGATCTGTCGCTGGATCAGGCGATCGGTCTGACGCACGGCTTCGCCGCCTTCTCCCTGTTAGCCAATGTCGCCGAGGACCGGGCGGGCAAGCGCCGCGCCCAGGCCCAGGCCGAGGCGGGCGAGCGAGCCGACACCCCCGAGGGCGCGCTCAAGCGTCTGGCCGAGGCGGGCGCCGACAAGGACGCCGTGCGCAACCTGCTGGCCCTGGCGCTGATCTCGCCGGTGCTGACCGCCCATCCGTCCGAAGTGCGCCGCAAGAGCGTCATCGACCGCATCACGGCGGTCGGCGACCTGCTGGACGGCTGCGACCGCGACGGCATCGCCTGCGACGCCGAAACCCTGA
>NZ_DAMCNG010000104.1:0-324 GCF_032107865.1 Brevundimonas sp.
GCTCGCCACCTCCTGGGTCTCCAGCGGCCCCAGCGTCGGCTCGGACAAGGCGACCGTCATCGCCGCCCCGCGCGTCGCCATGGCCTGGGACGACCCGACCGAGCCGGAATCCGCCGGCTCCATCCGCCATGTGCTGGAGCGCGAATACGGCTGGCCGGTCACGGCCGTGCGCACCCGCCGCCTGGCGAACGCCGACCTGTCCCGCTACCAGGTGCTGATCCTGCCGTCGGGCGGCAACTATGAGCAGATCCTGGGCGAAAGCGGCGTCGCCAACCTGCGCGCCTGGGTCCAGGCGGGCGGCGTACTGATCGGCGTCGGCTCGGC
>NZ_DAMCNG010000104.1:481-9727 GCF_032107865.1 Brevundimonas sp.
ACCGACCCCGATTCCAAGCTGCTGGAAAGCCGCCGCGAGAGCGCCGCCTCCGGCGACGGCGACAAGGATGAGAAGGACGGCGGCAGCGAGATCGCCACCGACGCCGAATACATGGCCCTGACCGGCCACCACGGCGGGGCGCCCGATCCGGTCGCGGGCGTCCTGGCCAGCGCCGTGGTCGACAACGAGCACTGGCTGGGCGCGGGCGTCGCCCCGACGCTCAGCGTCATGGTGCGCGGCTCGGACATCTACACCCCGCTGGCCCGCGACCAGGGAACCAACGTCGTGCGCCTAGCCGGACCGGATCAGGTGCTGGCGTCGGGCCAACTATGGGCCGAGAACCAACGCCAGCTGGCTTATAAGCCCGTCGCCATGGCCTCCGAAGTCGGTCGCGGCCAGGTCGTCGCCTTCACCCAGGACGTGACCATGCGCGCCTTCCTGGAAGGGCTGAAGCCGCTATTCCTCAACGCCGTCTTCCGCGGCCCGGCGCATACGTCGGGCACGAAGGGGAACTGACCTAGCGCCCCCTTAAACAGAAGCCGGACCGATGAAGGGCTGCGGGACGTCAGGTCTCGCAGCCCTTTTCATATGCCGTCGCCGAAAGCCTCAGGAGGCTTTGACACCTGCGCCCGCACAGGCTTTGCTGCTTCCATCAGCAGGGAGCCGACCACGCATGCCCATCCAGACGCCGCGACCGCCTGCCGATGACGGCGACTGGACCCTGCTGCAAAGCCGGATCGACCGTAGCTTCTGGCAGTGGGACCGGCGCCGCGAGCCGGAGGCGCCCATCACCAGCCGTTTCGTCATCCTGCGCCCGCCCGAGCGCCTCGACTACGACACGTTCGACGAGGCCGAGGCCATGTTCGAAGCGATGGAGGAGTAGACCCATCCGCGCCTCCCTGCTTGCCGCGCCCCTTCTTCTGCTCGGCGCCTGCGCCTCCGGCGTCGGGGGTCTTCCTGTGCAATGGCAGGGCGGCGGACCGCCGGTCGCCACAGCGCCGAACGGGCCCTGCCCCGCGCTCGAAGGAACCTACTGGTCTGATGGGCATGAGCGGACGCCTGCGGCCGGTCCGGCTGTCCTTCAGCAGGTTCTCGGACACGATCTGGGCCTGACGGAGCTCCTGCCCACAGACGGCCCGCTGGACACGACCACGGCCTTTTCGCGTGAGGGCGATGCCTGGCGCGTATGGGATCTTCATGGCGAAGCCCGGCTCACGATCGACGGGGAGCCGTCGTTGCTGGACCGCAACTGGGCGGCGCACGGCTCACGCATCGCCGGATGTGCCGACGGGCGTCTGTGGATCGGTCTCAGCAGCGTCCGCACCCAGTATGAGAGCATGACCGAGACGCGCGCTCTGGGCGTCCTGTCGCCCGCTCCGGACGGCAGTCTGCTGATTGAGGTGCGGACGGAGCGCCGCCACTACGGCCTGCTGCCCTGGCCGTCCGTCCAGCGTCGGTCGGCGCGCTACAGCTTCGCTCCAGCCACCGCACCCCGCACCGTATCCTAGACGTCTTCGCCCCGGACCTCGCCGCCCTGGACGATGCGGACCACGGCCAGGTCTGCCGTGACGTTGCCCAGGGTGCGGAAGATGTCGGGCACCACCTCGACCGCCAGCAACAGCGGCAGCAGCTCCAGCGGCACCCCCATGGCGATGCAGATGGGGGCGATCGAGGCGAAGAAGCTGGCCTGACCCGGCAGGCCCACCGTGCCGATCGAGATCAGCACCGCCGTCAGCATGGCGGCCAGAAGCTGCCCTGCCGAAGGCTCCAGCCCGAACAAATGGGCGCAATAGATGGCCACCCCCAGATTGGCGACCGGGCTGGTGATGCGGAACACCGCCACCGCCAGCGGCAGGACCAGCCCCGCCGTCGACCGCTTGACGCCCAGTTCATCGACCGCCCGCTCGACCATGACCGGCAGGCTGGCCAGCGACGACTGGGTTGAAAAGGCCACCACCTGCGCCGGGGCCGCCGCCCGCGCGAACCGGCCCAGGCTCACCCGGCCGAAGACGACCGCCAGCGGATAGAAGATCAGGCCGATGCCGATGCAGGCGATGGAGATCAGCGCCACATAGTGCAGCAGCACCCCCGCCGCGCTGGCCCCCGCCGTCAGCCCCACCCCGATCGACAGGGCGAAGACGCCCAGCGGCGCCGCCTTCAGCACCCAGCGGACGATGACGATCATCGTCTCGCCCACCGCCTCGAAGAAGGTGATCAGCGGAACGCGCAGCCGCTCGGACAGGCCCGACGCCGCAAAGCCGAAGAAGACGGCGAACACCACCATGCCCAGGATGGCGTCCTCGGCCGCCGCGCGGATCGGGTTGGCCGGTGCGATGGTCTTGACGAACTCGCTGAACGGCGCGCCCGCGCCGACGCCCTCGGCGCCCTCCGGCTTGATGGCCAGCAGCAGGCGCGACCCTTCCGGGTCGATCGGCCACAGGGCGTGCAGCCCATAGGCCGCCGCCACGGCGTAAATGGTCGCAAAGACGATCAGCCCCCCGAACCAGGCCACCGCCTTCAGCGCCAGACGCCCGGTCCGCGCCGCATCGGCGATCGAGGCGATGCCCGTCACCAGCAGGCTGAACACCAGCGGGATGATCGTCATCCGCAGCGCATTCAGCCACAGCTGGCCCAGCGCCTGGATGAAGTCCGCCGTCACATGGCCGCCCGGCAGGCCCCAGCGCTGCGCCGCCGCCCCGGCCAACAGGCCCAGCACAAGCGACAGCAGCACCAAGGTGCTGAGAGAGGTCAGAAGAAAACGCGCCGATTTCATACCAGCCACGCTAGCAGCCGCCGCGCCCCGCGCCAGCGGAAATCAGCACACGCCTCACGCCCTAATGCGGCGCGCCCGAGTTGGCCGGGTCCAGAGGCAGGCCCGCCGCCTGACGCGCCTTCATCACTCGCAGCCAGCCGTGCATGGCCTCTGAATCAAGCCCGTGCATCATCAGCCGATAGCCCGCCTGCAACGTCGACAGCGCCACCAGCGGGTGGCCGTTCTTCACAAAGGCCATGTGGTAGCTCGTGCCGAGGATGCGGGCGATGTAGATGGCCATCACCTCATCCAGTTGCAGCGAACTGGACGCCCGCACGAAGTCGTCGCGCGGCAGCATCAGGGCGTAGATGGGGGTGTAGAACTCCACCGCCGTCTGCACATCGACGAAGTTGTGCCATTTGCGCGGAAACTCCTCGAACGGCGGAAACACGTCCGAGATCATGGAGAAGTCGATGCGCTCGGGCGGCATCAGCTCGCGCCCCTCGGCGCGCAGCACGGCGTTCATCTCGATAACGAAGTTGAAGATGTTCAGGTCGTGCTGAAGGAACAGGTCCGGCTCGATGTCCTTCAGCCGCGTCGGCGTCAGCGGCCATTTGGTCACCTTGTCGCCCACGCCCGCATTCTCGCGCACGAAGGCGGTCAGTTCCGATCCGACATGGAAGTGGCGCAGGATCACACGGTTGGCCTCGGGCGTGGCGAAGGTCCGCAGGCCCCAGTGGATGGTCTTGTGCAGCAGGCCGTTCAGGTTCGGATATTTGGGCGAAATGACCCGCAGCACCTTCACCAGACAGAAGAACAGAAACACCAACGGCCGCGCCACCGGGAACAGCCAGCGCCGCGAGCGCGAGCGCGCATCCAGCAACAGGTCGCGCTTGGCCGCGTCGTCGATCGGCAGGCTGTGGTCCAGATACAGCGCCATCCACGGATCGGGATCCTTGGGGTCGAACCGCGCGGGGTCGAATGGATCCTCGTGCGGCTTGTAGTATCTCACGCCGCGATCTCCTCGATCTGCAGGGCGTAGAGGCGGGCCGTCACCTTGGCCGTGGTGACGATGCGTTCGGCGATGAAGGGATCGGGCAGGACCATGCCCAACATCTCCTCGAACTCCTTCATGTGCTCGGCGTCGTTGTCGCCGTGATACAGCAGGAAGCGCACCGCCACGTCGGGCAGCTCCAGCCGCTCCTGCACCTTCAGGCCCCACGGCTTGGCCTTGATCGAGCCCAGCCCCTCAATGACGAACATGGCGCCCAGCAGGCCGAAGGGATCGGGCTTCGACGCCTCATGGAACATCCAGGCCGACAGGGCCTCGGACCCGACGTTCTTAGGCGCCGACTGAATGTCCTCCAGCGCCCCGCCCGCCGCCACGAAGTCGGCCTCCAGCAGACGGAAATCCCGATGCTCCGTCACCGCATGGCGCATCAGGGTCGAGCGCAGCTCCAGATGGTCCTCGCCGATGTTCGACGCCGCCCGGCTCATCCACAGCGCCCCGTCCTTCACCTGCTGACGCAGGTTGATCAGGAAGGCGTGGTAGTCAGCGGTTTCGAACCGCCCCCGCGTCAGCTTGCGGATCAGGGGCGTTGCCTCCAGCCGCTGCTCGAAATCGGCGAAGACGACCGCCAGCTTCCTCAGGGTGTCGGCGACCGCCGCCTCGGCCAGTTGTTCCGCCATCACACAATCTCCAGCATCATGAAGCCGATCATCGCCCGCCCGCTTTCGGGCACGATGCACAGCACCTTGTCTCCACGCTTTCCGCGTCCCGACTTCAGGAAGGCGTCCAGCATGACCCAGATCGAGGCCGAGCCGACATTGCCGCTGTCGGCCAACGTCGTGAACCACTTCTCCTCGGGGATCATCGCGGCGGTGCTTTCCAGCAGGCCGACGATCTCCTGACGCAGCGACCGCGCGGAGTAGTGACACAGCAGATGGTCGACCTGATCGGGCACGATCCGCCCGGCGTCGACCTTCTCCAGCCAGACGCCGATCCAAGCGCGGATGACAATCTTCAGCAGCTCGAAATCCTGCAACAGGGCCACCGCCCCTGCCGCATGGGCCGCCGCAGGGCCTGCGTGGCTCCAGGCGCTGGTCATGTCGGCGCGCGCCTGCGGCGTCGATCCGGCCCACATGCAGGGATCAAAACGCCCGGCCAGAGAAGTCATGTCGATCCACTCGACCTTCAGGCTCAGGCCGTCGGGCTTCGGCCTCGGCTCCATCACCACGGCCCCCGCCCCGTCCGACAGGGTGAAGCGCAGGAAGTCCGCCTCGATCCGCGCCCGGCCCTTCTCGTCCACCAGGGCCGTGCCCTCATAGAAATGAGGGCGGAACCATCGCGAGGAGAACTCGCCCGCACAGGCGGCGGCCACATCCGCCTCGCCCGCCCGCACGCTCAGCCACGCCCCCTTGGCCGCCATCAGGGCGCTGGCGCAGACCGACTGATAGCTGAACGCCTCGAGCGGCCCCGCGCCCAGTTCGGCCTGAACCGCGCTGGCGTGGCCGGGCACCAGATAGTCGCCCTGCGTCGCCGCCGCGCCCAGATGCTGTAGATCGCCGAGGCTCAACCCCGCCTCGTCCAGCGCCGTCTGCACCGCCGCGGCGCACATGGAGGCGTTGGAGTGCAACGGCGCGCCGTCAGCGTTCAGGGCGTAGTGCCGCCCCTCGATCCCGTTCCAGCGCAGGGCGCGACGCCCCACGGCGGACGCCCGCCCGCCGATGCGGCCGATGAAGTCCTCCATCCGATCGTTGCCGATCCGCTCGCCGGGCAGGACGGCGCCGGTCCCGGTGATGAAGACGTCGCGAAGCTCACTCATGGCGCGGACCTTGGCGACCCGCCCCGCTTCGCACAACCCAGAAACTGCCGTTTCAAAAGCAGAAAGGGCGGCGGACCGAAGTCCGCCGCCCTCTCCTCAACCTGAAATCAGGTCAGACCTTAGAAGGACTTCGTGAGGTTCACGAAGGCCGTCCGGCCCAGGTAGTCGTAGCCCGAGTACAGCGGGGCGTTGCCGACCCGGTTGTACACGCCCGACGAAATCGTCGGCGGATCTTCGTTCAGCAGGTTGCGAACGCCGGCCGTGACCGTCCAGCCTTCTGCCGTGTACTGAACCGAGGCGTTGTGCAGCCAGTAGTCCGGCACATCGAAGTCATACTGGGTCGTTGCCGGGTCCAGGCCATAGTAGTCGTAGCTGTCCATGCCTTGGATCCACTCGACGCCATAGCGCACGCGCCACTTGTCCCACGCATAGGAAACGTCAGCATTCCCGGTGAATTCCGGGTTGTTGAGCATGCCCTTGTCGTCTTCCAGCGGGTCGTCCGCGAACAGCTTGCTGGAGATTTCCGTGTACTGAGTGACCGCCAGGTTAAACAGCGCCGTACCCGGTCCGACGTCCTTGCGATAACGCAGGGTGTAGTCCAGGCCCTTGACGACGTCAGTCGCCAGGTTGACGTAGCCGTTCTCAACCGTGAGCTGGTTGTTCTTGGCCGGATTGCGCGAGACGAGTCCGCACATGCCGATCTTGTTGGCGAAGTCTTCCGGACGCGAGTCGTAGCACTCGGACAGGATGTTCGAAGCGCCATAACGCGCCACGCCGTTTTCGACTTCGATCTCATAGTAGTCGACGGCGAAAGCCAGGTCGCCCCAGCCTTCCGGCAGGGTCGGCTGCAGAACCATGCCGATCGTCAGGTTGGTCGAGGTTTCAGCCTTCAGATTGTTGGCCGCGCCGCCGACGCTGTAGACCGTCACGCCGCTGGTCGCCTGGAAGTTCGGCAGCAGACCCAGCGAGGCGCAGTTGGCGACCCGGTTTTCGTTGACGCCGTCTTCGCCGTAGCTGTTGCAGGGGTCAGCCGAAGCAGCCTGGAAGCCCGAGGTGGCGCCCAGGAACTGTTCGAACAGCGCCGGAGCGCGGTACGACGTGCCGTAGGTGCCGCGCAGCGTCAGCATGTCGATCGGGCGGTAGACCAGGCCGACCTTGTAGGTCGTGTCGTCGCCGTACGAGTCGTAGTCCGTGTAGCGGAACGAGGCGTTCAACGTCAGTTCCTGAGCGAACGGCGCGTCACGCAGCAGCGGGGCTTCGACTTCACCGAACACTTCCCAGACCGAGTCCGAACCGCGGGTCGGCTGCGAGCTGGAGTAGTTGTACAGGTTGGCGTTGATCGAATCGATCGCAGGCGTGTCGTCGATTTCCGAGTCGCGCCATTCCGCGCCGAAGAAGCCCATCACCTTACCGGCCGGCAGATCGAACAGCGGGCCGTCGATGCCGAAGCTGACGATCTTCTCTTCGAACTCGGTGACGCCCTTGACCGGACGGAACACGTAGTCGACCCAGGTCTTCGGCAGCACGCCGCCGATGGTCTGCGAGCTCAGGGCCGGCGCCGCGACGCAGCCCGGGTTCGAGGCCAGGTTACGGCACTGGAACTGACCCGGTGCGGTTTCGACCACGTCCAGGCTGGCGATCATGCGATCCTGCAGGAACTGCTGGCTCGTGTATTCCGAACGCGACTTGGAATAGCTGGCCGACAGATCGTAGCGCCAATCAGGGATGAAGAAATCACCCTTGATGCCGACGAGGTTGCGGTTGAAGCGCTGCTCTTGATGCGAGCGGTCGTTGCCGAAGCCGATGAAGGCGCGAACGCCGATGTCCTGGCCCTGGTTCAGGCCCTGGTCAGCGGAAAAGACGCTGTTGCGCAGGTCGCCGGCCGGGATCAGCGGGCTGCCCTTGGCGTAGTCCAGCGTCAGCTGACGGTAACCCGTCTGCGACGACTCACGGTTGTTGATCAGGAATTCGCCATACAGTTCGGCGTTGCCCAGGGCGTTCAGCTGGTAGCCGCCTTCACCGTACAGGGTCACGATCTCGACCGGCGAAACCAGCGAGTTGTTCAGCATACGGTCGTCGAAGGTGTCGCGAACGTTGAGGTTCACGCCCGTGCCGCCGACGCCTTCGAAGCCGGCCATCGCGCCAGTCGTGACGCCCGAGTTCGGACGGAAGCGGTTGAACAGACCCGCACGTGCGCCAACGGCGGCCGTGCCGGCGATTTCGCGGAAGGTGCGGTTTCCGGCGCTGTTCAGCGGGCCTTCGACCCCGACGCCGATCGTGTTGATCGACGAGCCGTTCGAACCGGTCGAGGTGATCGGGAAGCACTTCGACTGGCCGGTCAGCGGGTCGATGTAGTCGCGGCTGACGCCGGCGGCGGTCGGACGACGGCCATCGGTCTGGCAGCGCGTGAACTCACGGTCGCGCAGGGTCAGTTCGTCGCGTTGATAGTACTCGACCGAACCAGCCGCCCGCCAGCGATCGCCGCGCGTGCCGCCCGTCAGCGACAGACGGCTCGAACCGCCGTTGCCGTTGGCTTCCAGCGGCTCGTTGCGCTGGGCTTCGAAGATCAGGCCTTCGAAATTCTTGCGGGTCTGGATGTTGACCACGCCGGCCACGGCGTCCGAGCCGTACACCGACGAGGCGCCGTCGCGCAGGACTTCGACGCGGTCGATCATGGCGGTCGGCAACACGTTCAGGTCGGCCGAGCCGACCGAACCGCGCGAACCGGCGGGCGAAACGCGACGGCCGTTCAGCAGCACCAGGGTGCGGCTCGGGCCGAGGCCGCGCAGGCCGATGGTGTTGGCGCCGGGGCCGCCGTCCGTGACGTAGCCGCCGAACGAGTTGTTGATCTGCGAGGTGCCGCCCGTGACGGCCGTGCTCTGCAGCGCTTCCGTGGTCGAGGCGAAGCCTTGCAGGGTCGCTTCTTCGCGCGTCACAACCTGAGTGGGCGAAGGCGCGTTATAGTTGTCACGGCGGATACGCGAGCCGACGACGACGATTTCGTCGACTTGGGTCGCTTCCTGGTCAGTATTCGAAGCGCTTTGAGCAAGCGCCGTCCCCGGAATAAGCATGGCCATCGACAGTGCAGCAGCTCCAGCCGCCATCGTCGTGCCCAGCAGGTAGTCTTTACGAGTGCGCATAAGCCTCTGTGTACCTGTTAATTGTTACTGAACATCACACCGTTCCGTGAACGATGCTGAAAACCAATGTTCGTCATTACGCTTCTTGGCTGTGGCAATGGCTATGGCTGGCTCGTCATAGCATCAACCTATTTCTTTCAATAAACCATTGTTAGGGCAAATTATGAGGCATTTTTGACGCGCAAACGCCGAGTTCAAACCGTTATTTTGTCTTTTTTCACCACATTTTGCCCAACTATGTCTTCAATAAGGCCGTTCCGACACATTTAAGGCGATGTCTGAGCGGAATCATGGCGACCTGAAGATCAACCTGTGGTCGCAACAAGACGGACCCAGACGCCCCTCGCCACGCTCTAGCGCCTTGGGCGCACGCGCATTACCTTGATGTTCATGGCTCGTTCCCCCTCGAAGTCGGCTAAGCCCGTCCACACGCCCAATCCCGGCCTCAGTGAAGCGCCCGTCGCCTTCGATCACGGACGCGCGCCCATGTTCGCGCCCGTGACCGGCCCGCGCCTGACACCCGAGGAGG
>NZ_DAMCNG010000105.1:0-9726 GCF_032107865.1 Brevundimonas sp.
CGAACCGGACGGCGTCGCCGCCACGCGCGGCGATGGGGCCTTCCGCCACGGTCTGCGGCATGGCGAAGGCGGCCGTCGGCGCGACCGCCGCGATCATCCATCCTGCCCATGCCATCCGACGCATCAACGGTGCCTCCCGATCCGTTAACGCTCCCACTGTGCACGAACGCTGGGGAACCGCAACGGACTCTTTTACGCCACATTCGTTTATGACGAACGAAACCGCCCGGAGAGGGTTCCCCGGGCGGTTCAAAGGCGATGGTGATGGAGGTCGGGCGCCGCCTTACTGGCAGGCCAGGCACTCGTCGTAGTCGGTGGGGGCGGCCGAGAAGAGGTCCGGCTGGTTCGGATCGATCTCTTCTTCCTTCTTGTCCTCGGCGCCGGCGAAGGCGGCGCGCTGCACCGACTTGGAGCGCAGATAATACAGGGACTTCAGGCCCCGCTCCCACGCCGACCAGTGCAGCATGTGCAGATCCCACTTGTTGACGTCGCCGGGGATGAACAGGTTCAGCGACTGCGCCTGGCAGATGTCGCCGGTGCGGTCGGCGGCCAGTTCGATGACCCAACGCTGATCCAGTTCGAAGGCGGTCTTGTAGATGGCCTTCTCATCGTCGCTGAGGGCGTCCAGGTGCTGAACCGAGCCTTCGTTCTCGAGGATCGAGGACCAGACGGCTTCGGTGTCGATGCCCTTCTCGCCCAGCAGGTCCTGCAGATAGGGGTTCTTGACGGCGAACGAACCCGACAGGGTCTTGTGGGTGTAGATGTTGGCCGGGATCGGCTCGATACCCGCCGACGTGCCGCCGCAGATGATCGAGATCGAGGCGGTCGGGGCGATGGCCAGCTTGTGGCTGAACCGCTCCATCACGCCGCGATCGGCGGCGTCGGGGCAGGGGCCCTTTTCCTCGGCCAGGGTGCGGCTGGCCTTGTCGGCCTCGCGGCGCAGGTGCTTGAACAGGCGCATGTTCCAGCTCTTGGCCATGGCCGATTCAAAGGCCACGCCCTGCGACTGCAGGAAGGAGTGGAAGCCCATCAGGCCCAGGCCCACCGAACGCTCGCGCTGGGCCGAATAGACGGCGGCGGCCATCGACGGCGGGGCGCGGGTGATGAAGTCCTCGAGCACATTGTCGAGGAAGCGCATGATGTCCTCGATGAAGTGGGGCTCTTCGCGCCATTCCAGGAAGGTCTCGGCGTTGACCGACGACAGGCAGCAGACGGCGGTGCGCTCGACGCCCTTATGGTCCAGCCCCGTGTGCAGCATGATTTCCGAGCACAGGTTGGACTGCTTGACCGACAGGCCCAGGTCCTTCTGGTGCTGCGGCATCTGCCGGTTCACCGTGTCCGAGAAGATCAGATAGGGCTCGCCCGTCTGCATCCGGATTTCCAGGATCTTGGTCCACAGGTTGCGGGCATCGACGGTTTTGCGGACCTCGCCGTTCTTGGGCGAGAGCAGGTCGAACGGCTTGCCGTCGCGGACCGCCTCCATGAAGGCGTCGGTGATGTTGATGCCGTGGTGCAGGTTCAGCGAGCGGCGGTTGAAGTCGCCCGACGGCTTGCGGATCTCGAGGAACTCTTCGATTTCCGGGTGGTGGATGTCCAGGTAGAC
Organism: Brevundimonas sp.; assembly: GCF_032107865.1. Classification (GTDB taxonomy): domain Bacteria; phylum Pseudomonadota; class Alphaproteobacteria; order Caulobacterales; family Caulobacteraceae; genus Brevundimonas. The sequence goes on from NZ_DAMCNG010000105.1 coordinate 1,604, forward strand.
GGCGGCCGAGCCGCGACGCAGCGAGCCCTGCGAGATCGCCAGGGTCAGCGAATCCATCACGCGGATGAAGGGGATGATGCCCGAGGTCTGGCCCGCGCCCTTGACCTTCTCGCCGATGGAACGGACGCCGCCCCAATAGGTGCCGATACCGCCGCCGTTCGAGGCCAGGGAGACGTTCTCGTTCCAGACGTTCTGGATGCCGTCCAGGCTGTCGTTGACCGAGTTGAGGAAGCAGGAGATCGGCAGGCCGCGATCGGCGCCGCCGTTCGACAGCACCGGCGTCGCCGGCATGAACCACAGCTTGGACATGTAGTCATAGACGCGCTGGGCGTGGTCGGCGTCGTCGGCGTAGGCCGTGGCGACGCGGGCGAACATGTCCTGATAGCTTTCGCCCGCCAGCAGGTAGCGGTCTTCCAGCGTCTTCTTGCCGAACTCGGTCAGTAGGGCGTCGCGCGTGCGGTCCAGCGTCAGGCCGTTGACCACCGTCAGCTCCGGCTTGGTCTCGGGCGGAGCCGAGGAAACCGTAGAGAATTCCGTCGTCTGCAACGCTTCGCCGCCTGCCATCGTCAGTCCCCAGTGCCTATGTGGATAACGCCAGATGTTGTGTGGATAACACCTCGACTATCTAAATCTAGTGTTAAGGCGGCGGGGGCGCCAACCAATTTATCGTCTCCGAAGTGTGATTTTTCGCTTGCATGGCGGCGGGTCAGTACGGGGCGGGCGTTGCGATCCCGCTGTGATGTAGGAATGGCGGTGATGACGCCCCGGCGGGCTCGGAAAATCGGCGGGAACGAGACTCTAGCTTGGCCGTTAGCGCCCCATGGCTCCGCATCCCACCGCCTTCCTGACTCGCGCCCTGCGCGTCGCCCGCACGGAGATCGCCGCTGTGGCCGCGATGCTGGTGGTCGCCCTGGGGGTGCTGATCTTCATCGAGGTGGCGGACGACATCCAGGAGGCCGACGGTCAGGCCTTCGACCAGGCGGTGCTGGCGGCGGTGCGGCCCTTCGCCGATGATCCGGGACGTCCTTGGGGGCCGTGGTGGCTGCACGAGGCGGCGGCGGACCTGACCTCGCTCGGCGGCATATCGGTGCTGACGCTGTTCGCCGTCATCGCCATCGGCTTCCTGCTGATCATGGGCAAGCGGCTGTCGGCGCTTATGCTGGTGGTCGGTCTGGCGGGCGGGGTGGCCTTGAGCGAAGGCCTGAAGGCCCTGTTCGAGCGTGAGCGGCCGCCCGAGATCTATCAGGCGGTGGAGACGCTGAACGCCAGCTTCCCCTCGGGCCACGCCCTGCTGTCGACCGTCTTCTACCTGACCCTGGGCGTCATGCTGACGCGCGCCTTTCCGCGCAAACGGCTGAAGGCCTATGTCCTGGGCTGCGCGGTGGTGATCGCCCTGCTGATCGGGCTGACGCGCATCTATCTGGGCGCGCACTGGGCGTCTGACGTGTTCGCGGGCTGGAGCGTGGGCGCCGCCTGGTCGATGGCTCTGTGGCTGGTGGCCTACGCCGCCGAGCGCCGCCAACGCCTGCACGACGCGCCCCTGCAGGACGCGCCCTAGGCTCCCGCCTTTTAGACCAAGGTCTAGCGCCGCGACCGGGCGCGGCTGTCGGATAGTGGTCCCAGAAGCCGTCGCCGCGCAGCGACGGACGCCCCTTCAGGACGACGCTTCAGGAGTTTCCCCGTGACCGATTTCGCCGCCCTCTACGCCGAACGCCTGACGACGCCCGCGGCGGCGGCCGCCTTGATCCCGTCGGGCGCCAAGGTCGCCATGGCCCTGGGCGTCGGCCAGCCGCCCGCCTTGCTGAAGGCCCTGGCCGACCGGGCCGAGGCGCGGCAGGTGGGGGACGTCAACCTCTACTACCTGCTGTCCACCGCCATTGCAGGCGAGACGGTGATGCGCTTCGAGCTGACCGACCGCATCCGCCCGCACAGCCTGTTCCACGGCGCCATCGAGCGGAAGCTGGAGGCGCGCGGGCGCGAAGAGGGTCGCCGCACCGTCTGGTTCGTGCCGACCGGCTTTCAGCAGACGCCGCGCGTGCTGACGCGCGAGATCGGCGTCGACACCCTGCTGGCGACGGTCTCGCCGATGGACGCCGAGGGCTATTTCAGCCTGGGGACCAACACCGACTACGCCCTAGCCGTGTCGAAGACGGCCGAGCGGGTGATCCTTGAAGTCAATCCGCACATGCCGCGCGTGTTCGGCGACTGCCGCGTCCATGTCTCCCAGGTCGCGGCCCTGGTCGAGCATTCGGCGCCCCTGCTGGAGGCGGGCAAGGCGCCGCAGCAGCCGCAGGATCTGGCCATCGGCGCCCTGATCGCCGGGCTGGTCGAGGACGGGGCGACGCTGCAGATGGGCATCGGCGCCCTGCCGGACGCGGTGTGCGCGGCCCTGCACGATCATCGCGATCTGGGCGTCCACACCGAAATGCTGACGCCCGGCCTGGTCGAACTGATGAAGGCGGGCGTGGCCACCAACGCCCGCAAGACCCTGCACCCCGGCAAGACGGTCTTCACCTTCTCCATGGGCGACCGATCGACCTATGAGTTCCTGCACGAGAATCCGGCGTTCGAGGCCTATCCGGTCGACTATGTGAACGACCCGGCCGTCATCGCCCGCAACGCCAAGATGATCTCGGTCAACGCCACCTTGCAGATCGATCTGTTCGGCGCCTGCTGTTCGGAGCATCTGAACGGCCGACAGTATACGGCGGCGGGCGGCCAGCTCGACTTCGTGCGCGGCGCGGCGGCGTCGCAGGGCGGCAAGTCGATCATCGCCTGTCACTCGACGGCGGCCAAGGGCGCGGCCTCACGCATCGTGGCGCGGCTGGACGGCCCGGCGACGACCCCGCGCAACGACATCCACTACGTCGTCACCGAGCATGGGGCGGTCAATCTGAAGGGACTGACCGACGACGCCCGCGCCCGCGCCCTGATCAGCCTGGCCGCGCCCGAGTTCCGCGAGGGGTTGGAGCGCGACGCCAGGGCGATGGGGCTGCTCTGAACGCGCTTCGGGGGAGATTTCCTTAACTTCTTCCGGGAGAAGCTGGCGACGAACCGGGGAGGGTGAAGACAGCAATGCAGGCGCGCTGGCGGATGTTTCGTCATGCGGCCGGCCGTGAGGCCGGCCCTCCGGCGACGGCCTATGTCGTCCTGTTCGTTCTGTGCCTGCTGATCGGCCAATGGAGCGCGGCGGCCTACAGCGCCGTGATCATCTGGCCCGCCAACGGCGTGCTTCTGGCGGCCTATCTGCTGCTCCCCCGACGCAAGGCGGCGGCGACCCTGCTGGTCTGCTTCGGGTTGAACCTGGTCAGCACGGTGTTGAGAGGGGATTCCCAGCCCTTCGTGTGGCTGAACCCTCTGCTGAATCTGGGCCAGGTCTTGATCGCGGGCGTGCTGGCGCGCCGACTGTGCGGCGCGGCGCTGGACCTGCGGCGCCCGCGACGTTTCCTGTATTTCGCCCTGGGCGCCGTCGCGCCGGCGGTGCTTCTGACCACCACCCTCTCCTGCCTGGTGGCGGCGTGGCTGCGTGGCTATGCGCCGGAACTGACGGCTTTCATCTGGACGCATCTGTTCATGATGGAGACGCTGGGCCTGTTGATCGTCACGCCCAATCTGCTGTTCCTGGCGCGGGCTCGCCGGTTCCGCGACGAGGCGACCGCACCCTGGCTTGCGCTCGGCCTGGCCGGACTGACGGCGGCGATGGTCGTCTGGGTCTTCAGCCAGCCCAGTTCGCTGCTGTTTCTGGTTTTCCCGCCGTTGATGCTGGCGGCCTATCGTCTGTCGCCGCCGTGGATGGCCGCGACGATCCTGGTGTCGGTCGGGATCAGCTGCATTCTGACGCTGGAGGGATACGGTCCCGTCGCCGCCTCGCCGGTGGTTGAGGTCGCGGCCCTGGCCCACCTGCCCCTGCGGTTGCGGCAGATGCCACTGTACCATGTCTTCCTGATGGTGTTGGTCCTGACCTCCCTGCCGCTCAGCGCCCTGATGGCGGAACGCCGCGCCAGCGTCGCGCGGCTGGCGCGCCGCACCGCCCTGGCCCTGCAGCAGCGACGCCGGGCAGAGGCTGCCGCCGCCGCCAAGGCGCGGTTCCTGGCCGTCATGAGCCATGAGATGCGCACCCCGCTGAACGGCGTCAGCGGCTACGCCGACCTGTTGTCTCAGCGCGACGACCTGCCGGAGGGGGCTCAGATCTACGTGGAGGCCGTTCGCCAGGCGGGGGAGGAGATGCGGCGACTGGTCGAGGATGTTCTGGACGCCTCGGCCGGGGATGACGCGGTGCAGGTCGAGCCCTTTGATGCGACAAGCCTGATCCGCGACCTTTGCGCCCCGGCGGCGGTCGCCGCTCGCGCCAAGGGGGTGGCGTTCGAGCTGAAGCTGGACGCGCCGGACATGGCCCTGCGCATGGGCGATCCGCGTCGGCTGGCCTCGGCCGTGAGGCATCTTCTGTCCAATGCGGTCAAGTTCACCGAGAGAGGCCGGATCGAGCTGGAAGCCCGACTGGACGCCGAAAGCCTGACCCTGACGGTGCGGGACACGGGGCCAGGCATCGCGCCGGAGCTGGAGCCTGCGCTGTTCGACCTGTTCCAACTGGGCGACGATTCCCTGAACCGGCGGCACGGGGGGGCGGGGCTGGGCCTGCCCGCCGCGCGTCGACACGCCCGCGCCATGGGCGGAGACGTGGTTCTGGGTGAAACGTCTGATCAGGGTTCGGTCTTCATCCTGACCGTGCGTTTGGGCGCAGGGGCGGGCGAGGGCGACGGGGCGACAGAGGCGGCGGCGCTTGCGTCATCCGACGGGCAGGTCACGCGCGTTCTGGTGGTGGACGATCATCCGACCAACCGTCTGATGCTACGGATCATGATGGAGGCGGCCGGATGCCGCGTGGTCGATGCGGCGGATGGGCTACAGGCCGTCGAACAGGCCTCTGCCGAGGCGTTCGACCTGATTCTCATGGACGTGCGAATGCCGCGCCTGAACGGGCTGGAGGCGACGCAGATGATCCGCAGCGGCGGTTCGGCTTCGTCGCTGGCGGCGGTGCTGGCGGTGACGGCTGACGCCATGCCTGAGGACGCCGTGCGCTGTCTCGGTGCGGGGATGGATGGCCATCTGGCCAAGCCGATCACCCATGAACGGCTCTACGCCGCCGTGGACCAGGCGTTCCGTGCGGCGCACGCGCGCCTGGCCGCCTAGCTCATCTGGCCGCCTAGCCCTCCCAGCCCTCGTCGAAGGGAAACCGCTCGGCCCAGAACGCCTGAAGCGCGGGCAGGGCGTCGACGCGTCGCACGACCTCGGCCATGCTCGGCGCCTCGGCGTAGAAGCGGCGACGCTGCGGCGTCCAGCGGCTGGCGACGGCGACGTAGAGGTCCAGCACCGTCATCTCTTCTCCCAGCAAGAAGCGGTCGGGCGTGATCTGCGCGTCCATCATCCGCCAGCAGTCGGCGATGCGCTCGACGGTGCGTCGCTGGATCTCGGCCTGGGCCTGAGGATTGTCGCCGCCGAGACGGGAGGGTTCGTCGCGCACCCAGAACATCGAATAGACGGCGGCGGGGATGAAGCTCATCCAGCGCAGGAACTGCGCCCGGCGCGGATCGTCCAGCGCGGGCGACAGCCGCGCCTGCGGGTGGGAATCGGCCAGCCAGATCAGGATGGCGGCGCTTTCGGTGATCACCTCGCCGCCCGGCGTGACCAGGGCCGGCACCTGGCGCATCGGATTGACCCGCGCCACCTTGTCCCGCTCGGCCTCGCCCTCCCAGGTCGGAGCCTCGACCATATGATAGTCCAGTCCGATCAGCCGCAGCGTCGCCTCGACCGGGGTCGAGCCCGAGCCGGCTGCGCCGTAAAGCGTGAAAACCATCCCCATCTTCCTCCCCAGTTTCCTGTCATCGAAACACCATATCTAGCGGTCGGGTGAAAAGTGATCGCTAGATATGCGCATCTTCCCTTGTCCCCGCGCGTCGGTGGACGCATGGTGAACGCACCTTCTCCGGATTCGCCTCAGGTCTTCTTCGATGAACGCTCCCGCCACGATCATTCGTCCCGGCACGCCCGGCCTGCTGACCCCTTCGGCCGCCTACAAGCCCTTCCGCTACCCGTGGGCCTTTGACATGTGGAAGAAACAGCAGCAGGTCCACTGGATGCCCGAGGAAGTCCCGATGGGCGAGGACGTGAAGGACTGGGCCGCCAACCTGACTGACAGCGAGCGCAATCTGCTGACGCAGATCTTCCGCTTCTTCACCCAAGCTGACATCGAGGTCCAGGACAACTACATGGAGCGCTACGGCCGGGTGTTCAAACCGACCGAAGTGAAGATGATGCTGGCCTCCTTCGCCAATATGGAGACCATCCATATCGCGGCCTACGCCCTGCTGCTCGAGACCATCGGCATGCCCGAGAGCGAGTTCGGCGCCTTCATGGAATACGAGGCCATGCGCGACAAGCATGACTTCATGGGTCAGTTCGGAGTCGATACCGACGCCGACATCTGCCGCACCCTGGCCATGTTCGGCGGCTTCTCGGAAGGGCTGCAACTGTTCGCCAGCTTCGCCATGCTGATGAACTTCCCGCGCCAGTCCAAGATGAAGGGCATGGGTCAGATCGTGTCGTGGTCGGTGCGCGACGAAAGCCTGCACTGCGAAGGCATCATCAAGCTGTACCACGCCTTCAACAAGGAGACGGGCGCCGTCACCAAGGCCGTGGCCGACGACATCGTCGACTGCTGCAAGACGGTGATCGAGATGGAGGACAAGTTCATCGACCTGGCCTTCGAAATGGGCCCGGTGAACGGCATGACGCCGGACGACATCAAGGCCTACATCCGCTTCATCGCCGACTGGCGCCTGCGCCAGCTGCACCTGCCGGAAGTCTATGGCGTGACGGAAAACCCGCTGCCGTGGCTGCAGGCCCTGCTGTCGGGCGTGGAGCACGCCAACTTCTTCGAGGCGCGCGCCACCGAATACTCCAAGGCGGCGACGCAGGGCGCTTGGCACGGCGCCGACGGCGTCTGGGACAGCTTCGACAATATGATGAAGCGCCGCACGGAATCCGCCGAGGCCTGATCCGGCCCAGCGGCAGGCGAGAAAAAGGGCGCCCCGACGCAGGTCGGCGGCGCCCTTTGTTTTTTGGATCACCAACCCCTGAGTTTGGGCGCGCAGATATTTGAGTTCCGCTCATCCCGGCGGACGCCGGGACCCAGTGCTTTGGCTTCAAAGCGCGCGGCTCAACGGCCAAACCTTTGCTTGCTCACTCACTGGGTCCCGGCGTCCGCGGGGATGAGCGGGATTGGAAGCGGCGTCGCCGACACCCCCGCCGTGACGTCCGCCCTTTCCTTGTCAGAAGCCTCAGTTCGGCGTGTTGCGGCCCGCGTTGCAACGCGCCGTGTCGCCGCGCTGGCAGGCGGCGGCCGTGGCGCGCCAGTCGGCCATGTCGCGCTCATAGCGGGCCTGGGCCTCGTCGGCGGCGCGCAGGTCCGCCTCGTGACGTTCGCGATCGGCGCGCGCCTGGGCCTCGGTCTGATCCACCTCGGCCTGCCAGCGGCGCTGGGCCTCGGCCTGGGTGGACTGATTGGCGCGGTCCTCGTTTTCGGCCAGGTCGTTCTGGGCCACGATCTCGGCGTTCAGGGCCTGGGTCTGGCGCAGCTCGTCGGGGTCTTGAGCCGAATCCGGCGCGCGATGATAGCGCTCGCCCTTGGACAGCAGCATTTCGGCGACGGGATCTTTCGGCGCCGGTTGCGGACGGGTTTGGCTCTGGGCGTAGGCGGAGCCGACCGTCAGCGAGACGGCCAGGGTCGTGGTCAGCATCAGCGCCGCCAGGGGGCGCGAGAGCTGGGTTTGCGAGGACAGGGGGCGGATCATGGGGCTCTCCTTGCAGGGGAGGATACGAAAGACCGCAAGCTTGGCGCTTTCGGCTTCCAAAGGAAACAACGTCTGGCGCGGCGTAAGGCTGCCGCCCAAGGGCCTACAGCGGCAGCAGAAGCTCGAAGCGCGTGCCCTGCGGCCCGGTGTCCAGCAGGGTCAGGGCGCCGCCGTGGTTGGCCGCCAACTCGCGCGAAATGGTCAGGCCCAGGCCCGTGCCGTCGGCCCCGCCGCCGCTGACGAAGGGCTCGAACAGGCGATCGGCCAGGCGCG
>NZ_DAMCNG010000106.1:0-9675 GCF_032107865.1 Brevundimonas sp.
CGCCCACGGCCTGACCCCGCGCGCCCGCGTCGTGGCCATGGCGGCCTCGGGCGTGGCGCCGCGCATCATGGGCGTCGGTCCGGTCGAGACGACGCGCAAGCTGTTCGGCCGCACCGGCCTGAGCATGGCCGACATGGACGTCATTGAACTGAACGAAGCCTTCGCCGCGCAGGCGCTGGCCGTGCTGCAGGAGCTTCAGGTCGATCCGCGCGATCCGCGCCTGAACCCCAACGGCGGCGCCATCGCCCTGGGCCATCCGCTGGGGATGTCGGGCGCCCGCATCGTCATGACGGCGGTGGAGCAGCTTCACCGCACCGGCGGCCGCTACGCCCTTTGCACCATGTGCATCGGCGTCGGTCAGGGCATCGGCATGATCGTGGAACGGGTATGAGCGAGCAACACATCACCGTCGGCGACGGCTGCCGTCTGGCCTGGCGGTTTGACGGGCCTGAAGACGCGCCGGTGCTGCTGCTGTCCAACTCTCTGGGCACGCGGATGGAGATGTGGGACGCCCAGATGGCCGCCTTCTCCGCCCGCTTCCGGGTCTTGCGCTACGACAGCCGGGGGCATGGCGCCTCGGATGCGCCTGCGGGGGCCTACGGCCTCGACCGGCTGGGCCGCGACGTGGTGGATTTGCTGGACGCGCTGGCGCTTGAGCGCGTCGCCTTCTGCGGGCTGTCGCTGGGCGGCATGATCGGCCAGTGGATGGGGGTGCGCGCCCCCGAACGGCTGGAGCGTCTGGTGCTGGCCAACACCTCGGCCTTCATGGGGCCGCCCTCGGCATGGGACGCCCGCATCGCCAGCGCCCTGTCACAGGGGATGGCGCCGCTGGCGGCGGCCTCGGTCGCGCGCTGGTTCACGCCGGAATTCGCCGCCCGCGCGCCCGGTCCGGTCGCCGTCATCGAGGCCGGGCTGCTGTCGACCTCGCCGCAGGGTTACGCCGGGTGCTGCGCCGCCATCCGCGACATGGACCTGAGACGGTTGGGCGGACTGATTGAAACGCCGACACTGGTCATCTCGGGCGACGCTGATCCGGCCACCCCGCCCGACCACGCCGCCGCCCTGGTCAAGGCCATTCCAGAATCCCAGCTGAAGGTGCTGGACGGCGCCCACCTGTCGAACGTCGAACAGCCCGACGCCTTCGCCGGGGCCGTGCTCAGCTTCCTCTCGGCCTGATCTGGCTGCGGGTGCGTTCGCGCACCAGGGCGCAGAAGCCGCCCAGCACCGAGGACCGGTTGTCGCGCAGATAGGCCAGGCTCAACTGCGTCTCCCGCTCCTGCCCCAACAGGGGCCGGTAGGCGACACCGTGCAACTGCGCCTCCGAGGTCGATTCCGGCACGAGCGACACCCCCGCCCCCACCGACACCAGCGACAGGGCGGTCTGGATCTCCAGCGTCTCCTGGGCGATCTCGGGGGTGAAGCCTTCGGTCCGGCACAGGTCCAGCACATGGTCGGCGAAGCTGGGCCGGGGCTGGCGCGGGTATAGAATGAAGGGCCGCACCGCCAGATCGGCCAGGGCGATGTGGCTCTGTTCGGCCAGGACGTCGGTGTCCGGCAGGGCCACGATCAGCGGCTCGCGCTGAACCACCTCGCTGACGATGTCGGGATCCTGAATGCCCGGCCGGGCGAAGGCCACGTCAATGGAGCGGTCGCGCAGCGCCACCCGCAGCTCGGCCGTATTCATGGCGTGCAGCACCAGTTCGACCTCGGGATACTGTTCGCGATAGGCGTTGAAGACGCCCGGCAGGATCGAAAAGGTCGCCGAGCCGACGAAGCCCACCTGGATCACCCCGACCAGCCCCTCGGCCGCGCGGCGCGCCACCCGCACGGCGTCAGCCACCCGCGCCTGAATGTCGCGGGCGCGCGGCAGCAGGGCCTCGCCCGCCGGGGTCAGCTGGATGACGCTGCGGCTGCGGTCGAACAGCAGGGCGCCGATGGCGTTTTCCAGGCTGGCGATCTGACGGCTGAGGGCGGGCTGGGCGATGTAAAGCCGTTCCGCCGCCCGGCCGAAGTGCAGTTCTTCGGCTACGGCAAGAAAATAGCGCAGACGCCGCACATCGACGCCCGAAAGGACGGCGCGGGGCAGAGGTTCCGGCTTCGGCGAGCGTTTCATTCCAACATCAGAGCCTGACGCCCGCCCGCAAGGCAATAACCAAAAGGCATCAGACTCTGCCCTTTTTGTATTGGCCCATTATCAGACCCTCCGACAGTCTTCGTTTCAGGGAACGGAACAACGAACCGCGAAAAGCGGTCCAACCCAGGAAACGAACATGACAGCGGCGCCCAGCCTGACCACGCGACCCAGCCCGTTTTCGAGCGGTCGCCCCAAGCTCCAGACCGTCGTCCGCAACCTGACGGACAACGGCATCGTGGAGTTCGACTTCATCTACGGCGACCCCGACCTGAGCGTCGAACTGGTCCTGCCGGTCATCGCCTTCCGAGAGTTCTGCCTGGAGAACGGCTGTCTGGTGACCGCCGCCGATCCCGCCGCCAGCCACGCCGTGCTGCGCCTCGTCAAGGACGGCCCCGCCGTCGCCCCTGAGCCTGTTGGAGCGTCACAATGAATATCGACCTCAAAGCTGAGGCGATCACGCCGCGGCGTCACACCTTCTCGCACATCGCGCGGCGCTTCGGCGTCGACAAGCCCGCCTCCCGTTATGAAGAGGCCACCTATGACGTCCAGCCGACGGCCAATTTCCACTATCGGCCGACCTATTCGCCGCAGTTCGAGCTGTACGACCCGCGCCGCACGCGCATCGTGATGAACGACTGGTACGTCTTCCGCGACCCTCGCCAGTTCTACTACGCCTCCTACAACATCAGCCGCGCGGCCATGCAGCAGTCGTTCGACGACGCGGTGAACTTCGTCGAGAAGCGCGATCTGGTCGCCGGCGTTGATCCGGCCTGGCGCGACCTGTTCGCCGCCTATCTGCTGCCGCTGCGCCATGTCGAATGGGCGGCGAACATGAACTGCCAGCTGATGGCCGACTGGGGCTATGGAACCCAGATCACCTCGGCGGCGGCCTTCTGCGGCGCCGATCGGTTGGGCATCGCCCAGGTCATCTCGCGCATCGGCCTGCTGCTGGGCCAGGGAACCGAGAGCGCCCTGGCCGACGCCAAGACGCAATGGCTGGAAGCCGATGTCTGGCAGCCCCTGCGCCGCCTGGCTGAAGACCAGATGGTCGTCCACGATTGGTTCGAGCTGTATGTCGCCCAGCTGATCGTGCTGGACGGCTACATCTATCCGCTGGTCACCGGCGCCTTCGATCGCGCCGGCGCCGCGCACAACGGCGCGCCCCTGTCGATGATGACCGGCTTCCTCGGCGACTGGTTCGCCGACAACAGCCGCTGGACCGATGCCGTGATCAAGGCGGCGGCCGCTGAATCGGACGCCAACCGCATTGTCCTGGGCGAGTGGTTCGAGCGCTGGTCCGTCCGCGCCGAAGAGGCCGTCCGCCCGATCGCCGCCATGGTGCTGGGCGACGAAGGCGACGCCGCCCTTGATGCCGTCGGCGCGCGCCTGCGCGAACGGATGGTCGGCCTGAACGCCCTTGAAGCCCGGGAGATGGCGGCATGATCAAGCCCGTTTCCATCAGCATTCAGAACACCCAGGACGGCTTCGCCATCATCGAAGCCATCCTGGCCGACAACCCCGAGGCCCAGAGCAACCCCTTCCCGGCCATGACCAAGATCGACTGCCCCGGTCGGCTGGAAATCCGCGCCGAGAGCGTTTCCGAACGCCTGGGCCGCGACTGGGATCCTCAGGAAATCCACCTCAGCGTCATCTCCCTGTCCGGTTCGGTGGACGAGGACGACGGCTCTCTGATCATCTTCTGGAGATAGGCATGACCCCGCGCAAAATGAGCCTGAAGCAGAAATACGGCGCCTATACGCGAGGTTTGGATTGGAAACCGACCTATCAGAGCGCCGACGACATCTTCCCCTTCGCCAAATATGAAGGGATCAAGATCCACGACTGGGACGCCTGGGAAGACCCCTTCAAGCTGACCATGGACGCCTATTGGAAGTTCCAGGCGGAGAAGGAGCGCAAGCTCTACGCCGTCATCGACTCCATGGCCCAGAACAACGGCCAGCTGGGCATCACCGACGCGCGCTATCTGAACGCGGTCAAGCTGTTCATCCAGGGCGTGACGCCGCTGGAGTATCAGGCGCACCGCCACTTCGCCCACCTGGCGCGGCACCTGCCGGGCGCGGGCCTGCGCGTGGCGGCCCAGATGCAGTCGATCGACGAGCTGCGTCACTGCCAGACGCAGATCCACACCATCAGCCACTACAACAAGTATTTCGACGGCATCCATGACTTCGCCCACATGCATGACCGCCTGTGGTACCTGTCGGTGCCCAAGTCCTTCTTCGACGATGCGACCAGCGCCGGGCCGTTCGAGTTCCTGACCTCGATCAGCTTCGCCTTCGAATACGTCCTGACCAATCTGCTGTTCGTGCCCTTCATGTCGGGCGCGGCCTACAACGGCGACATGGCGACGGTGACGTTCGGCTTCTCGGCCCAGTCAGACGAGAGCCGCCACATGACGCTGGGCCTAGAGGCCGTCCGCTTCCTGCTGGAACAGGACGAGGCCAATGTGCCGATCGTCCAGGGCTGGATCGACAAGTGGTTCTGGCGCGGCTACCGCCTGCTGTCTCTGGTCGGCATGATGATGGACTACATGCTGCCCAAGAAGGTCATGTCCTGGAGCGAAGCCTGGGAGACCTATTATGAGCAGGCGGGCGGCGCCCTGTTCGCCGACCTGGCCCGCTATGGCATCCGCGAGCCGAAATACGCCGACGTCGCCAAGGCCGAAAAGGGCCACATGACGCACCAGGCTTGGGGCATCTTCTACAACTACACCCACGCTGCGGCCATGCACACCTGGGACATCGACGAGGCCCACATGGCCTGGCTGCGCGAGAAATATCCGGACACCTTCGCCCAGCACTATGAGCCGCGCTATCGCAAGTGGCGCGAACAGGCTGACGAAGGGAAACGCTTCTACAACAACGGCCTGCCTCAGCTGTGTCAGGTCTGCCAGATCCCGATGGCCTTCACCGAGGTGGGCGATCCGAACACTATCAGCTTCCGCGTCTCGGAACACGGCGGCGACAAGTTCCACACCTGTTCGGACGGCTGCAAGGACATCTTCGACCACGAACCGGAGAAGTACGCCCAGGCCTGGCTGCCCGTGCACCAGATCTTCCAGGGTAACTGCGGCGGGGCGACCCTGCCCGAGGTTCTGGACTGGTACCACATCAACCAGGGGGCCGATAACATGGACTACGCCGGATCCCCCGAAGAAGATCAGTGGAACCGCTGGATGGAGGGGCGCCGCCCCGCCGTCCCGGTCGCGGCGGAATAGGAGGACAGCCCCATGGCCACCGCAAGCCTACATCCCGGTTACACCGGCCCCGTTCGCGACCGGGTCGAGAACTTCAATGGCGCCCAGCTGGTCTATGTCCACTGGGAGGAGCATCTGAACTTCTGCTCGGCGATCACCCTGCCCCTGCCGCCGCAGACGCCCTTCACCGCCCTGACCGGAGAGATCCTGCCGTCCCTCTATGCGGTGGATCCGGAATGGGCCGATGTCGACCTGTCCAAGGCCCGCTGGATGCTGGACGGCGCCGACTGGACGCCCGATCCGGCCCTGTCGCTGGCCGATCAGGGCGTCGGCCACAAGTCGCTGATCCGCTTCTGGACCGGCCCCTCCGCCACGGCCTGAGGACACGCCCATGCCGACCCTGACCATCGAACCGATCGGCGAGACCATCGAGGTCGCGCCCGGTCAGACCCTGCTGGACGCCTGCCTTCGGGCCGGCGTCTGGCTGCCCCACGCCTGCGGCCACGGCCTGTGCGGCACCTGCAAGGTCGAGGTGCTGGAAGGCGAAGTCGATCACGGCGGCGCCTCTCCCTTCGCCCTGATGGATTTCGAGCGGGACGACGGCAAGACCCTGGCCTGCAGCGCCATGCTGTTGGCCGACACGGTCATCGAGGCCGACGTCGATGAGGACGAAGACGCCCGCCGCATCGCCGTCAGAGATTTCGTCGGCGTGGTCGAGCGCCGCGAGTTGATCACGCCGGACATCCTCGGCCTATGGCTGCGGCTGGACGGCGAAGGGCTCGACTTTCAGGCGGGACAGTACGTCAACCTGCGTCTGCCGGGCATCGAGGGCACGCGCGCCTTCTCCATCGCCAGCAGCCCGACCGAGCCGAACCTGATCGAACTGCACGTCCGCCGCGTCCCCGGCGGCGCCGGAACCGCCTGGCTGCATGACGAACTGAAGACGGGCGAGAGCCTGAATTTCACCGGCCCGCTGGGGCGTTTCTACGTCCGGCGCTCGGCCGAGAAGCCGCTGATCTTCCTGGCGGGCGGATCGGGTCTGTCCAGCCCCAAGGGCATGATCCTGGACCTTCTGGAACAGGGCTATTCCGAGCCGATCACCCTGCTGCACGGCGGACGGCGGCCCTGCGACCTGCACTTCGGCGACCTGTTCCGTCAGCTGGAAGCCGAACACGACAACTTCCGCTACGTCCCCGCCGTCTCCCAGCCCGAGGCCGACGACGTCTGGGACGGCGAGACTGGATACGTCCACGAAGCGGCCGAACGGCTGTTCGAAGGGCGGTTCAGCGGCTGTCAGGCCTATCTGTGCGGGCCGCCGCAGATGATCGAGGCGGGCGTCATCGCCCTGATGAAGGGCCGCCTGTTCGAGCGGGACATCTTCATGGAGCGGTTCCTGACAGCGGGCGACGCCGAGGCCACAGCGCGCTCGCCCCTGTTCCGCAAGATCTGACGCCGAAACGCTGCGTCTGAGGGGGCGCGGCTCAACAAAAAACGGGCGGGTATCCGACCGGCGCATCCGCGCCGGACGGCGGCCTGCACCCAAAAACCAAGGGAGGGAAACGACAATGAAGACACTGAAGCTCACCACCGCCATGATGGCCGCCAGTTTGGCGATCGGGTTCGCGGGCGCAGCCCATGCAGGCGAAACGCGGGGCACGGCCTATGCCGACGGCGCGGAATCCCTGGGCGTGGCGCAACTGCCGCCGCCCGGAACCTATCTGCTGACCTACACCAACTATTACACCGCCGACCGGCTGAACGACGGCAACGGCGACAACCTGGTCCCGGACTTCTCGCTCAACGCCTTCGCCAACATCGCCCGTGTGGTCCACGTCAGCGACAAGACCTTCCTGGGCGCCACGGTCGCCGCCCACGCCCTGATCCCCGTCGTCAACCTCGACGTGAAGGCGGGCGGACAGAGCCAGAGCAATTTCGGCCTCGGCGACATCATCGTCAGCCCCCTGGTGCTGGGCTGGAAGAAGGGCGACTGGAACCTGGTCGCTACGGTCGACACCTTCATCCCTACCGGCGACTACAAGGCGGGCGACCTGGCCAACATCGGCCGCAACTACTGGACGTTCGAGCCGGTCTTCGCCGCCACCTACGCCCAGCCGGGCGGAGGATGGGAAGCCTCGGCCAAGGTGATGTACGACTTCAACACCACCAATGACGACACCGACTACAAGTCGGGCCAGAGCCTGCACACCGACGCGGCCGTAGCCTACACCACCGGCAAGCTGACGCTGGGCCTGACCGGCTACTATTACCGCCAGACCACCGACGACAAGATCGCCGGCGCCCGCGTCGGACCCGACGGCGTGCGCGGCGAGGCCTTCGCGCTGGGCCCTCTGGTCCGCTACGTCGTCGGCAACGTCCCCATCACCGCCCAATGGCAGCACGAATTCCACGCCGAGAACCGTCCTCAGGGCGACAAGTTCTGGATCAAGGCCGCCTTCCGCTTCTGACGGGCGCCATCTTAGCCAATAAGATATGAAGCGATTTTTCGCTCACCTCCGCTAAGCGCAACTGAAGTGCAGGGCGATCTGCCCTTCCCTTGCAGAGGAACCGGGCGATGAGGCGTTTTACTCTCTTGTTTTTCTTATGTTGGCATGGAGCACTCCTGCACACGCCTCGTTCCTGGAAGGCGATGCGCTTGACTCTGCCGCCAACGTCATTTCGTGGATCGCCATTCTGATCGTGCCAGTGGTGCTGGTCGGCGCCTTCTGGTGGGTCCACATCATGCCGGAGAAGATCGCCGAGAAGCGCGAGCATCCACAACTCGCCGCGATCAAGATCCTCTGCCTGCTCTCGCTGGTGTTCGGCGGTCTGCTGTGGCCCCTCGCCTGGGTGTGGGCCTACACGCGGCCAGTGTTTCACAAGATGGCCTACGGTACGGATACGCTCGACGAGCAGGGCCACGCCGGCGACGCGCTGGGCCTTGAACCCACGCCTGCGGAGGCCCCGCATGCGACGCCTGCGCCTTCGCCCGAAGACACCAGCGACCTGCGCCTGCGCATCGCCTCTCTCGAGAAGCAGTTGGCCGCCCTCGGCGCGCAGGCGCTCAGCCCCCGCAGCATCGAAGAAGGCGGCGCCTGATGGAAATCATCCTCCTACTGATCTACGCGGGCATCGTCTGGCTGCTCTTTTTCAAGTTCAAGCTTCTGCCCTGGACCTTTGTCAGCCAGGTGATCGTGATCACCCTGCCGATCATCGGCCTGACCGCGCTGGTCCTATTTCTCAATGTCGTGGCGCCCTCCTCGCCCGACGTCCGGGTGATCAACTACGTCGTGCAGGTCACGCCGCGCGTCACCGGCCGCGTGATCGAGGTGCCGATCGAAGCGAACACCCCGGTCAAGAAGGGGCAGGTTCTGTTCAGGATCGACCCTGAGCCGTTTGAGCAGAAGCTGCAGGAACTTCAGGCGAAACAGCCGGAACTTGAGGCCAAACTCGACACCGCCCAGGCGTTCCAGCGTGAACTCAACGAGCAGCTGAGGGGCGCACGTTCGGCGCGCGCCGCCTCGGAAGCCAAACTGGCGCTCGCTATTCGGCGCGAAGCGCAGACCCGTGAACTGGCGCATACCGGGGCCGGCTCGGCGTTCGACCATCAACAGGCCCAGACCGACGTCGCCAGCCTGCGCGCCGATCTCGCGCAGACCACGGCGAACGCCGCGCAGGTGCAACAGAAACTCTCGGCGCGAACGCCGAGCGGCGACCTGTCGGACGTCGCCCAGGCGCGCGCCGCTCTCGAGCAGCTCAAGGCCCAGATCGCCTACGCGAAATGGGAGCTGGATCAGACGGTGTACCGCGCCCCGGCCGACGGCACGGTCGTGAACCGCAACTGCGTCCCGGCTTCTACGCCGCGCAATTGCCGATGGCGCCGGTGATGTCCTTTGTCGAGGACGAACAGATGATCCTGGCGATGTATGCCCAGAACGAACTGCGCAATATCCGTCCCGGCGACGAGGCTGAGATCGCGCTGAAGACCTTCCCCAACCGCATCATTAAGGCGAAGGTGGATTCCATTGTCTGGTCGTCGGGCACAGGGCAACTCCCGCTCTCAGGCACTGTGCCGCAAACCGGCGCCGCGCCGATCCCGCCGGGCCGCTTCGCGGTGCGGCTGAGGCCGACGGGACGGGACGAGAAGACCTTCCTGCCGATGGGGGCCCAGGGAGTCGGCGCCGCGCAGCAGGCGCGCCTTGCCGCCGACATGGCGGTCGATGCGGAACGCCTGGTCAGCCTGAGCAATGACCGCCTCCGCGTCGGCGTGGGCACCGAAGCGGACCTCATGATGGCGCGCGCCAGCCACGCAGCCTACCGCGACGCC
>NZ_DAMCNG010000107.1:0-9643 GCF_032107865.1 Brevundimonas sp.
CTTATTCGACGCCGATCACACCGCTAACGGGGTCCCTTTTCCACGCCGATCCACACGTTCGCGAAAAGCTCGGTCAATTTTCACCGGTCTGAAGCGCTTATCGGCCGATTTGCAATCTGTTTTCCCGCCCGGACGAAGCGATCACAGCAAGCCAGCTGCACGGAGCTCAGCCACGCGGGCACGGGAAATCGGCGCCTCCAGCCCATTAGACAGAGTCAGCCGGAGTTTTCGCCCGTCTTCAACAATCCCGGTCACTGCGGCTCTCGCCACCCACCATGAGCGATGAGTCTGAAGTCCTTCGAGCCCATTAAGTCCGGCGATAGCCTGAAAGAAGGGCATCAACACCAGCTCTGACCCCACATCCGTATGGACCCGAACATAGTGATCTTCCATCTGCAGGCAGACCAGTGAGCGGTCCAGACATCTGAGGACACTACGACTTCCTGCCACCGTGTTCGTCCGCACTCGCGGCGGCCGCGCCACCGATCTGCGCACCGACGCCCGGCTTTGACCGGGCGGCATTCCATGAGGCTTTCAACCGAGACGTCGTCCGCTTCTTTCAGGCTTCCCTCCGGTGAACCAAAAATAGACGGCACGCTCGGAGGCCGACATCAGTTTTTCGCCATTAGCGGTCATGCGGACCACGCCGTAAACGCGACATTGGTCTGCGAGCTGGCAGACCGCTTTCGAGAGCGATACCTACTTCGCAGACCGACCCATTGCGGACTTCCGCAACGCCTGTTTCCGGGTATTTCGTTATCCGCATTCCCGACGTGTGCTTTGCCTAGATCGTCACACCGTCTGGTCACCGCCGGCAAGTTTCCAGTTCCGAAGCCGTTTGCGCGGTTCGACCAGTCGGATGATGATAGCTGGGTCGTCCTGTCACCGCGCTGGGCTGACGGAACTGTTCACCGCGCAAACCCGCCCGCAGCATCAGAAGGCTCTGCCATCACATTCCTGATCCAGTCGGTGTAACGACTGAGGCGAACATTGCAGGTCAACTGTCCATAGAGCCCCGGGTTGGTCGTCTTGACGTCGCCGAAGATGAACCCCCACGAAGCCAGACCCGCTAACTTCCACTCGCCGCCCTCTTCAACTAGCGCCGGTCCGCCGCTGTCGCCGCTGCCCGTCTTGCCTTCAAGGGGCAGGGCCTTGGCAGGGTCATCGAAGACGTAACAAATCCACCGATCATCGGCGCTGGTTATGGTGTTGAAAGCACGACGCAGCGCTGTCCGGTTGGGACCTTGCGGGCTGTGGCCGGACAATCCCGTTCCCGTCGCACCCTTTCCGATAATCTTGACGACGCTGCCAACCTCGCCATCGCCATCGTAGATAGGAACTGGCTCAACGTCGGTTACGGCGTGCGTCAACTTGATCAGCGCAATATCGTTGGACGACGCAATGGAAAAGACCGCAAGGATCCAGTCGCCCGTGGAAAGGGCCTGATCAATCATCCCCTGCGGCGGCTGTTTCGCTCCAGAGTGGATGAAGACCTTTTGCACTTCTCTCGGCACACCGCCGATCTCAATGGCTTTCAGGGTAGCGTTTCGAGGGATTGCGTGAGCTGCTGTAATCACCCATCGCGGGGCAATCAGCACGCCGTGTCCTTCGGACGGCATGTCCGCGAGCGCCGGAAAATCGGACGCAGGTATCCGATACCTGCTGTCGTCGACATCATGCCTGATGACGATGGCCTCCGCGGAGGAGGCGACAACAAGAAGCGTGAAGCCTAGTAGAAGGGATCGCAGCATGCCGAGATTTCTATCGGCCAAGCTCTGCACGCGCAACCTGTGGACCCAGGTGTGACGAAGCGCCTTGACTTGCGGCTACCATCGACCGGTTTTTGTCCGACAGGATGGTCGGTGTGCTCGGAAGAGACGGGCATGGACCTACCTATTGCGAGTTGAGGCGGAGATCGCGCGGAGAGACGAGGAAGGTTTGGTCATGGGTCGAACCAGTGCGTCAGCGACCTTCAGGAAGCGATGACGTCGTTTGGCGGCCATGCTCGGATCGGCGCCGCGCAGCATGGCGCGTCCGTCAAAACGGGGCGCTTCATCGCGTATTCGTTCAATGAGCGCTGTCAGATGCGCGGAGCCTTTTCGAGCGTCCATCAAAGCGGCGTGGGAGCGGGCTTCGGCCAATCGTCGCTGAAGCGCCGCATCCACATCCTGACCAAGCTCGGATTTGACGGCCATCTGAATGAAGTCATGGGCGTACAGGCGCACGAAGCTCTCTTCGATCATCGCCGGCCCTTCAAACCGATCGTCCTTCACCGTCAAGACGATCGCGGAGGAAGCGCGGTCTGGTGCCCGGTCACAGGCGCAACCTTCTTCTTGGGGATACGAATACGCGGCGCGGGAGGCGGCTTGGGAAGCGCGGCTCGCCTCGCCGCTTCAGCATCGATAAGCGGATCACCTCGGAAGCGGCGGCGATTTGGCCTGGCAGGCCAAGCTGGATCAACCGCTCGGCGTTGGCTCGCAACGACGACAGATCGGCGTCGCTCATTTTCGGAAGCATTCCTGACAGAGGCTTCATGGGTGGATCCTCTAGGAATGTGCATGGTTGCGACGTTCCCGGCGCAACGTCTCGGCTGACCAGCGCTGGTCGTCGACATCCGCCGGACACAGCCTCCGTCCGCTGATTGAAGGAAAGCGGCCTGCCCCCGAGCGACCACGGCCGCCGCCCGTCGGCGGCGACCGGATCATCTCTTATCGTCCAGGCGGGCTTTAGGGCGCGACGGTAAGGCGGCCTGCGGATTCCTTGCCGCTTCGGGCGTCTCGTTCCAATTCGAAGTTGATCTTCTGCCCCTCGCTCAGGGAGCTGAAATCGGAGGTTTCAACAGCCGAGGCGTGGACGAAGACGTCCTTGCTGCCGTCATCAGGGGCGATGAACCCATAACCTTTGGTGGAATTGTACCATTTCACTGTGCCGGTAGCCATTTGGAGACCTCCGTCTGGCGTTGACCGTAGGGAAAACCCCTCGTCGGCCTGTCGGGTCTGAATGGGATCGGCTTTGAAGCTCGGCGCGCAATGTAAAGGGCTGCAGCGTTACGCAAGGAGATCGACCGATACGATATGGGAAGGCGAAGCTGTGGGCGCAAGGGCATGAGAAACGCGCGCCGCCCAGCGTCGGTGCGCCGTCCGCCCCAACCGCATCGCGCCAATCCCTCATTGCTTTTCGCATCGCACAATCTAGCTTCCGCGCTCCAATAGAGGGGCTTTCAAATGAATCTGCGGCAATGGGGACTGTGTACTGTGGTCCTGACGCTTCTGGCGCCGCCGGCCTGGGCCCAGCAGGCCGCGCCGGAGTGGATGACCGCCCCGCGCGACTGGTCCGCTACCTTGAAAGACGATGTCGACGCCGTAGGTCGCATCATCGAAGAGACCCATCCGGGCATGTACGATGATCGCAATCCGGCTTTCCGCCAGCGCGTCGAGGCGGGCTTGGCTGAGGCGCGTGAACGCGCGGAGACGACGACGGACGTCGGCGGTTGGTGGTGGACCATGCGCGGCCTGATCGCCGGGTTTGACGACGGCCACGTGGACATCGGCCTGACCAATCAAGGCGGGTTCCCGACGCGTTGGCCAGGCTTCCTCACCCTCTATGACGGCGCTGATCAGGTCGTCGCCAGCCGGGACGAGGCGGACGACAGCAGCCCGCCCCTGGGCGCCAAGCTGATCGCCTGCGACGGCGTGGACGCCGCCGCCCTGGCCGAGCGCCGCGTCGGCGCCTTCCGCGGACGTTGGTTCCTTGAAGCGCAGAAGATCCAATTCGGGGATTGGGTCTTCATGAGCTCCAGCAATCCGTGGAACTCCGAGATGTCGGAATGCCGCTTTGAGGTCCAGGGCGTCGAACGATCCTATCGCCTGACCTGGCGATCGATCGAACCCCAGGACCTTGGCGCGCGGCGCACAGCCCTCACACAACGGGTTTCGCCTCCCTTCGGTCTCAAGACGCTGGATGACGGCGGCGTATGGCTGTCGATGCCGTCGTTCAACGGCGATCCCAATTCCGAAGCATATGCGGCCCTGACGACCCTGCTGGTGGAGGCGGCCGAAAACCAGGCTCGTCTGCGCGCCGCCCCCTACGTGGTTCTCGACGTTCGCGACAACGGCGGCGGTTCTTCGCACTGGAGCGCGCGCCTGGCGCTGACCCTCTGGGGCGGCGACTGGGCGACGACCCACCCCATGGCCCCGATCGAAAGCGTCGATTGGCGCGCATCCGAAGCCAATATCGCCGGTTTTAAGGTCCTCCGCGACCAACTGACCGCAGCCGGCGGCGACCCTCAGATGATCGCCTGGGCGAGCGCCGCGATCGACGGCATGCAGAACGCAATGGCGGCCGGCGAACCCTTGTGGCGGCAGCAGAACACGGCGGAAACCCCGCCGACCTATGACGTCCCGCCGGAAAATCCAATGAAGGGGAACGTCTTCGTCCTGACAGACTTCCGTTGCGGTTCGGCTTGCCTGGACGCCGTCGACCTATGGAAGACACTGGGCGCCGTCCAGATCGGTCGAGAGACGAACGCCGACACGGTTTACATGGAACTGCGCGAAATGGCCCTGCCGAGCGGTCTGGCCAAGGTGTGGGTCCCCATGAAGGTCTATCGCGGCCGAGGTCGAGGCAACAACGAACCACAGGTTCCAGCTCATGTCTTCGCTGGCGGCATGGCGGATGAACAAGCGCTCCGGGCCTGGGTGCAAGGATTGGCCGCGGCGGACTAGACGCCATGACCTCGACTTCCCGGCTGTTCAGATGGGAGGGCCTGCGGAGGCGTTCTCGATCGGATACCCGAACTCTCCGCAAAGGCTCTCAACTCCGGGCTCAGATCCCATCAGGATCGTCGATGGCAGCACCCTAGAAAATAAGTTCTTGCGGTGAATGCGACACATGTCGCATATATGCGACGGTTATCGCAGAGAGCCTTCCCATGTCCTCCTCCCTCAGTCCGTCGAACGCCGAGCTGGCCCTGCTGAAATGTCTGTGGCGCCATGGCGCGAGCAGCGCGCGTGAGCTGCACGACCATGTCCTGCCGATCCTCGACTGGTCCTATTCCTCGACGCGCAAGACGCTCGAACGGATGATCGCCAAGGGGCTGGTCGAGGAGGCTTCGGAACACGGGTTGAATATCTATCGCGCGCGTGTCGGCAAGGTGGCTACCCTAGCGGCGATCAGCGCCGATTTCGTTCAGCGCGTGCTTGAGATCGACGCGCCCCTTCCTGCACAGGCCTTCGCCGACAGCCGACTGCTCGACCAGGGCGAACTCGAGGAGCTCGAGGCCCTGCTGCGGGACGCCGCGGCCGGGGACGACGCGTGATGACTGCAGTGCCGGAAAATTTCTGGTTGATCCACGGTCTCGCCAGCTTGGCTGGATCGGCTCTGATGTGGGGGATGGGACTAGCCTTCGAGCGGGCGTTCCGCTTGTCGGCCGCCGCCAAGGGCTACTGGCTGGCGATCTGGCTGATGGCGGTCATTCCGACGTTTCTGGCGCTGGCGCTGCAACTGGTCCCCATGCCCAACACCTCGCCGATCCAGGCGCTTCTGCCGCTGCCGGCCGCAATGGATCTCGGCGTCGATGGTGCGGCGATCGGAACCGCCGCCGGCCCCCTGCCGGCCCCCTCGTGGTCGACATTGCTTGGGCTGATCTACCTCGCGGGCCTGGTCGGCCTAGCCTCCAAGGCCATCATCGAGACCTTCCAGGTCCGCCGCATTGTTCGCCAGGCCCTGCCCATCGATGCGGAAGCCTGGCCGGGTCCCTTTGCGTGCCAGGAAGCGCGGCGGCTAAATGCTCAGGGCATCGAGTTGCGCATGACGCGGTGCTCGATCACTCCCTTTGCCGTTGGGTCGCCAGCTCGGATAATCATCCTGCCCCAGGACGCGGTCACCCTGTTCGATGATCGCACTCTTCGCCTGATCATCCGCCACGAGGCGGCCCACATTGCCCAACGCGACCCCCAGCGGGCCGCGATCATGGCGGTCATCGGCCTGATCTTCTGGTTCAACCCTTTCCTGCGCTGGCTCCAGGCCAGGGTGCAGATGGCGGCCGAACTGCGCTGCGACTACCTGGCTTTGGGAGATGACCGCGCAGCGCGGCCAATCCTGGCCCGCGCCTATATCGAGACGTTGAAAATGGACGCGGCCCGGCGCGGCCAGCTGTCCGTCACGGCTCTGGCGCACCATGATCTAACGGGCCACAAGGTGCGCCTGCGACACATGCTTCATGGGGACCCAGGGCGCAGCCTGGGCCGCCACGGTCGCCTCGTTCTCTCCTTCATCGCCTTGGTCGCGGTGACCGCGACGGCGTCGGTTCAGTTTGCCGCCGCCACGCCCCGACCGGATTCAGAACCCTCGACGCCTAAGGGGGGCCCTCAGACGACGGCAGCGCCGTCGGGGCCAATACGAATGACGTCTCCCCTGGCTGCCCAGCGCGTCACGAGCCATTTCCACGAGGTCAGCGACTTCCGCTCGCAGCCCCATCGCGGAACTGATTTTGGCGCCGCAGTCGGAACGCGCGTCGCCGCCGTCGCCGATGGGGTCGTAACAGCCGCGACAGATCATTACGCTGGCGGCGAAGGCTACGGCACGGTGATCGTAGTGGACCACGGCCAAGGATGGCAATCCCTGTACGCCCATCTGGATCAGGCCACGGTTCAGGTGGGTCAACGGGTCTCTGCCGGCGACCAGATCGCCCGGTCCGGCGCGTCCGGCAAAGTCAGTGGACCCCACCTGCATCTCGAGGTGCTGAAGGACGGTCAACGTCTGGATCCGGAATCCGTCCTCCCCTGATCGGCGGCTGACCGGCCCGCCGCCGCTTCTAAACACTCACAAACTTTTCGCTGAACGGGTGCGCGCACCCGCGACGTCGCACGCCTGTGCGCTATCCCGGAGAAACCCATGTCCGCAAAGACGTTGATCTTGGCCGTCGGCCTGACCTGTTGCGCCCCATCCCCCATAGCCTGGGCCCAGTCCGCATCCTCCGAGAGCGAGCAACTGGCGGTGAGCGAGTTGGACGAGGTGGTCGTGCAGGGCGTGCGGCGCGATCCCCGTCGCGACGACACGTCCAGCCGCATCGTCGTGGGTCAGGAGGAGTTGACCCGCTTTGGTGACACGTCCCTGACCGAGGCCATGAAGCGCCTTCCGGGGGTCACCGTGGGGCCGGCCCAGGCCGGACGCGCTGGCGGAATCTCTCTGCGGGGTATGGGCGAGGGTTACACCCAAATCCTGATCGACGGACAAAAAGCCCCGACCGGGTTCGACCTAGAGTCCCTGACGCCGGACATGGTAGCGAGCATCGAGATCCTCAGATCGCCCACCGCAGATATTCGAGCCGAGGGGACGGCCGGCAGCATCAACATAATCCTGACCCGTGGCGCCAATCGCGACAGCACGACCGCCGCCCTGGTCTGGGAGACGACGAACGGCCGCGACATGGTCAACGCCTCTTGGCGCGGCACCCGACAGGTCGAAAACCTCACCCGGGCGCTGGCGGTCAATCTGCGGCGTCGAGAGGTGCGTGCCGACGATACTGCGGTATGGCGCGAAACAGACTCGTCTGGCACGACCGACGCGCTGCGTACGTTGGTCTCGGCCATCGACGCCGTGCGAACTAACTTAACCCTAACCCCCAGCGTGCAGGTCGACCTGGCCAATGGCGACCGGTTGGGGCTCCATGGCGCCATCGACGTCAGCCGACTGGATCGGTCTGGCGTCGAGGACTGGCGGACGATCATCGGGTCACCGCTGGAGCGCACCGCCCTGCGTCAGGATTTGACCATCGACCTGTCCAAGCTCAACCTCGGCCTGGACTGGGTACGCACCTTCCAGGATGGTGCAGTATTGACGTCAAAGGCCACCTTGGGCGGCAATCGCGAGACCTATCGCTTTGACGAACAGGGCTATGACGACAACGGGCGGCAGACCCTGGACGACCGCACCCGCGCCCGCACCCGCGTCCTGGGCCTCACGGCGAGCAGCAAATACGCCTTCGGCCCAACGGGCGCCCACACCTATGAAATCGGCTGGGAGACCGCCCTGGATAAGCGCCGTGACCGTCGCGTTCAGGATCTGGGCCCTGTCGGCGGAACGCCCGGCACGATCGACGACCAAACCTTCGACATCGATATCCGTCGCCTGGCGGTCTACGCTCAGGATGAGATCCAACTGAACCCGACCTTGTCCATGTATTTCGGTCTGAGATGGGAAGGCGTCGAGACCACCAGCGACAGTGTCGCCTACCCGGATTTGCGCCGTCGCGACACCCTGTTGTCCCCGACCTTTCATTCCGTCTGGACACTGCCGGGCGCCGCTCGGCGACAGATACGGCTGGCCGCCAACCGGACCTTCAAGCTGCCGCCGATCTCGTCTTTGACGCCACGGCCCTATACTTCGTCCAACAACACCCCCCTGGCTCCGGACGAGCAGGGCAATCCGGCTCTGCGGCCCGAGAGCGCCACGGGCTTTGATCTCGCCTTCGAGCAATACTGGGACGCAGGCGCCCGGATCAGTTTCGGAACCTTCGTGCGCCGGATCGACGGAGTGGTGCGATCCGAGACCCGCCTTCTGAACGGTCGATGGGTGGCTTCGCCCTTCAATGGGGGGGCGGCGACCGTATGGGGGCTGGAGACCGACGCCCGGTTCAACCTCAACCAAGTCCTAGCCCTCGTTCTGCCGGGCGCGCCAGATGTCGCGCTCCGATTTAACGCCACCTACTCCGACTCCTCGGTGGCCGATGTACGAGGGCCCGACGACCGCATCCCGGGGCAGATCCCGTTCAGCGCGACGTTCGGCGGCGACTATGTCGTGCGTCCAGGGTGGACGGTAGGCGCCAGCTATAGCCACCGCTCTGAGTCCACCATCCAGATCGCAGCGACCCAGCGACGACAGGTCTCGTCCGCCGATGATCTGGAACTCTACTCCCTGTGGTCCCTGAACCCGCTCACCTCCTTGCGGCTGAGCGGGTCAAGCCTGACGGCGCGAGACGCCCGGTCCAGCAACTGGCGATCGGACGGGCAGTCCCTTCTGAATCTGGAAAAGCGAAACCACAGCGCCCCGGTATTCCGGATCCAGCTTGAGCGGGAGTTCTAGGCAGAAGCCATGACTCAGAACCTACGGCAAGGTCCCCGACCCTCTGGGCTCCGTCCGCTGAGCACGTCACGTTTTACCTCAGCGGGCCAGTCGGTCAGCAAAGCCGAGGTCAGAGGCTGAGGGAACGCCTATGAGCGCCTTTCAGGTCTCCGAGAGGGGGACCTTTCTAACCACCGCTTTGAGTCAGACTGAGCCATTCAATGACGTCGTGGATGCGCCAGATGTGGTCATTGCCGCTCTGCCATAAAAGCGGCACTCAAACCCTTCGCAAAAAGACCTGATTTTCTCCCCCCTTACGAAGCTCCGCTTGCCCCCCCAGGCACAAGAGCGCATATAGAACAAATGAGGAACATTTATTCTCAGCCTGACGCGTTGGCGGCGCTGAAGACGCGCCTGCAGGCCTTGGATCGGGCCGGCGGTCGTCGAGTCGGCGCGGGCGTGCGCGCGGGAAGCGACGATGTCTTTGCGCCGTTGGCCACGGGTGTTCTGCATGACCTCTACGCCGCCGCCCCTGCCGACGCGGTGGCGGTCAACGCTTTCGGCCTGGGCCTGGCGCGGC
>NZ_DAMCNG010000108.1:0-9501 GCF_032107865.1 Brevundimonas sp.
CGGGTGGCGCGGGTGCACGCCCCCTATCATGCGGCCCTGGCGGGGATGATGCAGGCGGCGCGGGCCGAGTTCGGGCGGGCGGTGCTGATCGACTGGCACTCCATGCCCGCACGGGCGACGAACGGGGTCGTGGACGTGGTGCTGGGCGACCGGCACGGGACCAGTTGCGAGGCGCTGCTGACGCGGCGTCTGCGGCGGCTGTTCGAGGCGCAGGGACTGACGGTCGGGCTGAACCGACCCTATGCGGGCGGCTATGCGACTCAGACCTGGGGGCGGCCGGATGAGGGCTTTCAGGCGGTCCAGGTCGAGCTGAGCCGAGGCTTGTATTGGGATGAGGCAGCCTGGGCGCCGTCGCCGGGGTGGAAGCGTTGTCGCTCGGCCTTGCGTCGGGTGATCGCCGAGCTTTGCTCTGATCATCGCGCCTGAGGGCGGTCAGGCAAAAAAAGAGCCGCGCCAAACGGCGCGGCTTTGAAAGTCTATAGGGAGGAAACGCCCAGGAAGGGCAAGACGCTCGAAAGCGTCGAAAACCAAGCTAGTTTGCAGCGCACAAAAACACAAGTCTCGATTCAATCTTATACAATCACGGGGTGTTACGGAGTTTGCCGTTCAATCCCATGATCCTGAAATGTGGGCGCGCTTCGTTGATTTCGCAGATGCGAGATAATCAGCCTCGTTCAAGCAGGCGGCGCGCCTGCCGGATGGCGCTGGCGGCAGGCGAGGCCAGCTGGCGCCAGGCCAGAAGGGCGAACACCGACACGGCTCCCAGCATCAGCCACAGCGGCCCGAACAGCCAGGCGGCGGCCGCCAGGGCGAAATAATAGCCGCGAACGCCCTGGTTGAAACTGGTCAGGGCGGGGTTCAGCACGCGCGCCACGGCGCGGCCATAGGCGACGCGGTCGGCTTCTTCATGGATTTCCGGCGCGGCGCCGATCAGGGCGACGGTGTAGTTCAACTGGCGCAGCGCCCAGATGAAGTCGAGGAAGCCGCGGGCCAGGCACAGCAGCACCACGGCCAGCTTGGCCTCCATCAGGCGCGGGGCGACGGGCTCGGCGCCGACGGCGGCGAAACCGCGCATGGCCGCCTCGCCGCCGAACAGCACCCCGGCCACGGCGGCGATCAGCAGCAGATTGGTCGAGGCGAAGAAGGAGCCAGAGTTGATCGAATGGCCCATCAACTGGCTGTCGATCAAGCGCATCTCGCGATGGGTCATGGCGCGCATCCAGGCGTCGCGCACCGACAGCATGTCCATGTTGAGCGAGCCGCTGCGCCGCGCCACCAGACGCATCAGCGGGCCATAGCCCAGCCAGGCCACAAAGAAGACGAACAGGGCGATCCAATCGAACAGACTCATGTCTGGATTGACGCCACGTCGGCCGCCGCAAGGCAAGCGTGATCGCCGCGACGCTTGCCGTAAAGCTGCGCAAAGCTTATCACGCGCGTCAATTCTCTCCCCGTTCGCACCTGCAACAAGAGCGTATCATGAACATCGACGCCATCCCGGTCGGCCCCAACGCGCCGTGGGACATCAACGTCATCATCGAGATCCCGCAGGGCGGCCTGCCGGTGAAGTATGAGATGGACAAGGAATCCGGCGCCCTGTTCGTCGATCGCTTCCTGCACACCGCCATGTACTATCCGGGCAACTACGGCTTCGTGCCGCACACCCTGTCGGACGATGGCGATCCCTGCGACGTGATCGTGCTGAACCCGACGCCGGTGGTGCCGGGCTGCGTCATCCGCTCGCGTCCGATCGGCGTGCTGAAGATGGTCGATGAAGCCGGCGGCGACGAAAAGATCCTGGCCGTGCCGGTCGACAAGCTGAACCCCTACTACACTGAGGTTTCCAGCTACCGTCAGCTGCCCGCCATCCTGATCGAGCAGATCGAGCACTTCTTCACCCGCTACAAGGATCTGGAGAAGGGCAAGTCGGTCACGGTCAACGGCTGGGGCGACGCCGGCGAAGCCGCCGAACTGATCGCTGCCGGCATGAAGGCCCACCAGGCCAAGCTGGCCGCCAAGGGCGAAGCCGCCGCCTGATCGGCGTCTGCATCTGAATGGGAAAGGCCCCGCTGGAAACGGCGGGGTCTTTTTTGTGGGCGCTATCGCTTGCCTTGTGAGTGCGGCTTTCTCCTCCCCATTTAATGGGGAGGTGGCGCGGCGCAGATATGCGCCGAGACGGAGGGGCTGCTTGGTTCCGTCGTCGCAAGCCCCTCCACCGCTACGCGGTCCCCCTCCCACAAAGTGGGGAGGAAAGAGGGTCAGCCGTTCTTCCTGAACGCCGCGATCACCTCGACCGTCCGGCGCACCTGGGCCTCGATCCCAGCCCAGTCCTTCGCCTCGATGGCGGCCTTGGTGATCAGCTTCGATCCCATGCCCGCCGCGACGATGCCCGCGCCGAACCAGTCGTGGATGGAGGCCTCGTCCGGTTCGACCCCGCCGGTCGGCATGATCTTGGTCCAGGGCATCGGCCCCAGCACCGCCTTGACGAAGTCCGGCCCGCCCACCGAGGCGCCGGGGAACAGCTTGACGATCTCGCAGCCCAACTCCTGCGCCTCGGAGATGTCGCGCACCGAGCCGCAGCCGGGCGCATAGGCCACCTGGCGACGGTTGCAGACCTTGGCGACATCGGGGACCAGGCAGGGGCTGATGACGAAGCGCGCGCCCGACGCCAGGTAGAGAGCCGCCGTCGGCGCATCCAGAATCGAGCCCACGCCCATGATGATGTCGGGGTCGGTGCGCGCGAACTGCTTCGACAGGGCGGTGAAGGCCTCCCAGGCGAAGTCGCCGCGATTGGTGAACTCGATCGCCCTGGCGCCGCCTCGTGCGCAGGCCCGGATCACCTCGGCGCAGACCTCGACGTCGGGGTGATAGAAGACGGGCACTACCCCCTGCCCCTCGATGGCGGTCAGCACGGCGAGGCGGTCGTGACGCATGGGAACTCCTTCACTCTGAGGGGCGAAGCCTATTCGGCGGTCGCCAGTTCCGCCAGACGCCTCACCATGGCGCTGTCGGGATCGGCCAGCGGGTCCAGGATGGTGAAGTGATCGGCGCCCTCCACGATCTCGACATGGGTGTCTGCGCCCTTGCCGCCCCAGGCGGCGGCCATTTCGCGGCTCTGACGGACGAACTCATTGCTTTCGTTTCCACCGACCCAGCAATCGAGCGCGGTGCCGCCGGGCGTCGCTCCGTTCGGCGCGGGCCAGTGGATCGGCGACAGGGCGCGTGCGATCGGCGCGTCCAGTCCCAGGGCGTCGTTCAGGGAGGTGTGGACCAGCGGCTCCAGGTCGAACACGCCCGAGATCGCCAGCGCCGCGCGCGCCCGGCCTTCGGACAGCATCCCCGCCGCCATATGCCCCCCGACCGAATGGCCGAACACCAGCGGCCGCTTGCCGGTGCGGGCGCGGACCGCTTCCGTCGCCTGACGCATCTGGCTGATGATCTTGCCGACCGCGACGCCGGGCGCCAGGTCATAGCCCGGCACGACGACGCTGATCCCATGCTCCAGCAGGGCGGGCGCCACCCAGGCGAACCAGCCCCGGTCCAGCGCCTGCCAGTAACCGCCGTGCATGAAGACGGCGACCGGCGCGCCGGCGCCGGCGTCGAACCACTCCATCTTCTGCCGCTCGGACGGGCCGTATTCGATCGTCTCGGGGCGGCGGGCGTCGATCACCCGCAACGCTTCCTTGCGCCAGCGATCCAGAATGGCGGGGTGCCCCGGCACGCGGGCGCGGTTGTTATAGGCCGCCTCATAGGCCGCGGCCCGTTCCATCTGCGTCGCCTCGGGCGACAAAGCCTTACCCATGTCGTCTCCATCCGCTAGAGACCTCCGCTTGAACGGGAGGCTTGAAGGCCATGATGACCGCCATTTTCGTCTTCATCAAATGCGAGTTGGGCTACGCCAACGATGTTGCGGCCGATCTGGTCGATAATGTCGAGAATGTGAGCGAGGTCTATTCGACGTCGGGCCAGCATGACCTGCTCGCCAAGTTCCAACTGCCCAAGGACGCCGACATCGGGACGTTCGTGACCAAGCAGGTGCAGACGCGCCCGCACATCCGCGACACCTTCACCGTCATCACCTTCTCGCCCTTCCTGCCCAGCAAGAAGTAGGTTCCGTTTTTAAAAAGGACCGGCTAGCGTCCTTCCCAAGCAAGAACGCGAGGGAGGGCGGCCATGGCCGATCTGGAGACGTTCCGCGCTGAGACGCGCGCCTGGCTGGAGGCGAACTGCCCGCCGGAGTGTCGCGGCGCGCTGCCGCTTGAGGCGGACATGGTCTGGGGCGGGCGCAACGCCGTCTTCCCCACCCCTGCGCACAAGGTCTGGCTGGAGCGCATGGCCGAACGCGGCTGGACCGCGCCGGAATGGCCGCGCGAATACGGCGGCGGCGGGCTGAGCCGCGAAGAGGCCAAGGTGCTGGCCGCCGAGCTGCGCCGCATCAAGGCCCATCCTGCGCTCTACAGCTTCGGCGTCTGGATGCTGGGCCCGGCGCTATTGGCCTTCGGGACTGAAGAACAGAAGCAGCGCTTCTTGCCCCCCATCGTGCGCGGCGAAATCCGCTGGTGTCAGGGCTATTCCGAGCCGGGCGCCGGGTCCGACCTCGCCTCCGTCCAGACCCGCGCCGTGGATCAGGGGGACCACTGGATCGTCAACGGCCAGAAGATCTGGACCTCCTACGCCGACAAGGCCGACTGGATCTTCTGCCTGGTCCGCACCGACCCCGAGGCGCCCAAGCATCTGGGCATCAGCTTCGTGCTGTTCGACATGGCGACGCCGGGCGTGACGACGCGGCCCATCACCTTGATCAGCGGCAAGTCGCCCTTCTGCGAGACCTTCTTCGACGATGTGCGGGTCGAGAAGGAGAACCTGATCGGAACGCTGAACCGAGGCTGGGACGTCGCCAAGGCCCTGCTGGCGCATGAGCGGACCATGATCGGCGCCATGGGCGATACGGGCGTCGGCCGCCCCTTGGGACAGGTCGCGGCCGATAACCTCGGGCTGGATGAAGCCGGACGGCTGGACGAACCGCTCCTGCGCGCCCGCATCGCCGATTACGACATCGACGCCGCCGCCTTCCGTCTGGCGATGGAGCGGGCGGGCGATCAGATGAAGGCCAAACAGGCTCATCCGGCCATCGCCTCCATGCTGAAATACTACGGCTCGGAGCTGAACAAGCGCCGCCACGAACTGACTATGGCGGCGGGCGGTTCGGACGCGCTGGAATGGGAGGGCGAGCGCTCGAACGACGGTCAGGCCGCCCGCGACTGGCTGCGCACCAAGGCCAACTCCATCGAGGGCGGCACCAGCGAAGTCCAGCTGAACATCATCGCCAAACACCTGCTGCAACTGCCGGGAGCCTGAGCCCATGCCCCTGATCCTGACCGAAGAGCAGCTTATGCTTCAGGACGCCGCCGACGGCTTCCTGAACGAACGCGCGCCCATCGCCCACCTGCGGAAACTGCGCGACAGCCGCGACCCTGACGGCGTCTCACGCGACCTGTGGCGGGCGTTCGGCGAGATGGGCTTTTCCGGCGTCGTCATTCCCGAGGAAGACGGCGGCTCGGGCCTCGGCGCCGTCGAGGCGGGCATCATCGCTGAAAGTTTGGGCCGCACCCTGACGCCGTCGCCCTTCATGGGCTCGTCCGTGCTGGCGGCGACGGTGCTGAAGACGGCGGGATCAGAGACGCAGAAGAAATGGCTGGGCCGGATCGCGGCGGGCGAGGCCATCCTCAGCCTCGCCGTCGACGAAGGCCCCAAACACGCCCCCGCAAAGATCGCTGCGCGCGCCGAGCGCTCGGGCAACGGCTTCAAGCTAAACGGCGCCAAGGGCTTCGTGCTGGACGGCCATGTCGCCGACGCCCTGATCGTCGCCGCGCAAACAGATGACGGCCTGACCCTGTTCCTGATCGATCCGGCGACGCCAGGCGTCTCGGTCGAGCGCACCGTCATGGTCGACGCCCACAACGCCGCTCGCGTGACCCTGAGCGAGGTTCAGGTCGACGCCGACGCCGTCATCGGCGCTGTGGGCGAGGGGCAGGGGCCGCTGGACGCCGCCCTGACGCTGGGCCGCGCCTGCGCTGCTTCGTCACTGGTCGGGGCGGGGGATCAGGCGTTCAGGACAACGCTGGATTATCTGAAAACCCGCAAGCAGTTCGGCAGGCTGATCGGCGAGTTTCAGGCCCTGCAACACCGCGCCGCCCACCTGTTCACCGAGCTGGAACTGGCCAAGGCGGCCACGCTGGCCGCGCTTCAGGCCATCGACGCGGGCCGCCCCGACGCCGAACAGGCCGCCG
This sequence comes from Brevundimonas sp., assembly GCF_032107865.1. Taxonomy (GTDB): domain Bacteria; phylum Pseudomonadota; class Alphaproteobacteria; order Caulobacterales; family Caulobacteraceae; genus Brevundimonas. The sequence continues at coordinate 6,291 of NZ_DAMCNG010000108.1, forward strand.
GAATCGCCAAGGCCAAGGCCGGTCGCGTCGCCGAACTGGCGGTGCAGGAGGCGGTCCAGATGCACGGCGGCGTCGGCATGACGGACGAGTTCGACGTCGGCCTGTTCATGAAGCGCGTGCGGGTGCTGAACGAACTGCTCGGCGACGCCCACTTCCACGCCGAACGTCTGGCCCGCGCGCAGGGCTTCTGACGCTTCCCGATTGATCCAGGGCAAAGCCGTGCGGCTCAGGATGACGGGGCGGGATTCACTCGCTACACCTCCCGGTAAGGGAGAAACGACATGACGCGATCCAACGCGCCCGCCTATCAGACAGGCTTCGCCAACCACTTCGCCACCGAGGCGGTGGACGGCGCCCTGCCGGTCGGCCGCAACTCGCCGCAGCGCCCGGCGCTGGGCCTCTATGCCGAACAGCTGTCGGGCGCGGCTTTCACCGCGCCGCGCGATCACAATCTGAGAAGCTGGCTCTATCGCCTGCGGCCCTCGGCCCAGCACGGGCCGTATGCGCCGTTCGAGCAGGGCCGCGTGCGCTCCGGCCCCTTCAACGAGACGCCGCCCAACCCCAACCGGATGCGCTGGGATCCGCTGACCACGCCGGACCAGCCGACCGACTGGGTCGAGGGGCTGACCACCTATGGCGGCAATGGTTGCGCCGATTCCGGGACGGGCGTGGGCATCCACCTCTATGTCGCCAACCGCTCGATGGTCGACCGCGTCTTCTATTCGGCCGACGGCGAGCTGCTGATCGTGCCGCAGCAGGGGGCGCAGCGCTTCGTCACCGAGATGGGCGTGATCGAGGCGGCTCCGGGCCACATCGTCGTCATCCCGCGCGGCGTCCGCTTCCGGGTTGAGGTCGATGGCGAGGTTCGCGGCTATGTCTGCGAGAACTACGGCGCACCCTTCCGCCTGCCGGATCTCGGCCCTATCGGCTCCAACGGCCTGGCCAATCCGCGCGATTTCGAGACGCCGGTCGCCGCCTTCGAGGACGTGGATCGCCCGACCGAGTGCGTTCAGAAATACGGCGGCAAGCTGTGGGCCACGACCTTCGACCACAGCCCGCTGGACGCGGTCGCCTGGCACGGCAACTACGCCCCCTGCCGCTATGACACGGCACGGTTCAACACCATCGGCACGGTCAGCTTCGACCATCCCGATCCGTCGATCTTCACCGTTCTGACCTCGCCCAGCGACACGCCGGGGACGGCCAACTGCGACTTCGTCATCTTCCCGCCGCGCTGGATGGTGGCCGAGAACACCTTCCGTCCGCCGTGGTTCCACCGCAACGTCATGAGCGAGTTCATGGGGCTGATCTTCGGCGAGTATGACGCCAAGGCGGGCGGTTTCGCTCCCGGCGGCGCCTCCCTGCACAACCGCATGAGCGGTCACGGCCCGGATCAGGCCAGCTGGGACGGCGCGACCAGGGCGGACCTCAAGCCGCACAAGATCGAGAACACTCTGGCCTTCATGTTCGAGACGCGGATGCCGATCCGCACCACGGCCTGGGCTGAACAGACGCCGTTGATGCAGCTCGACTACGACGACTGCTGGACCGGCTTTGAAAAGGGCAAGGTCTGAAGCCTTCCCGCACCCCATATGAAAAGGGCCCCGCCGCGATCGCGACGGGGCCCTTCTTCTGTGCGAGGCCCGTTTAGGACTTCGGCGGCGTGTTCGAGGTGGTCATGCCGCCGTCGACGTTGCCGGCCTCGGCCTTGATGGCGTCGGCCTTCTCATCGGCCTTCTTCTCCACGGCGTCAGCCTGAGCGTTCAGGGCGTCGGCCTGGGCTGCGGTCGGCGCGGCGTCGGCCTGGTTCTCAAGCTGGGTCGCCGTCACGTCGGCCTGGGCCTCTACGGCGTCGGCGCGGGCGTCGGCTTCCTTTTCGGCCGGGTTCTGGCAGGCGGCCAGGCCGGTGAGGGCGGCGACGGAGACGGCGGCGAGAACGAGTTTGCGCATGATGGTGCTCCAGATGGTTGAACCTTGGAAACTCGCAGGATCACATTCGGTTCACGCGCCCGTGATCACATTTTCAGCCCGCCTCGGCGAAGGCCACGCGCGCGGCGCCCAGAAGGGCGGCGTGTTTATGCAGGATCACCTTGGTCGGAATGGCGGCCATATAGTCTTGAAACCGGCCCTTTCGCTCGAACCGTCGGCGGAAGGGGCTGGCCTGGATGAAGGGCAGGATGCGCGGCACGATCCCCCCTGCGATATAGACCCCGCCGCGGGCGCCGGTGGTCAGGGCGATATCCCCTGCCGCAGCGCCCAGCATGGCGCAGAACCGGGCCAGGGTGGCGCCGCAGGGGCTGTCGGGCGTCTCCAGCGCCTGGGCCGTGATCTGGGCGGGGTCGTCTATATGGGTCTCGCGGCCGTCGATCTCGGCCAGGGCGCGGTGCAGGTTCAGCAGGCCCGGCCCGCAGATCAGCCGTTCGATGGAGACGCGGTCATACCGGCGACGCAGGATGCACAGGACTTCGTCCTCGACTTCGTCGCCCGGCGCGAAACAGGCGTGGCCGCCCTCGCTGGGCAGGGCCATCTCCCGGCCGTGGGCGTCGCGCGCCAGGGCGGCTACGCCGAAGCCTGTCCCCGGTCCGACCAAGGCGATGGCGGCGTGAGGATCGCCGTGGGCCGGGCCGCCCAGGGACGCCAGTTCGTCTTCGGGCACGACCGGCGCGCCCCAGGCCAGGGCCTCGAAATCGTTGATCAGCCGGATCGGGTTCAGCCCCAGCGTCTGAAGTTCGCTCTCCGACACGCGCCAGGGCGAGTTGGTCAGGTCGATGGCGCCGTCCGTGACCGGCCCGGCCACGGCGATGACGCCGCCGGTCGGCTTGACCCGACAGCCGTCGAGATAGGCCTTCACCCCCTCCAGAAAGGTCGGGTGGGTCTCGGCGGGGAAGCTTTCGAAATGCTCCAGCTGGGGGCGTCCGTCGACCATGCGTGCCAGGGCGAAGCGGGCGTTGGTGCCGCCGACGTCGCCGACCAGAAGCAGGGGATCGGTCATGCGGTTCTCCCTCAGGCGTCCACGGCGCGATCGACCAGGTTGGGATCGGGCGGGCCGTCGTCGTGGCCGTTCGCGCCGATGGGGGCGGCGAAGCAGACGCTGGCCCCTTCTTCCGCCGTCGACACCGCCTGACGGAAGGCGCCGAACAACTCGCGGCCATAGCCCCAGGACGAGCCCTCGGCATGGGCGCGCGAGCGCGTCGCCGCCGGACGCGCGCTC
>NZ_DAMCNG010000109.1:0-9341 GCF_032107865.1 Brevundimonas sp.
CGCCGGGGTGACGGGCGACCTGCCCGTGGGCGCGAGGACCATCCCTTTCAGCGCGGTGACCCGCCAGTCGGGCCTCGAAGCCGACGGCCAGTCGTGGCGCAAGGGGGCGGTGGACGCCGTGCTGAAGTCCCTGGGTCTGGCCGAGGCGGAGGCTCCCGCCGAGTTCCGCGCCGCCGTGGACCGCATCGCCCGCTCGGGCGGCACGCCCCTGGCCGTGACCGAGAACGACGCCCTGGTCGGCGTCATTCACTTGAAGGACGTGGTCAAGCCGGGGGTGAAGGCGCGCTTCGCCGATCTGCGCCGTATGGGTCTGCGGACCGTCATGATCACTGGCGACAACCCGGTGACGGCGGCGGCTATCGCGTCCGAGGCCGGGGTCGACGACTTCCTGGCCGAGGCCACGCCCGAGGACAAGATGCGCCTGATCAAGGCCGAACAGGCCAAGGGACGCATGGTAGCCATGTGCGGCGACGGGGCCAATGACGCCCCCGCTCTGGCTCAGGCCGATGTCGGCGTGGCCATGCAGACCGGGGCCCAGGCCGCGCGCGAGGCCGGCAATATGGTCGATCTGGACTCAGACCCCACCAAGGTCATCGAGATCGTCGAGGTCGGCAAGCAACTGCTGATCACGCGCGGCGCCCTGACCACCTTCTCCATCGCCAACGACGTGGCCAAGTATTTCGCCATCATCCCGGCCATGTTCGTGGTCGGCCTGCCGTCGCTGGCGGCGCTGAACGTGATGAAGCTGTCCAGTCCGGAGAGCGCCATCCTGTCGGCGGTCATCTTTAACGCCCTCGTCATCATCGCCCTGATCCCGCTGGCGCTGCGCGGGGTGAAATACCGCGCCGTGGGGGCCGGGAAACTGCTGGGCCGCAACCTGCTGATCTACGGCCTGGGCGGCCTGATCGCCCCCTTCGTCGGCATCAAGCTCATCGACATCCTCATCTCCGCCCTCGGCCTGGCCTGAAGCCGACCCTGAGGCGCAAGGAAAACTATCATGCGTAAACGTAAGAAACTCGACGGGTCGGACCTCAACAACGCCCTGGTGGGCGGGGTCTGCCTGGTCGCCGTCATCACCCTGGGCCTGTGCTCGGCGCCGACCGACGCCAGGGCTCAGGACGTGGCCTTCAACGCTGCCGTCGCCACCGACTACGTCTTCCGGGGCGTCAGTCAGAACGAAGGCGACCCGGCGATCTCGGCCGGGGTCGATGTGGCGCAAGGCTTCTTCTACGCCGGGGCCTGGGCTGGGAACGTCTCCTTCGCGGGGGACGCGGACACCGACGCCGAGATCGACCTCTATGCGGGCGTTCGGCCTGCGTTCGGCGGCTTCGACTGGGACTTCGGCGTGGTCAGCTACTTCTACGCCGGCCAGCCCGACGGCGCCGACTATGACTATGTGGAGCTGAAGGCCGCCGCCTCGCGTGCGGTCGGCCCGGCGACGCTAGGCGCGGCGATCTATTATTCGCCAGACTTCTTCGGCGCGTCCGAGGACGAGGCGACCTATGCCGAGGTCAACGCGGCGATCAGCCCGGCCGACAAATGGACGCTCTCGGCCGCAGTGGGGCGTCAGTGGGTGTCGTCCGACTTCGACTACATGACGTGGAACCTGGGCGCGGCCTATCAGCTGACGGAGCGGCTGGGCCTGGACGTCCGCTATTTCGACACCGACGAGCACGGCTTCGGCTCCGCCTATGACAGCCGCGTCGTCGCCAGCCTGAAGGCGAACTTCTGATGCTGAACCACATCCGCCCGGCGGTCGTCATGATCGCTCTGTTCACCGGCGTTCTGGGCGTCGGCTATCCATTGGTCGTGACGGGCGTGGCCCAGGCGGCCTTTCCGGATCAGGCGAACGGCAGCCTGGTTCGCGACAAGGCGGGGCAGGTGGTCGGCTCAGCCCTGGTCGGCCAAATGTTCGCCGCGCCGGGATATCTGCATCCCCGGCCGTCGGCGGCGGGCGAAGGCTATGACGCCGCCGCCTCGTCCGGCTCCAACCTCGGCCCGTTGAACCCCGATCTGATCGCGCGGGTGAAGACGGACGCCGATGCTCTGCGCACGGAGGCCGGTAAAAAGGCCATTCCCGCCGACGCCGTGACCGCCTCTGCATCGGGCCTCGACCCGCATATCTCTCCGGCCTACGCTGAGCTTCAGGCCGCCCGCATCGCCAGGGCGCGCGGGTTCGAGGAGGCGCAGGTGCGAGACGTGATCCGCCAGCATGTCGAGGGCCGCACGTTCGGCGTGCTGGGCCAACCGCGCGTCAATGTCCTGCTGACCAATCGCGCGTTGGACGCTCGCTTCGGCCGCCTGACGACCGAGGGCGGATGACGCCGTCCGGCCACGCCACGGACCAGACCCCGGCCGCCCCGCGCAAGCGTGGGCGGCTGAAGGTTTTTCTCGGCATGTCGCCGGGGGTGGGCAAGACCTATGAGATGCTGCGCGCCGCGCGCAGGCGAAAGGCTGAGGGAGAGGATGTCGTCGTCGGCGTAGTCGAGACCCACGGCCGCAAGGAGACCATGAGCCTGCTGCGCGGGCTGGAGGTCATGGCCCGCAGGCCCATCGCCTATCGCGAACGCACCCTGCTGGAGTTCGATATCGACGCCGCCATCGCGCGCCGCCCGGAACTGTTGCTGGTCGATGAATACGCCCACTCCAACGCGCCCGGTTCGCGCCACCTGAAGCGCTGGCAGGACGTAGAGGAGATCCTGGAGACCGGGATCGACGTCTGGACCACGCTGAACGTCCAGCATCTAGAAAGCCTGTCGGACGTAGTGCTGCGCATCACCGGGGTGCGCCAGCGCGAGAGCGTGCCGGACAGCGCTCTGTCGCGCGCTGACGACATCGAGGTGGTGGACATCACCCCGGAGGAACTGCGCAAGCGCCTGGCCGAAGGCAAGGTCTATGTGCCCGAGACGGCGCGGCTGGCCTCAGACAACTTCTTCAAGGTCGAGAACCTGACGGCCCTGCGCGAACTGGCCCTGCGCCGCGCGGCCCAGACGGTGGACGACCAACTGACCGCCCGTCTGCGCGAACAGGGGGCGGCCGGGCCGTGGGCGGCGGGCGAGCGGATTCTGGTCCTGGTGGCGGGCGACGCCATGGCCGGCCCTCTGGTGCGGACAGGGCGGCGCATGTCCGACATGATGATGGACGCGCCCTGGACCGTGGCTCATGTCGATCGGCCGTCTGGCGCGCGCCACGGCGTCGACTCGGCGGGCAAATTGTCCGATGCGCTGAAACTGGCCGAGCAGTTGGGCGGCCGCACAGTGGTTCTCAGCGGTGACGACGTCGTGCGGGCGGTCATGGATCACGCGCACAACAACCACGTCACCCAGATCGTTCTGGCCAAGGGCCGCGACAGCCGTCTGTCGGAGTGGCTGGGCCGATCGCTGGCCGGCGAACTGCTGCGTCAGGCGCGCGGCGTCGCCATTCACGTCGTCACCGACGAGATCGAGCCGTCGCCCAAGTCGCCGAAAGACGTGCGCCTGAACCTGGCCGAAGGGTGGCGTGGTTACGCTGTCGGCGCGGCCTGCGTGGTCGCCGCTACGGGTCTGGCGCTGCTGCTGGACCGGACGTTCGAGCGGGTGGACCTGGGCGTCATCTACCTGACGGCGGTTCTGGCGGCAGGCGCTCTCTATGGACTGCGGCCCGCTTTGGCGGCGGCGACCGTCGCCTTCCTGACCTACAACTTCCTGTTCCTGCAGCCGAAGTTCAGCTTCGCCATCGGGTCGCCAACGGACGTGCTGACCCTGATCGTCTTCTGGGGGGTGGCGCTGACGACCGGCGCGTTGGCGGGTCGGGTGCGAGAACAGGCCCGTGCGGCCCAGCGTCGCGCCTCGGCGGTGTCCGCCCTTCTGGCCGCCAGCCAGCGTCTGACCGGGATCGGCGATCGGAGCGAGGCTGCACGCATCCTGGCCGAACAGACGGCAGCCGCAGCAGGGGCCGGGGCGGTCGTCCTGTTGCCCGTTGACGGAGAACTGATTTTGACCGCCAGTGCGCCGGGCAAGTCTGAACTGGATGCCGAAGCCATGGCCGCCGCGCGCTGGACCTGGGAGAAGGGCGAACCGGCGGGTTACGGCACCGGCACACTGCCGCAGGCGCGCTGGACCTTCAGGCCGTTGCAGGGCGTGCGCGATCGCGCGGGCGTGGCGGGGATCGAGGCCGCCGCCCTGTCGTCCGGCTCGGATGAGGAAAAGCTGGCTCTGGCGCTGCTGGACCAAGGAGCAGTCGCGGTCGAGCGCGCGGATCTGGCTGGGCAGGCGGTCGAGACCGAGACCCTGCGCCGCACCGACCGTTTCCGCGGCGCGCTGATGAATTCGGTCAGCCATGATCTGAGGACGCCCCTGTCCACAGTCCTGGGCGCCTCGACCACTTTGATCGACCTCGGCGACAAGCTGACGCCCGCCGTGCGCGCCGACCTGCTGCTGTCGATTCGCGAGGAGGCGGAGCGGCTCAGCCGCTATGTCGGCGACCTGCTGGACATGACGCGGCTGGAGGGCGGGGGCCTGAACATCCGCGCCGACTGGGTCGACGTGCGCGACGTGCTGAACGCGGCGGGCAAGCGGGTGGCGCGACGTTTGGGCGAGCGCAAGATGACCCGCGACTGCCCGGCCCAGCTCAGTCTGGTCATGGTCGATCAGGGGCTGTTGGAACAGGCCCTGGTCAACATCCTCGAGAACGCCGTCGCCTATAGCCCCGACGGCTCAACCGTCGAGCTGGCGGCCTATGAGGATCGGGGGGCCGTGGTCATCTCCATCGAGGACGAAGGCAAGGGCATCCCGACCGCCGAACTGGAGCGCGTCTTCGACAAGTTCCGCCGCATGGAGGAGCCGTCCGACCGCACCAAGGGGGCCGGTCTGGGGCTGGCCATCGCCAAGGGCTTCGTCGAGGCCATGAACGGCCGCATCGCGGCCGCCAGCCCCATTCAGGATGGAAAAGGCACGCGCATCCTGATCAGTCTGCCCAAGGCCGTCGTCACCCACCCCAGCCTGCTTTAGGGTCCGCCGCATGGCCGCCGTTCGCCCCCAGATTCTCGTCATCGACGACGAGCCCCAGATCCACCGCTTCCTGTCCCCGGCGCTGGACGCCGCTGGCTATGAGCCGCGCCGCGCCGATAGCGGACAGGAGGGTTTGCGCGGCATCGCCCTGTGGAGCCCCGACGCCGTGGTGCTGGACCTCGGCCTGCCAGACATGGACGGCAAAGACGTGCTGGCCCGCGCCCGCGAATTCTATGCCGGTCCCATCATCGTCCTGTCGGCGCGCGACAAGGAGGCCGAGAAGATCGCGGCGCTTGACCTGGGCGCCAACGACTATGTCGAAAAGCCCTTCGGTGTCGGCGAACTTCTGGCTCGGCTGCGCGCCAACCTGCGTCAGACGCCGCGCGCCGAAACGGCCGGGCCTTTGGTCACAGGCGAGGTCAAGATCGACCTGGAGCGACGCCTGATTACCCGCGCAGACAACCCGGTGCGACTGACACCCAAGGAATATGACGTCCTGGCGTATCTGACCCGAAACGTCGGTAAGGTGACCGGCCATCGCGACCTGCTAACCGCCGTCTGGGGCAAGGCCCATACCGATGACACCCAGTATCTGCGCGTCGTCATCGGCCAACTGCGCCAGAAACTAGAGGTTGATCCGGCTCAGCCGCGCTTGATCCTGACGGAACCCGGCGTGGGCTATCGCTTGGCGGACTAGCCCCGCGCCTATGGCGGGATATGGCCGCTACAGCTTCACTCGATTCAGGCGCAGGGCGTTGGCGACGACGCTGACGGAGGACAGGGCCATCGCCGCCGCCGCGATCATCGGCGAGAGCAATATGCCGAAGAAGGGGTAGAGCACACCCGCCGCCACCGGCACGCCCGCAGCGTTGTAGATGAAGGCGAAGAACAGGTTCTGGCGGATGTTGGCCATGGTGGCGTGGCTGAGTTCGCGGGCGCGGACAATGCCGTTCAGGTCGCCTTTCAGCAGGGTCACGCCCGCGCTTTCCATCGCCACGTCGGCGCCGGGCCCCATGGCGATTCCCACGTCGGCCGTGGCAAGAGCGGGGGCGTCGTTGACGCCGTCGCCAGCCATGGCGACGACGCGGCCCTGCTGTCTCAACCGCGCCACGACGTCGGCCTTCTGATCGGGCAGGACGTCCGCTTCGACGGCGTCGATGCCCAGTTGACGCGCGACCGCCTCAGCCGTCGTGCGGTTGTCGCCAGTCAGCATCACGACCTTGAGGCCGTGGGCGCGCAAGGCGGCCAGGGCCTCTGCTGTGGTCGGCTTGATCGGATCGGCGATGGCGAACACGCCCGCCACGCGGTTATCTACCCCCATGAAGATGGCGGTGGCGCCATCGGCGCGTAGGGCGTCGGCCTGGGCCGCCATCGGGGCGGCGTCCACTCCGGCCTCGGCCACGAAACGGGCGTTGCCCAGGGTGATGCGTCGGCCCTCGACCGTACCAAGCGCCCCCTTGCCTGTAGGGGAGTCGAAATCGCTGACCGCAGGAATCTCGAGGCTGCGTTCGGTCGCCGCCTCGACAATGGCCAGGGCCAGGGGATGTTCTGACGCCCGCTCGACCCCGGCGGCGATGCGCAGAAGTTCGTTCTGATCGAAACCGTCGGCGGCCACGATACGGGTTACGGCGGGCTTGCCTTCGGTCAGGGTGCCGGTCTTGTCGACAACCAGGGTGTCGACCTTCTCCATGCGCTCAAGCGCTTCGGCGTTCTTGATCAGCACGCCCAGGCCGGCGCCGCGGCCGACGCCGACCATGATCGACATGGGCGTCGCCAGCCCCAGGGCGCAGGGGCAGGCGATGATCAGAACGGCGACCGCCGCGACCAGGCCATGCGCCAGACGCGGCTCAGGCCCCCAGACGCCCCAAGCGATGAAGGCGATGACGGCCACCAACAGTACGGCTGGGACGAACCAGCCTGCGACCTGGTCGGCCATGCGTTGGATCGGCGCGCGCGAGCGCTGGGCGTCGGCGACCATCTGGACGATGCGCGCCAGCATGGTGTCGCGCCCGATTTTTTCGGTGCGGATGATCAGGGAGCCGCTCTGATTGATGGTGCCGCCGATGACCTTGTCATCAACCGATTTGGTGACGGGCATGGATTCCCCGGTCACCATGGATTCATCCAGGGCCGAGCGGCCTTCCTCGACCACGCCGTCGACCGGCACCTTTTCGCCGGGGCGGACGCGCAGCCGGTTACCGACGACAATCAGGTCGAGCGCGACCTCGTCCTCACCACCATCATCAGCGATGCGGCGGGCGGTCTTTGGGGCCAGGTTCAGCAGGGCCTTGATCGCGCCAGATGTGCGCTCACGCGCTCGCAGCTCCAGCACCTGCCCCAGCAGGACCAGGGTAGTGATGACGGCGGCCGCTTCGAAATAAACCGCGACTGATCCGTCCGCAGCGCGGAAGGCGGCGGGGAAGAGGCCGGGCGTCAGGCCGGCGACCATGCTGTAGGCCCAAGCTACGCCCGTCCCCATGGCGATCAGCGTGAACATGTTGAGATTGCGGGTCTTCAGCGAGGCCCAGCCACGCTGGAAGAAAGGCCAGCCCGCCCACAGCACGACCGGCGTGGCCAGGACCATCTGAATCCAGATCGAGGTCCGCATCGGCACAAGGTGATGCAGCGCCGGAATCAGATGCGCGCCCATCTCCAGAATGAAGACGGGCGTGGTCAGAGCCACCGCCACCCAAAAGCGCCGCGTCATGTCGATCAGTTCATCGCTGGGACCAGCGTCGGCGGTCGCCACTTCGGGCTCCAGAGCCATGCCGCAGATGGGACAGGCGCCGGGATGATCCTGACGGATTTCCGGGTGCATGGGGCAGGTCCAGATGGCCCCTGCGGGCGCCTCGACCTTGGGCTGAGGCGTGCGGTCCAGATAGCGTTCCGGCTCGGCGACGAACTTCGCCTTGCAGCTTGCGCTGCAGAAATGGTGTTCGCGCCCGGCATGGGACGCATGGTGCGTCGTCTCGTGCGGATCGACGGCCATGCCGCAGACGGGATCTACGGCGCCGGGTGGAGGAGGGCTTTCGCCGCGTCCGTGAACGTGGCTGTGGTGATGGTCTTGACCTTCGGCGGAATGTCCGCCGGGTTTCGTTTCCGCCATTCGTCCCTCCTCCATAGCGGCGATGCGCCGCCTGACCCATCTGTGTCGCGGTCTCCTAGTGGACCATGAAGCGGGCGGAGCCGCTCATCCGGTGACCGTCCGGCGCCTCGGCGGTCCAGGCCGCCGCATAGTTACCCGGCGTCAGGCGCGGCAAGGGCGCGCTGACGGTTCGGGCGGCGGGAGCGGACGGCGCCGTGACCACGATCGGCGCTCGCCCCTGGGTCGTCAGGGTGACGGTCTTGAGCGTCATCGGATGGGGAAAGGTCACGCTGAACCGTTCCGGCGAACCATGCGTCATGGCGCCGTCAGCCGGGCTGGTGACGATGCCCGAAGCTTTCGCCTGCGAGCCGCCATGTCCGGCATGACCCGCGTGCGCATCTTGAGCAGCGGCTGCGCCAGCCAGCGAGGCCAGCGCAACGGTGAGAACCAGAGTCTTCAGCATGACCAATCTTCCCTTCAGTTTTTAGAACCAGGCCTTGATGCCGACCACGAAGCGCGTGTCTTCGGGATCCTGACCTCTGGCCTTGGCGTAGTCGGCGGTGTCGCCCAGCGAACGGGTCCACTCGACGCCGACGTAGGGTGCGAACTCCTTGCGGATTTCATAGCGCAGGCGAAGACCAGCGGTGACCGACGTCAGACCCGAGCCGATCTCAAGCTCCGGGATGTCGCTGGCCGACAGGGCCACTTCGATCGCCGGCTGCAGGATCCATTTCTGGGTGATGCGCTGGTCATATTCGGCCTCGGCGCGGGCTGTCAGGTCGCCCTCGGTCGAGAGGAAGGCGGCGGCGCTCATCTCGAACCAGTAGGGAGCCACGCCCTGAATGCCGACGGTCAGATGGGTGGTGTCGTCGCCGTCAGGACGGAAGTCCTGGCGCACGCCCGCCTGCACGTCCCAGAAGGGCGCGATGGCGCGGCTGTAGAGAGCCTGAACCTCGGCCTCGTGCAGCTTGCCGTCGATCTCGCCTTCGCCTTCGGTCTTCCACCAGAAGCGGTTGATGTCGCCGCCGGTCCAGCCCTGAGCGCCCCAGCTGTAGCCGTCAGCGCCGTCGCCGAAGCTAGCCTCGATGGAGTCGATCAGCACGGCCGTCGAGCGGATGTCGCCGTTCTCGACCAGAAGTTGCTTGCGCGAAGCCGCCATGACGGCCGGGTCGAACAGCAGATCGGCGGCGTGGGCCGGCGCCGAGCGAGCGGCAGCCGGGGGCGGGGCTTCGACCATGCGGCCGCCGACGGCGTCCACGCTGGTCGGG
>NZ_DAMCNG010000110.1:0-9313 GCF_032107865.1 Brevundimonas sp.
CGCGCCCGCTGGACCGGCGAGACGCCCCGCGCCGTCGGCCTGATGCTGGCCGAGGCGGCCCAGACCGCGCGCGAGCACGGCGCCTCCAGCCTGGCCGAACGCGCCGAACGCCTGGCGCCGCGCCCTCAAACCGCCTGAACGCGCCGTCTCCAGACGTCGCACGGCCTTGACCCGGCCCCATTGGGCGCCTAGCTCACGGGCTTCGCAGAAGGGTTCCGACACAGTGACCGAACAAACCGCCGCCGATCCCGTCCACGCCTTCATCGCCCAGACGGTGGCCGAGCATGACGTGGTGCTCTTCATGAAGGGCACGCCGGATTCGCCGCGCTGCGGCTTCTCCTCGGTCACGGTCCAGATCCTCGACCACGTGGGCGCGGCCTTCGTCGGCGTCGACGTGCTGCAGGACGAAGCCCTGCGCGAAGGCATCAAGGCCTTCACCGACTGGCCGACTATCCCCCAGCTCTATGTGAAGGGCGAGTTCGTCGGCGGCTCGGACATCGTGCGTGAGATGTTCCAGTCGGGCGAACTGGCCGCCCTGATGTCTGAAAAGGGCGTCGCCCTCGGCGAGGCCTAGGTCCGATGGCCCGGCCGCAGTTGCAACCGCGTGAGGACCGCGAGGTCTTCGTCGTCCCGCTGGACGTGCGGCCGGAACACATCGACGAGAACAACCACGTCAACAACGTCGTCTATGTCGGCTGGCTGCAGGACGTGGGCACGGCCCACTGGAACGCGCGCTTCGACGACGAGACGCGCGCCCGCTGGTCGTGGATCGCCCTGAGACACGAGATCGACTACCTGCGCGCCATCGCCCCCGACGCGACCGGCGTCGTCGCTCGCACCTGGGTCGGCGATCCGCAAGGGCCGCGCTTCAACCGCTATGTCCGCATTGAGGACGCCGAGGGCCGCCTGTGCGCGCAAGGCCTGTCCGAATGGTGCCTGGTCGACGCCCAGACCCTGCGCCCCGCCCGCATTCCCGCCGAGATGCTGGGACCGTTCACGGCCTAAACCTGCCTTCTCCCCTTGTGGGAGAAGGTGGCCCGTCAGGGCCGGATGAGGGGTGTCTCCTCAACGCAAAAAAGGGGCCGCGCGACCTGACATCCCGCAACCCCTTATCCGTCTGGCTTCGCCTGCCACCTTCTCCCACAAGGGGAGAAGGATCATTGTCGTTCGCCAACGCCTTCGGCTGCTTGAGCACGTCAGCCCGCGATCTGGCCGAAGTCGGCGACGCGGTTCATGACGCCACGCACCTGAACCAGCAGCTTCAGGCGGTTTTCGCGCTCTTCGGCCACGTCGGAGTTGACCATGACGGCGGTGAAGAAGGCGTCCACCGGGCCGCGCAGGGCGGCAAGCGCCGTCATGGCGGCGGCGAAGTCCTCGGCCTCCAGCGCGGCGTCCACGGCCGAGGCGGCGGCAGCGGCGGCGAAGGCCAGGGCGGTCTCTTCAGACGGCTGGTTCGGCAGGCCGGTGGCGACGGCGCCCTCAGGCAACGGCCCCTTCTTCTCCTCGGCCTTGAGCAGCTGGGCGGCGCGCTTGTAGCCCGCCAGCAGGTTCGCCCCGTCGTCAGTGGCCAGGAAGGCGGCCAGCGCCTCCACCCGACGCACGATCCGCACCAGATCGTCGTCGCCCAGCGCAAAGACGGCCGCCACGAGGTCGTGACGCTGGCCCTTGTCGCGCAGCAGGACGGTCAGGCGGTCGGCGAAGAAGGCGCTGAGTTCAGTTTCAACCGCGAGCTTGTCGACCGCGCGCTGAATATGTCCCTTCTCCAAGGCGGCCATGGCCGGTGAGAAGGCGTCGCGGCTCAGGCCAACGCGAGCTCCATTCTCCAGCACCAGCCGGATCACGCCCAGCGCGGCGCGGCGCAGGGCATAGGGGTCCTTCGAGCCCGTGGGCTTTTCGTCGATGGCGAAGAAGCCGACCAGGGTGTCCAGCTTTTCGGCCATGGCGACGGCGACCGTGACCGGAGCGGTCGGGACGCTGTCGCCCGGTCCCTGCGGCTTGTAGTGGTCGCGGATGGCGTCGGCCACGGCGTCGGGCTGACCGGCCAGACGGGCGTAGTAGCCGCCCATGATCCCCTGAAGCTCCGGGAACTCGCCGACCATGCCCGAGGCCAGGTCGGCCTTGGACAGGCGCGCGGCCTGTTCGGCCTGCGCCGGATCGGCGCCGACCAGCGGGGCAATCTCACGCGCCAGGGCGGCGATGCGGTCCACCCGCTCGGCCAGCGTGCCCAGCTTGGCGTGGAAGGTGACGTCCTTCAGCTTCGCGTTCCAGGCGTCGAAGCCGATCTTCTGGTCCTCGGTCCAGAAGAATTCGGCGTCGCTCAGACGCGCCGACAGCACCTTGGCGTTGCCCGCCGCCAGAGCCTGCCCTCCGTCGGTCGCCTCGACGTTGGCGACGACGACGAAGTGCGGCGCCAGGCCTTCCTTGCCCGGTTCGCGCACGGCGAAATACTTCTGGTGCACCTTCATCGACAGCTGGACCACTTCCGGCGGAAGAGCCAGGAACTGCGGGTCCATGTCGCCCAGGATCGGCGTCGGCCATTCGGCCAGACCCGACACCTCGTCCAGCAGGCCGTCGTCATCGACCAGAGCCAGCCCCTTGGCCGC
Source organism: Brevundimonas sp. (assembly GCF_032107865.1). Classification (GTDB taxonomy): domain Bacteria; phylum Pseudomonadota; class Alphaproteobacteria; order Caulobacterales; family Caulobacteraceae; genus Brevundimonas. The sequence goes on from NZ_DAMCNG010000110.1 coordinate 2,604, forward strand.
GCACACGGCCCTAGCGCCCTCGAGGATGCGCAGCTTGCGGTCGGCGGCGTCCAGCAGGACGAAGTTGCGTTCCAGCTTGGCGCGATAGTCGGCGAAGTCCTTGACCGCGAACGGCTGGCCCGCGCCCATGAAGCGGTGGCCCTCGGTCACGTCGCCGCTCTGGATGCCGTCCACCTCAAACGGGATCACCGCCCCGTCATACAGGGCCAGAATGCGCTTGATCGGCCGCACCCAGCGCAGGGTTCCCGTGCCCCAGCGCATCGACTTGGGCCAGGGGAAGTGGCGAATGATGTCGTCGACGCTCTCGGCCACGACCTCGGTGGTCGCGCGGCCCTTGCTGCTGATTTCGGCGAACCAGACGCCGTCGCGCTCGACCAGCTGATCCTGCGTCAGGCCGGTCTTGCGCAGGAAGCCTTCCAGCGCCTGCGCCGGGGCCGAGGTCTTGGGCCCCTTCAGCTCTTCATTGCGGTCGGGCGTGGCGGCGGGCAGGCCGTCGATCACCAGCGTCAGGCGACGCGGCCCGGCGTAGGTCGTCAGCGCATCCCAGGTCAGGCCTGCGGCCTTCAGACGGTCGGACGCCATGCGCTCCAGGTCGCGCGCGGCGCCGGGCTGCATGCGGGCGGGGATTTCTTCGGAGAAGATTTCGAGGAGAAGCTGGGACATCAGGCGGTCGCCCGTTCGTGTTCGACTTGAGCGAGGGCGCAGGCTTTGCACAGGTCGCGGATGCGGCCGATGTAGCTCTGGCGTTCGGCGACGGCGATGGCGCCGCGGGCGTCCATCAGGTTGAACAGGTGCGAGGCCTTCAGCACCTGGTCATAGGCGGCCAGCACCAGCGGCTGGCCCTGCGGCCCCTTCATGGTCAGGAAGTGGGCGGCCTCGCGCTCCATGTCCTCGAAGCGGCGCTTCAGCGCGGCGACGTCATAGCCGTGGAAGTTAGCTTCCGACTGCTGGCGTTCGTTTTCGAGGAAGACTTCGCCGTAGGTCAGGCCTTCCTTGTTGAACTTCAGGTCATAGACGTTGTCGACGCCCTGAACATACATGGCCAGACGCTCCAGCCCGTAGGTCAGCTCGCCCGAGACCACGTCGACCTCGATGCCTCCGACGCCTTGGAAATAGGTGAACTGCGTCACCTCCATGCCGTCGCACCAGACTTCCCAGCCCAGGCCCCAGGCGCCGACGGTCGGGTTTTCCCAGTCGTCCTCGACAAAGCGGATGTCGTGCAGGCTGGGGTCGATGCCGATGGCGCGCAGGGAGTTCAGATACAGCTCCTGCAGGTTGTCGGGGTTCGGCTTCAGGATGACCTGATACTGGTAATAGTGCTGCAGCCGGTTGGGGTTCTCGCCATAGCGGCCGTCGCCGGGGCGGCGCGACGGCTGGACATAGGCGGCCTTCCACGGCTTCTTGCCCAGGGCCCGCAGCACGGTGGCGGGGTGCAGGGTGCCAGCGCCGACCTCGATGTCATAGGGCTGCAGAATGGCGCAGCCCTGCTCGCTCCAATAGTGGTGCAGGGTCAGGATCAGGTCCTGAAACGAGAGAGGTTCAGCAGCGGCCACGGTCGACATTTCGGTCCGATTTCGGGAGGCGCGGACCATAGGGCCGCCACGCTTCGCCAGCAAGGCGAGGCGGTGCAATCCTTCACCCTTCTGCAAGCGCGAATGCGCTAGAAGGCGTCCATGATGCAGCAACGGATCGATCAGATGCGCCGCCGGGCGGCGCGCTATATGGGCGTCAGGCCGGTGACGGTCGCGCCTGCGCGCGGGATTCTCAGCCTCAGCTTCGACGACTTCCCGGCCAGCGCCTGGACCGAAGCGGGACCGATCCTGGCTGAGCACGGGATCAAGGCGACCTATTACGTCGCGGGCGACCTGTGCGGCGGCGAGAACATCGGCAAGGCCCAGTTCGAGGTCGAGCATCTTCAGGCCGTGCATGAGGCGGGACATGAGGTCGGCTGCCACACCTTCGACCACGTCAGCGCCCTGCGCCTGAGCTCCGCCGAACTGACGGACCAGTTGGCGAGGAACGCCGAGTGGGTGGCCGAACGGCTGGACGGCCACGTCATGACCACCTTCGCCTGGCCCTTCGGCGACGTGGCTTTGGGCGCCAAGGCGGTGATCGACGAGCGTTTCCTGCTGGGACGCGGCGTGCGTGACGGGGTCAACGCCGGCCGCGCCGACCGGGCCAACCTTCAGGCCATCGGGCTGGAGTCACGCCGCCTGCCCCACTACGACCTTGAGGCCCTGATCGCCCGCGCGGCCGAGGCGCCGGGTTGGCTGATCGCCTATGGCCACGACGTCGAGAGCGACCCCACCCCCTACGGCTGCACGCCCGAGGATCTGGACCGCCTGATCCGCCTGGCCAAGGCGGCCGGGCTGGATATCCTGCCGGTCGGCGAGGCCTGGGAACGGTTGGGCGGCGTCTGAACCTTCCTCACCGCCCAAAGAAAAACGCCGCCGCCCGGTGAGGGCGACGGCGTCTGTCCGTCAGGATCGCCGGGACCGCAGCCCCGACGCCAGCCTTATCAGAACCGGAAGCTGACGCGGCCGGTCAGGCGGTGGTCCTTGTAGTCGTCGTTGAAGACGCCCGAGTAGCCGACCTCGATGTTGGTCGACTTGGTCGCCTCGATGTTGAAGCCCAGGCCCGCCTGCAGCGCGCCCGAGTTCAGATCGGCGCCTTCGACGCGGAACACCGGACCGTCCGAGAAGGCCGCGTTGAACACGGGGCCGTCGCCGCTCAGGTCTTCGGTCCAGGCCAGGTGGCCAATCGCCGACAGCGCCGGACGGCCGTTGCCGCCCGCCAGGTGCGTCTCGGAACGCAGACCCGCCGTCAGCAGGTCCGAGGTCTGGGAGACATCGCCCGACAGAGCTGCGTCGCCGCCGCGCTCAACCACGTCCGCGTCATATTCGACGCGGGTGTAGTTCAGGTACGGCTCCAGCACGGTCGAGGCCATGACCGACTTGCGCCACGACACTTCGCCGTAGGCCTGCCAGGCTTCGCCGTCGTAGCGACCGGTCAGCTGCTCGTTGAAGCGGTTCAGCGAGGCGGAACGGTCCGTGCGGGTGCGCGAGTCCATCCAGGCGCCGCCCAGACGGAAGTCGAAGCCGGCCAGCGTCGCGGCGCCGTAGACGCCGATGTGCTGGGTCTTGACCTCGCCCGTCGAGTGCAGACGGTTGGCGCGGATCTCCGACTGGCTTTCACCGACGGCGACGCCGATGTGGGCGCGACCGTTCAGCGTCTTCTCGACGCCGGCCAGATAGCCGGTGGCTTCGCTGCGGAAACCGGCCAGTTCGCCGTTGTCCTGGCGCCCGCTGCCGAAGACGCCCGAGGCCCAGACGGCGACGCCGCGGCCATCGGTCGCTTCCGTCGTGCCGTTGCGGCCGCGCGTCAGCATGGCGTCACGGATGAAGCGCGAGTCGCCCGAAGCAACGCCCGCCAGGGTGGCGTGGACCTCGCCCGTCAGGCTGTTCAGCGCCCCACGAACATTGCCGACGCTGCCGTCCAGGATGGCGTCTTCCAGAGCCGTGTTGCGGCCCGCCGGCGGGTTGGTCATGGCCGAAGCGGTCATGACGTCCAGCGCCGCGCCGACCGACTTCTGGTTCGGCGTCACGCCGACCGAAGCGATGGTCACGTCGTTGCGCGCCAGCGTCAGCTGCACAGCCTTGTCGCTGTAGGTCAGGATCGGCTTCAGGAAGGCCAGGTCGCTTTCCGCACCCGCGAAGACGCCGGTGACGCCGCCCTCGGACTGCAGGATATTCATCTGCGTGCGCAGGTTCCATTCGCCTTGGTCGGCCTTCAGAATGACCTTGCCGCCCTCCAGCGTCGTCGCGCCTTCGACGTCGACGCGCGAGTGCTGGGCGCCGTTCACGCTGGAGCGGATCCACAGATAGGAGCCGTCCTTGAACACCAGGTTATCAGCGATGGTCAGCGTGCCGAACGGATTGGCCGCATCGCCCGGCGACAGGACGCCGCCCTTGTCGACGACCACGTCGGCCAGACGGCCCACGCCGCCCAGCATGCCCAGATCGGCCACGGTCGAAGTCGAGTTGATCAGGCTGCCGTTGACGGTCAGCAGGCCGCCCTCGACGCGGGTCGCGCCGGTGTAGTCGTTGGCGCCCGTCAGGATCAGCTCGCCGCCGCCCTTCTTGACGATGCCGCCGATGTCGTCCGGGTATTCGGCCAGAACCTCGGCCGAATAGCGGTCGCGCGCATCGCCGATGTCGTTGCTCCACACATCAACCGTGCCGACGCGAACATTGACGTCGCGCACGTCGCGCAGGGCCGTCGGGCCTTTCAGCGCGACTTCCATCTGCGGTGCGCCCCAGCCGGACTTCAGGTCCACGCCCGGCGTGTCCAGATCCAGCGAGCTGGACACCAGGATGTCCCCGATCAAGGCCGTGTCGTACTCGGCGAAATTCTCCATCAGCAGGGCCGCGAAGCCCGAGATGTTCGGCGCCGCCATCGACGTGCCCGTATAGGCGGCGTAATCCGCCCCCGTGTAGGTGACCAGCGTCTCCAGGCGCTGCACCAACAGGGCGTTGGCCTGCGTCAGAACGTCGGACGAGAACTCCGGCGTCAGGATGGCCATGTTGCCGGTCGAGGTCAGCAGCCCCGCCAGTTGCGAGGTGAAGCCATCCGGATCACCGAGGCGACCGCCCGAGATCAGGGTGATGGCCACGGCCTCTTCGGCCACGCGACGACGCGCGGCGGCCTCGTCGAACGGAAGACCGGCGTCTTCAGCGGCGTATTTGGCGTTCAGATAGGTGTTCAGCGCGCCCAGGAAGCGGTTCACTGAAGCGCTCTGCAGCGCTGCAACCGTCGTCGCCGCATAGAGCGGGCGATAGTCCGCCGGACGGTACTGGGCCACGATGGCGTCGAAATCGAATTCGAAGCCCGGCACGGCCGACACGATCTGATGACCCGGTCCGGCGACGCACCAAGTCGCGCTCTGGCCGCAGAAGCTGGTCGAGGCGCTGGGCGTCAGGCCGCCTGTATAGTTGGCGACGGACAGCCAGTTGGAGCGCAGGCGCGGGTCCGACATGGGGGCGAGCGCATCAATGCCAGCGTGGACGCCGTAGCCGTTGCCCGCCGAGAAGACGACCAGGACGTCATTGTCCAGAACCGGCTTGTAGAAGTCGCCGTAATCCCGGCTCAGCATGTCGCGCACGACATCCGCCGGCGCGTCGTAGGGAATGCTGTTCGCCGACCCCCAGCTATTGTTGATGATCCGGACTTCGCCCGTGTTGGCCAGGTCGATGATGTTCTCCAACGGCGTGCTGACGGTGTCGCCGTTGATGTAGATGTCGCGGAACCACAGGAAGTCGCCGGCGGCGAAGTTCGTCGTGGCCGAATAGATGTTGGCGCCGAAGGCGTTGCCGAACATGACTTCGCCGTCGATGCGGGCGCCGCCGATGGTGCCGGCGACGTGGGTGCCGTGACCTTCCCAGCCGCGACGCGGGTTGATGCGGCCGTCGTTGCCGTAGTCGCCCGAGACGACCGTGTTCAGACCCTTGATCTTGCCTTCCCCGCCGAACAGCGGGTGATCCATGTAGACGCCCGCGTCATTGACGCCGATCGTCAGCCCCTTGCCCGTCAAGCCCAGGGCGTAGGCGTGCTCCAGGCCCAGATAGGCTTTGGAATAATCGACCGTGAACTGGGCGTCTTCGCGCCAGGACGTCAGCGCCGCGTCATAGTTCGCAGTGCGAGACCCGTCCGCCATATAGAACCCGCCCGGCGGCGGCGTAACACTCGTCTGAGCGGAAACATCACTCGCCCAAACCAGGGCGGAACCAGCGGCTGCAACCAAGAGGCCAGCCTTGAACGCGTTAATCATAGATCCCCACAAAAGCGACATAGCTATTCGAAGAGGGGTCGCCTCCGTCCCGACAGCCGTAGCCGTCGCTCCACGCGCCCCTCTCTGAAGCATTTGAGACGGAAACCTCCGCCTACTGTCAATCGCAGAACGGAGATCCTTCTCTCAGACGCAGCTTCACCAAAACTGTCACGCTTGAGTGTGTCGAAATTGGAATTTCTCTCCAACCCCCGCCCCTCATGAACCCAGGAGGTCCGGCGCGCCCATCAATCCGCCGTTTCTTCGCCAGAATTGAGCCACAACCGCGTCAATACGTCGCACTTCTCGCCTTAGGGTTGAAGCAGCCCGCGAGCCTCAGCCCAACGAATCAATGGTTTGCGAGGCCAGCACAGCAGCCAGGAGCAGGCGCTGTATTCGCCCGTTTCAATCATGGTGCGGCGTGTGGGCGAGGAAGCGGAGGCGCGCTCGTCATGGATGTCGCCGCCGCCCTGATGGATCATGAAGGCGCCGTTGTTCACAGGCGTGGTCCGCAGATAGGTCAGGCGCGGACTGATGGTCTCCAGCGGCGGATCGAAGAACCAGCTGGAGCCGATGACGCCCGCCAGTTCCGGCCGCGTCTTCAACAGGGCGGCGGCGGCGGCCCAGTTGCGCTCCCAGCCCGCTTCGTTGAAATCCGACAGGTCGCGCGCCTCGGTGTGGGTCTCCAGCCAGGGCCGCCAGCCCCCCGCCTGGACCCAGGCGATCAGCGGGCCCGGACCGCGTCCGCCCAGCATGTGCCGCACGACCAGCCCCGGCCCCACGGGCGAGGACAGGTCCAGCATCTGGGTGTTGCTGCCCGGCACGCTGAGCGCCAGGGACACCCGCACGTCCTTGGCCCAGAAGTCGGGGTCATAGGGGTCAGCGC
>NZ_DAMCNG010000111.1:0-9309 GCF_032107865.1 Brevundimonas sp.
CTGGCGTGATCCCCTGCCCCGCCAGCGCCTGACGGGTCTCGGGATCGCGCGAGGTGGCGAAGGCCCGGCCGCCGCGCCGCAGGGCCTCGCGCGCCGCCGCCTGTCCCAGATAGCCGCCGCCGAACACCAGCAGGGACGGGGCGGCGGCGGATTCGGTCATCGGGCTTCGGTCTTTCAGGCGGACAGGACGCGGACGGGGGAGGGGGCGGCGGTCGTTTCAGCCTCGTCGCGCAGGGCTTCGGCGCGGCCCGAATTCCAGGCGGTGACGCAGGGAATCTTAGTCCGGTCGGCGCGGTCGGCGTAGCGGCGGGCGATTTCGGTCACATCGGCCATCAGTCCCTCGGCCAGGGTGATCGGCTTCAGCCCCAGTTCGCGGAACTGGTCGTTGGCGACGACCAGCTCGTTCTCGTCGGCCTCCTGACGCGGATTGGCGACGTTGTGGACCTGGGCGCCCGTCATCTCGGCCACCATCTGCGCCAGGTCGCGGACACGGCGGCTCTCGGTCATCTGGTTGAGAATCTTGACCCGATCGCCGCGCTTGGGCGGGTTCTTCAGCGCCAGCTCGACGCAGCGCACCGTGTCCTGAATGTGGATGAAGGCCCGCGTCTGGCCGCCCGAGCCGTGCACCGTCAGCGGATAGCCGACCGCCGCCTGCATCAAGAAGCGGTTCAGCACCGTGCCGTAGTCGCCGTCGTAGTCGAAGCGGTTGATCAGGCGTTCGTCCTGCTTGGTCTCCTCGGTCTGGGCGCCCCAGACGATGCCCTGGTGCAGGTCGGTGATCCGCAGCCCGTCGTTCTTGGCGTAGAACTGGAACAGCAGGGCGTCCTGCGTCTTGGTCATGTGATAGATGCTGCCGGGGTTCGGCGGGAACAGGATTTCCTGTTCGGTCGGGCCGTGGTCGGTGTCGACCGTGACCTTCAGATAGCCCTCCGGAATGCGCAGGCCCGCCGTGGTGTAGCCATAGACCCCCATGGTCCCCAGGTGGGCCAGGTGCACGTCCCGCCCGCTCTCGACGATGGCGGCAAGCAGGTGGTTGGTGGCGTTCAGATTGTTGTCGACGGTGTAGAGCTTGTGCCGCGCCGACTTCATCGAATAGGGGGCGGCGCGCTGTTCGGCGAAGTGGACGACGCTGTCGGGCGCCCAGCCCTTGATCAGGGCGACCAGGCGGTCGAATTCCTTGCCGACCGTCAGATTGACGAAGTCGATGGCGCGGCCCGAGACCTCCTGCCATGCGGCGATACGCTCGCCCATGGTGCGGATCGGGGTCAGGGAGCGGATCTCCAGCTCATTGTCGATGTTGCGGCGGCTGAGGTTGTCGACGACCAGCACGTCCCAGCCGCGCGCCGAGAGGTGCAGGGCCGTGGGCCAGCCGCAGAAGCCGTCGCCGCCCAGAATCATCACGCGCATCAGTCGAACCTCGTTTTCAGCACTCTATCCTGCCTAGCCGAACGCGCGAGGGGGCGAAAGCGTGGCGCTTGGCTGCGGCGAAAGCGACGCAGGGCGGAAAAAATAGAGTCCAATTCGTCTGAATCGTCTGAATGCGGAGCGCATCCCTTCTGGGAATCCGGCAGGATGAGCCGGGGACGAGGTCAGGCGCGTCTGGCGCGACTCCATGGCCCACAGGCCTTGAAATCACAGCCTTTTCGACAGCGGACGATCACAACGGGCGATGCCAGCCTATCGGGATCAGGCCGGATCGGCGCCGAGCGCCATGAGGATCAGCGGATAGGGGCGCCCGGCGTCGTCGGTCTCGGCGCGGCCCACGGCCTGGAAGCCCAGCCGCTCGTAGAAGGCGCGAGCGCCGGGGTTGTCTTCATTGACGCTGAGGCGCCGGGCGCCCAGCGACAGGGCGTGATCGACCAGCCGGCGCCCGATGCCGGAGCGGTGCAGGCGGGGGTCCACGAACAGGGCCGCCAGTTCATCGTCGGACAGGCCGAGAAAGGCCACGGGCGCCCCGTCCTGTTCCCAGGCCCAGAGGTTGGGATCGCCGCTGTTCAGCCAGGCGGCGAGGTCGCCTTCGATGCCGTTGACGGCTTCGGGCGTCAGAAAGTGATGCGTCGCCTCGACCGCGCGCCGCCAGACGGCGGTCAGTGCGAGCGCGTCGGCCGGGGTCGCGGGTCGGATCAAAGCAGGCTTTCGATCGCGGCGCGGGCGGCGTCGCCCAGGTCGGGGCGCTTCAGGGCCAGGGCGACGTTGGCGCGCAGCAAGCCGATCTTGTCGCCGCAGTCGTGGGTCACGCCCTCATATTCATAGGCGGTGAAGACCTGCGTCTTCATCAGCCGGTCCATGGCGTCGGTCAGCTGGATTTCGCCGCCGGCGCCGCGCTCCTGCGTTTCCAGCAGGTCGAAGATTTCCGGCTGAAGGATGTAGCGGCCCGAGATCGACATGTTCGAGGGCGCCGTGCCCTGGGCGGGCTTTTCGATCATGCCCTTCATGCCGTAGCGGCGGCCGTCGTGGGAGGCGGGGTCGATGATGCCGTATTTGTGGGTGTCGGCCTCGGGCACGGCCTCGACGCCGATGACGTTGCCGCCGACCTCGGCGTAGAGCTCGGCCAACTGCTTCAGGGCGCCTGGCTGCGAATCCACGATGACGTCCGGCAGGATGACGGCGAAGGGCTCGTGGCCGATGATGTCGCGCGCGCACCAGACGGCGTGGCCCAGGCCCTTGGGCTGCATCTGGCGGGTGAAGCTCATCTCGCCAGCCTGGGCCAGCTCGGCGTTCATGATCTCGAGAATCTCGGTCTTGCCCTTGGCCAGGAGCTGGGCCTCAAGCTCGATCTGGTGGTCGAAATAGTCCTCGATCGCCTGCTTGGCGCGACCGGTGACGAAGACGATGTGTTCGATCCCCGCCTCGCGCGCCTCTTCCACGATGTAGGAGAGGATCGGTCGATCAACGACGTTCAGCAGCTCCTTCGGCGTGGTCTTGGTGCCGGGCAGAACGCGCGTGCCGAGACCGGCCACGGGCAGGACCGCCTTGCGAAGGCGGGCGGGGGAGGTCGTCATGGATCGTCCTGATCAGCCTTGGGGCGCCTGTCATAGGCGTATTCGGGAAAGGGGCCAAACTTCTCCTCCCCATGGCATGAGGAGGAGAAGGACGATCACTCCACGGTCACGGACTTGGCCAGGTTGCGGGGCTGGTCGACGTCCGTGCCCTTCTGGACGGCGGTGTAGTAGGCCAGCAGCTGCATCGGCACGGCGTAGACCAGGGGCGCGATCAGGGCCGGGCAGTCCGGGGCGTGGACGCGGCGGATGCCGGCGCCGTGCGGGTCGGGCGCCTTTTCCGGGGCGATCATGATGACCGGACCGCCGCGCGCGGCGACTTCCTGAAGATTGGAGGCGGTCTTTTCGAACAGGTCGTCCAGCGGCGCCAGGGCCACGGTCGGGGTGGCTTCATCGATCAGGGCGATGGGGCCGTGCTTCAGCTCGCCGGCGGCATAGCCCTCAGCGTGGATGTAGCTGATCTCCTTCAGCTTCAGCGCGCCTTCCATGGCCAGCGGGAACATCGGGCCGCGGCCCAGGAACAGGACGTCGCGGGCCTTGGCCAGGTCGACGGTCAGGGCGTGGATGCCCGCGTCCATCTGCAGCGCCTCGGAGATCAGGCGCGGGGCTTCGAACAGGGCCTTGATGAGCTCGGCTTCCTCAGCCGCGTCGATCTTGCCGCGCGCCACGCCCGCCGCGACGGCCAGCGACAGCAGGGCGGCGACCTGGGCGGTGAAGGCCTTGGTCGAGGCGACGCCGATTTCCGGCCCTGCATGGGTCGGCCACAGGATTTCAGCCTCGCGCGCCATGGAGGAGGTGTGGACGTTGACCACGGCGGCGGTCTTCAGCCCCTGGGCCTTGCACCAGGTCAGGCTGGCCAGGGTGTCGGCGGTCTCGCCCGACTGGCTGACGGCGACGGCCAGCGTCCCCTTGGTCACGGCCGGGTGGCGATAGCGGAATTCCGAGGCGATCTCGACGTCGCAGGGCAGGCCCGCATAGCGTTCGAAGGCGTATCGGCCGATTTGCCCGGCGTAGAAGGCGGTGCCGCAGGCGACGATCTGGATGCGCTCGACGGCGGCGAAGTCCACGGCCTGGACCTTGGCCTTGCCGGAGACCAGGTCGAGGTATTCCGACAGGGTGTGCTGGACGCTGTCGGGCTGCTCGTGGATCTCCTTTTCCATGAAGTGGCGGTACTCGCCCTTCTCGACCAGGGCCGAGGAGGCGGAGACCTGGACCACGGCGCGGTCGGCCGGTCGGCCCGAGGCGTCGAACATGCGCGCGCCGGTGCGGGTCACGGCGACATAGTCGCCTTCTTCCAGATAGGAGATCTTCTGGGTGAAGGGGCCGACGGCCAGGGCGTCGGAGCCCAGATACATCTCGCCCTCGCCCCAGCCGACGACCAGGGGGCTGCCGCGACGCGCGCCCAGGATCAGCTCGTCCTCGCCCTCGATCAGCACGGCGAGGGCGTAGGCGCCGGTCAGCCGGTCCAGCGTGGCCTTGAAGGCGTCCAGCGGGGCCAGGCCCGCCGCCAGCTTGTGGTCCAGCAGGTGGGCCACGACCTCAGTGTCGGTCTGGCTTTCGAAGACGCGGCCCTCGGCCTCCATCTCGGCCTTCAGTTCGGCGAAATTCTCGATGATGCCGTTATGGACCAGGCAGACGCGCCCGGCCTTGTGCGGGTGGGCGTTGGTCGTGGTCGGGGCGCCGTGGGTGGCCCAGCGGGTGTGGCCGACGCCGACGGTCCCGGCGATCGGATCGGCGGCCAGCACGGCCTCCAGCTCGCGGATCTTGCCCTTGGCGCGACGGCGCTCGATGCCGCCTTCGTTCTGCACGGCGATGCCGGCCGAGTCATAGCCGCGGTATTCCAGCCGCTTCAGGCTGTCGACCAGGCGAGGGACGACGGGGCCGGTTCCGGTGACGCCGATGATGCCGCACATGAGGTCTGCTCCGATCGGATGCGGTCGACGCTTTTTGCGCAGGGCCGCGAAATTGAGGTAAGCGAGAGGGTTCAGCCTCCGCCCTTGATCTCCGCTCTAGGAAATCGCGGGGGCGACGACATCAAAAAATGGGTTTCGGAAGGTTTCTTTGCAATTCCGGGGCCGCCAGCGAAGGACGGCCTCTTGGGCGAGAGAAAATACTTCGGCACCGATGGCATTCGCGGCCGGGCCAACACCCATCCGATGACGGCCGAGGTCGCCCTGCGCGTCGGCCTGGCCGCCGGGCGGTTGTTCCGCACCGACGACGACCGCCGCCATCTGGTGGTGATCGGCAAGGATACGCGCCTGTCGGGCTATATGATCGAGCCGGCCCTGGTGGCCGGTCTGGCCTCGGTCGGCATGGACGTGCGCACCTTCGGCCCCCTGCCGACGCCGGGCGTGGCCATGATGACCCGCTCGATGCGCGCCGATCTGGGCATCATGATCTCGGCGTCGCACAACGACTATGCGGACAACGGCATCAAGCTGTTCGGGCCGGACGGGTACAAGCTGTCGGACGAGATCGAGCTGAAGATCGAAGCGATGATGGACGGGGCCCTGGATCAGGATCTGGCGCCGTCGAACAAGCTGGGCCGGGTCAAGCGCATCGACGACGCCCCGCCGCGCTACATCGAGATCGCCAAGCAGGCCTTCCCCAAACGGCTGAGCCTCAAGGGCCTGCGCATCGCCATCGACTGCGCCAACGGCGCGGGCTACCGCGTGGCGCCGACCACCCTCTATGAACTGGGCGCCGAGGTCTTCCCCGTCGGAGTCGAGCCGAACGGTCTGAACATCAACGCCGAGTGCGGTTCGACCCACCCGGAGGCCGTGTCCGAGGCGGTGAAACGCTATCGCTGCGACATCGGCATCGCGCTCGACGGCGACGCCGATCGGGTCATCATCTGCGACGAGAAGGGCCATGTGGTCGACGGCGATCAGATCATGGCCCTGATCGGCCTGGACTGGGCCAAGCGCGGGCGGTTGAACGGCCGGGGCGTCGTCGCCACCGTCATGTCCAACCTGGGCCTGGAGCGCCGTCTGAAGGCCGAGGGCCTGACGCTGGAGCGCACCAAGGTCGGCGACCGCTACGTCATGGAGCGGATGCGCGAAGGCGGCTTCAACATCGGCGGCGAACAGTCGGGCCACATCATCCTGAAAGATCACGCCACGACCGGCGACGGCCTGATGGCGGCGCTGCAGGTGCTGGCCGTTCTGGTCGAGGCCGGCGCGCCGATGAGCGAACTGGCGCGTCAGTTCGAGCCGGTGCCGCAACTGCTGCAGAACGTCCGATACACCGCCGGCAAGCCGCTGGAGGACGCGAAGGTCAAGGCGGCCATGGCCGAGGCCGAGGCGGCGCTGAACGGCTCGGGCCGCCTGCTGGTGCGTCCGTCGGGCACGGAGAAGCTGATCCGAGTCATGGCCGAGGGCGACGACGAGGCCCTGGTCAAGCGCGTGGTCAACGAGGTCGCCGAGGCGGTGAAGGCGGCGGGCTAGCACGGCCATGACGCAGGGGGACGGCGCAGGCGGCCTGAAACAGCGGATTCGTTTTCGCCGCGAACAGCTGGGGCGGCGGCTGCGGGCGGGCTGGGAGCAGTTCTGGTTCCGCGCTTTCAAGACGCGCAACGCCGCCTTCCTGTTCGTGCTGGGCGCCTTCGCCGGTTTTGGCGACTTCATCGGACCGTTCACGGATCATCTGTTTCAAGGTCCGCTCTGGTCCGTGCTGGGCTGGATGTTCAAGGGCGTGGCCTTCGCCCTGGCGGTGATCGGGCTGATCGGGCTGACGCGCGCCCTCATTCGTCGTCTGCGTCCGGCGGCGGACGATTATGAGCTGAGACCGGCCCGGCCGGTGACGTCCGTCTCGGGGCTGGAAGGCTCGCGCGACGTGATCCAGATCGTGACCGGGGCCAACGGTCCGGTGGCGCTCAACATGGGCGTGGACGCCTGGCTGGATCAGGGACGTCACGGGCTGGTCCTAGTGAAACAGATCTATGGCTGGCCGCACGAACTGGCGCAGGCGGCGCGACTGGCCGAGCAGGGCATGAACCCCCTGGTCGTCAATGAACAGAAGCTGGGGCTTCGGACCGAGATCGACAGCGGCTTCGTTCAGGGCGACGCGCCTGCGAGGCTCCAGAAGACGACCTATTTCTTTGACCGGACGACCAATGAGGTGCTGCGGTCCGACGTCTATGCCAAGGCGCGCAACCGGCGGGTCTGGGCGGGACGGGACCACTTCATCTGCGGCGACGAACTGATCCGGCTGGAGCAGGCGTCGGCGTCGAACCAGTTGGGCGGGTCGACGATCATGATCGACCAGTCGGGCACGGCCTATCTGACCCGACAAGCCGCCACCAGCGCGGAAAGCTCTGGCCTGCTGGCGCCGACCGGGTCGGGCTCGTTCGATCTGGCGCGCTATCAAAAGCTGGCCGTTCGCCCCGGCCTGACCTTTCAGGAATTCTGCCGCCGCGAGATCCAGCGCGAGTTGTTCGAGGAGACGGACTGCGTCTTCAGCGCAACGGAGTTGAAGACTGTTCTGGTGGGCTTCGGCCGCTATCTTTATCGCGGCGGCAAGCCAGAGATCTTTGCCGTCACGGCCCTGCGGCGGCCGGTCGCCGACATTCGGGTGTCGCGGCAGGAGCGGCTGTGGACGGAAGGGCATGAGGCCCTTCCTCTGGATCAGTTGACGGCCTGGGAGGCAGGGCGGTTGGCGCAGGTGTCGGCGCCCCTGGCCGCCAATGTGGTGCTGTTGCAGCGGTTCATGGCCTCGGATCAGTCCGCCGAGTTGAAGGCCTTCCTAGCGGACTGATCCTTGAGACGGTCAGGCGGCGGACAGGGCCTGATCCAGGTCGGCCCACAGGTCGTCGACGTTCTCGATGCCGACCGACAGGCGGACCAGGTTGTCGCCGATGCCGCTGCGGGCCTTGGCTTCGGGCGTATAGTCCGAATGGGTCATGCTGGAGGGGTGCGACGCCAGGCTCTCGGCGCCGCCCAGGCTGACGGCCAGTTTGAACAGGCGCAGCGCGTTCAGCATGCGGAAGGCTTCGGCCTCGCCGCCCGGCAGTTCCAGCGAGAAGGTCGAACCGGAGCCCTTGCATTGGGCTTCGAAGATCGCCTGCTGTTCGGGCGAGGCGTCCGGGCCGCCGGCGGTCAGGACGGCGCTGACGCGCGGATCGGCGCGCAGGCGCTCGGCCAGGATCAGGGCGTTGTCCTGCGCCCGCTCCATGCGGATGTGCAGGGTCTCAAGACTGCGCAACAGCAGCCATGCCGTGTGCGGATCGGCGGTCGTTCCGCAGATGGTCCGCATCTCGCCGACGCGGGCCATGATGTCCGCCCCGCCCATGCAGCCGCCCGCGATCAGGTCCGAGTGGCCGCCGACGTATTTGGTCAGGGAATAGAGGACGAGGTCGGCGCCCAGCTCCAGCGGGCTTTGCCACAGGGGGCCTAGGAAGGTGTTGTCGACGGCGATGGCGGGCGCTTCGGCCTGGCCCAGCACCTTGGCGCCGGCGACCGCGCGGGCGATGTCGACCAGTTGGTTCGTCGGGTTGGCGGGCGTCTCCAGATAGACGGCGGCCAGGCGCCCGCCCGTCGTCTTGGCCTCGGCGGCGGCCGCGATCATGGCGGCGTCCAGGGCGTCGGCGCCCTCGGCGGCGGGGACGCTGATCGCCTTGACGCCGTAGCGGGGCAGGATGCGGTCGAACAGGTATTCGGTGCCGCCATAGGCCGGGGCGGTATAGAGGATGACGTCGCCGGGCCGCACCAGGGCCAGCATGGCGGTCGAGATGGCGGCCATGCCGCTGGAGAAGACCAGGGCCTTGTCGGCCTTGTCCCAGACGGCGAGGCGGTCTTCCAGAATCTCGAGGTTCGGATTGTTGATGCGCGAATAGATCAGGCCCAGCGCCTCGTCCGGATCGCGCTGGCGCAAGCCATAGGCGACCTCGAAGAAGCGCTTGCCGTCCTCGGCCGATTTGAAGACGAAGGTCGAGGCCTGGAACAGCGGCGCCTTGATCGCGCCCTCCGACAGGGTCGGATCATAGCCATAGCCCATCATCAGGGTTTCAGGCGCAAGGGTGCGATCCCCAAGGACGCGGGTGCGGTGACGGTTCATTTTTGTGTTTCCTCTCCTGAGACGGTGATAGCCGACCCGTCAAAGGCCTGCCAGACGCTAAGTCTCAGGAAGGAAGCCGCAAACCCTTGGAAATTCCGACCGCGCTTGAATCGCGCGCGTCAACCGGCGAGGGCGCGGGCCAGGGCCTCGATGCGCTGGCGGATGTCCGGCACGGCGATGGTCTCCCAGAAGACGGCGCGGGCGGGCGGGCCGAGCACGAACAGGCTGGGGTCGGCCGCGCCGTCGGCGTGGAGGA
>NZ_DAMCNG010000112.1:0-9296 GCF_032107865.1 Brevundimonas sp.
GGTCTTCGGCCCCTGGGCCGACGCCTCGCCGGAGGTGCGCTCGGACATCCTCGACCGCGCCGGGACGCTGCTGATGGAGCGGCGCGAAACCATCGGCCGCCTGCTGTCGCGCGAAGAAGGCAAGACCCTGGCCGAGGGCATCGGCGAGACCGCCCGCGCCGCCCGCATCCTGAAGTTCTTCGCCGGAGAAGCCCTGCGCCTGCACGGCCAGAACCTGGCCTCGACCCGGCCCGGCGTGGAAATCCAGACCTATCGTCAGCCGGTCGGGGTGTTCGGCCTGATCACCCCGTGGAACTTCCCCATCGCCATTCCGGCCTGGAAGATCGCCCCGGCCATCGCCTTCGGCAACACCGTGGTCATCAAGCCCGCCGGCCCGACCCCGGCCACGGCCGAGGCCCTGATCGCCATCCTGCATGAGGCGGGCCTGCCCGGCGGCGTGGTCAACATGGTCATCGGCGACGGCGACGTCGGCCGCGCCATCGTCGCCCACCCGGACGTGGACGGGATCAGCTTCACCGGCTCGCAGAAGGTCGGCGCCGGGGTGGCCGAGGGGGCAATGAAGCGCCAGGCCCGCGTGCAACTGGAAATGGGCGGCAAGAACCCGCTGATCGTGCTGGACGACGCCGATCTGGAGCGCGCGGTGGCCATCGCGCTGGACGGCAGCTTCTTCGCCACCGGGCAACGCTGCACGGCCTCCAGCCGCCTGGTCGTGCAGGACGGCATCCATGACCGCTTCGTCGCGGCCCTGGCCGAGAAGGTGAAGGCCCTGCGCGTCGGCGACGCCCTCGACCCCACGACCCAGATGGGCCCGGCCGTGACCGAGGCCCAGCGCCAGACCTCCTATGACTACATCGACATCGCCCGCGACGGCGGGGGTCGCGTGCTGGCCGGCGGTGAGCATCTCAGCCTCGACAAGCCGGGCTGGTACGTCCAGCCGACCTTGATCATCGACACCCAGGCCCACGCCCGCATCAACACCGAGGAAGTGTTCGGTCCCGTCGCCTCGACCATCCGCGTCGCTTCCTATGAAGAAGCCCTGGCGGTCGCCAACGGCGTCGAGTTCGGCCTGTCGGCGGGCATCGTCACCCAGTCGCTGAAGCACGCGCGCGACTTCCAGCGCCGCGCCAAGGCGGGCATGACCATGGTCAACCTGGCTACCGCCGGGGTCGACTACCACGTCCCCTTCGGCGGCACGAAGAAGTCCAGCTACGGCCCGCGCGAACAGGGCTTCGCCGCCGCAGACTTCTACACCCAGACCAAGACCAGCTATTCCGCCAGTTGAACCCAGCGGCGCTAGGGCTCCAGCTCGATGTCCCAGTAGAGGTAGTCGAGCCAGCTCTGGTGCAGGAAGTGGGGCGGGAAGCGGCGTCCCGCCTGCTGAAGCTGCCAGGCGCTGGGCTGGTGGGCGGTGCGGCGCAGGGGCATGTGGGCCTGACCGGGCGTGCGGCCGCCCTTGCGCAGATTGCAGGGACCGCAAGCCGCGACAATGTTCTGCCACGTCGTGCGCCCGCCGCGCGAGCGGGGGATGACGTGGTCGAAGGTCAGATCCTGGGACGTGCCCGGCGCGCCGCAGTACTGGCAGGCGAAACCGTCGCGCAGGAAGACATTGAACCGGGTGAAGGCCGGCTTGCGGTCCTGGTCCACATAGGACTTCAGGCAGACCACGCTCGGCAGCTGCATCTCCAGCGAGGGGCTGCGGACGACCTTGTCATAGGTGGCGACCACATCGACGCGGTCCTGCCACACGGCCTTGACCACCTCTTCCCACGGCCAGAGCGACAGGGGGAAATAGGACAAGGGCCTGAAATCGGCGTTCAGCACCAAGGCTGGAAAGCCGGACGGCGGGCGGGAGAGAACCTGCATCAGGCCCTCCCGCTCATACGGGGGGTTATCGACGCGACAGGACTGAAGACACGTCTCCTTCCTTGGTCTGATGGCGAAACCCTACGCCTGATTCTCCCGCATCGCCATGACAGATACGGCGCGTTTTCGTGACGCGCCTCTAGAAGACCTCGACCAGCTCGAAGCGCTCGCAGACGACCTTCATGCCCGGCGCCCAGGTGCCTTCGCGGCGGTAATAGGCCTCATGCGCGTCGCGCCACCATTCGTAGGTCAGGTCGCCCTCTCCCTCGGCGCGGGCGAAGTCCTCGCTGACCTGCTCGAAAGGCATGATCTCGACCTCGGTCGTGCGGATCGCGCAGCGAGGGACGCCGGCGCCGTCCAGAATGACGCTGACCTCGCCCACGGTCGGCATGATGTCGGCCTCGCATGACGCCAGCGACGAACAGGTGGCGCGCTTGCCGCCGGCCAGCACCAGGGCCAGCAGTTCATCAGCCAGTTCGGAGCTGTCGCCAAAGGGCCAACGGGGCGCAGCCGCATAAGCCGCAGGAACGTCGTTCATCTGCATTCTCATCAGTTGGGTTCAATATCGCGAAGCGGCGGTTGGGAAGGCGGGCAGGCTCCAGCCCCATTTCAGGGCGCCGGCGCGCACGCCGAACCCAGCCACCACGGCCACCGCCACAGCAGGCCATGTGGGAAGGCTCACGGCCTTCAGGCCGACGAACAGGGCCGCCGACACCAGGGCGGCGGTGATGTTCAACTCGCGCCGCAACAGAATGGAGGGCTGGTGCGCCAGCACGTCGCGCACGATGCCGCCGAAGCAGGCCGTCAGCACGCCCATGACGATGCAGATCAACGGCGTCACGCCGTAAGACGCCGCCTTGGCCGCCCCCATGACGCCATAGGCCGCCAGCCCGATCGCATCCAGCCACAGCAGGGCGCGGAAACGCCACGACCGGGAGCCCAGCATCCAGAAGCCGACCGCCGCCACCATACAGACGGCGACATAGCGCCAGTCCTGCACCCAAAAGACCGGCGCCCCGATCAGCAGATCGCGCAGGGTGCCGCCGCCCATACCTGTGACGGCGGCGAAGAAGGCGAAGGTCAGGACGTCATGCTTCTCGCGCGCGGCGGCCAGGGCGCCGGTGGCGGCGAACACGGCCACGCCCGCAAAATCCAGCAGCGGCAGCACCGCAGCCGGACGAACCAGGTCTGCGCCCGCGATCGGCTCCAACATCGTCATCATCCCCAGGGCGCCGCGCGGCGCCGTCTTCGGGGTCGCCCCCAGCCTTGGTGAAAACGAGAGTCAAACGCCCTCGTCCAGCGCGATCTCGCCGCGCCGAACGCCACCATACCACCCCCAGAGCAAATGCGCCGCCACCCCGCGATGCGGCCGCCAGATCTCGGCGCGGGCATAGGCCTGTTTCTCGTTCGGACGGTCCTCGGCGCGATCGGCCCAGCGCATGGCTTCCTGCAAGGCCACGTCACCGCCGGGAAAGACGTCCAGCCGCCCCTCGCAGAACATCAGGAAGGTCTCGGCCGTCCACTTGCCCACCCCCTTGATGGCGACCAGG
This sequence comes from Brevundimonas sp., assembly GCF_032107865.1. Classification (GTDB taxonomy): domain Bacteria; phylum Pseudomonadota; class Alphaproteobacteria; order Caulobacterales; family Caulobacteraceae; genus Brevundimonas. The sequence goes on from NZ_DAMCNG010000112.1 coordinate 3,414, forward strand.
GCGGCGATGGCCTCGACGTCGTCCAGCCGCTCCAAATGGTCGAAGTCGATGTGGCCGTCGGCATGGGCGCGGGCGATCTCATGACCGTATTTCGCCTTCTGGCCCGACAGGCCGAAGCTCCGCAGCGTCTCGACATCGCGCGCCAGCACGGCGTCGGGCGTCACCTGCCCATCCAGCCCCTCGACCACCCGTTTCCAGATAGCGGCGGCGGCGGCGACCGAGACCTGCTGCTCGACGATCATGCGGAACAGCCCCTCATAGCCGCCCGGCCGCAACCGCCATTCGAACACGGGCGTCGAGGCATGCGCCTTGGCCAGCGCCGGATCGGCGACGGCCAGAGCCTCGCGGGCGGCGGCGACGGAAGCGGGAGACGGAGCAAGGGCCATGACGCCATGCTAGCCTTCCGCCTCCCCCCTCGAAAAGAGAGGTTCGACGCCCGGTTCTGACCACGGCCGGAAACCGCCACTCATGGAGAGCTCTGGCGCACCGGCCCTCTAACATCTATTATTAGAGCAGGAGATCGCCATGACCATGACCGTCGAACTCGGCGCCCTGGAGCAGGTCGTCGACAATCTGGTGAAGCAGGGGCGCTACGGCTCCAAGAGCGAGGTGCTGCGCACGGGCGTTCGCCTGGTTCAGGAGCATGAAGCGCGCCTGACCGAACTGCTCGGCAAGCTTGAAGCCGGCGTGACCCAGGCAGAGCGCGGCGACGTCGTCTCGCTGAACACGGCGGCCGAGAGGCTGCGTCAACGCTTCGAGCCTTCCACCCCGGAATGAAGGTCGTTCTGACCCGCCTGGCCGAGTCGGATCTGGCTCAGAGCGGCGCCTGGATCGCGCGCGACAATCCGCGCGCCGCAGGCCGCTGGATCGAGAGCGCGCTGACGGAATGTGAAAGCCTGTCCGCCAACGCCGAGCGCTATCCGCGCATCGGTTTCGCCGATCTGCGCAAACGCCCCTTCGGCGACTATGTGATTTTCTATCGCGTGACGGATCGGGTCGAGATCATCCGCGTGCTGCACGCCGCCCGCGACTGGGCGTCGCTGCTAGGCGACGCGCAATGACGTTCGTCACCCGCTTCGCCCCCTCCCCCACCGGCCGCCTGCATAAGGGGCACGCCTTCTCGGCCCTGACGGCGTGGCGGGCGGCGAAGGAGGCCGGCGGGCGCTTCATCCTGCGGATCGAGGATATCGACCCGACGCGGTGCAGGCCCGAGTTCGAGGCGGGCATCTATGAAGACCTGGCCTGGCTGGTGCTGGACTGGGAGACGCCCGTGCGGCGCCAGTCCGATCATCTGGCCGACTACGCCGCTGTGGTCGAGACGCTGGACCGACGCGGCCTGCTCTATCGCTGCTTCCGCACGCGCAAGGAGATATTGGACGCCATCGGCGATGCGCCTCACGGCCCGGCAGAGGCGGCCCGCCCCGGTCCTCATCCGGCCCAGGAAGAGGCGCGACTGCTAGCTGACGGACGCCCTTTCGCGTGGCGACTGTCGCTGGATCGGGCGAAGGAGGCGCTGGGCGGCGCGGCGTGGGAGCGCTTAAGCTACATCGAAGAAGGCTCAGGCCCCGATGGCGAGACCGGCCGGGTCAAGGCGCGGCCCGAGACGGCGGGCGACGTCGTGCTGGCGCGCAAGGACGCCGGGACCGCCTATCATCTGGCCGTCACCCACGACGACGCCCTGCAAGGGATCAGCCACGTCATCCGGGGTCAGGATCTGTTCGAGGCGACCCATATCCAGCGGCTGATCCAGGCGCTAATGGACTGGCCCGCGCCGGTCTATCGCCACCACCGCCTGCTGGCCGGGCCGGACGGCCGTCGCTACGCCAAGCGCGACCGCTCGGTTACTCTGGCTGAACTGAGAGAGGGCGGGCTGACGCCCGAAGCGCTGAGGGCGGAACTGGGGCTCTGACCGCAAAGCGCCGTCAGATCGGCATCCGCATGATTTCCTGATAGGCCGAAATCACCTGATCACGCACCGCCATGACCGTCTCCAGCGAAGCCTCGGCCGAGGAGATGGCCGTGACGACGTCGATCAGATTGCCCTGCCCCTGCACCGACTGCGCCATCTGCGTCTCGGCGGCGCGGGTCTGTTGCGTCGTCTGGGTCATGACGTTCTGCAGCAGATCGGCGAAGCCCCCGGCCGCGTTCGGGCCGGTCGAGGCCGCCGCATTGGCCGAGGTGGTGACGCTGACGCCGCCCCCGCCCTGAACGGAAGCGTAGGCGCGGGCGGCCATGATGGGATTCATGCCCTAACCCTCTTATTTCTTGATGATGTCGAGGGTGCGGGAGTCCATGTTCCGCGCCGTCTCGATGACGTTCAGGTTGGCCTCATAGGCGCGCTGCGCCTCGCGCATGTCCATCGCCTCGACCAGGGTGTCGACGTTGGGCCGCTGGACGTAGCCTTCCGCGTTCGCCGCCGGGTGCGAGGGGTCGTAGTCCATGCGGAAGTCGCTCTGGTCCGGCCGCACCTCGGCCAGGACCACGCCGGTCGCGCCGTCGACGTTGCGGGCCTGGAACACCGGGGTCTGGCGGCGATAGGGCTGGCCGCCCGCGACGTTGGCCGTGGATTCCGCGTTGGCGATGTTCTCGGCGATGATGCGCATCCGCGACTGCTGCGCCTTCAGCGCGCTGGAAGCGACGGCCATGGCGGTGTTGCGCGGTGTGACGGGGCGACCGTTGATCGGATCAGGCATGGTTCAGTCTCCCTCAGGCCGCGGGCTTCTTGGCCGCCAGGCGAATCATCTGCATCGACTTCTGGTAGAAGCCGATAGCGGCGTCATAGGCCATGCGGCTCTCGGCCATCTTGAGCATCTGCTCCTCGACCACGACCGAGTTGCCGTCCAGCGTGGTCTCGGAATCCGGAGCGTTGGTCGCGTCGAACCGCGCCGCCTGACCGGGCGGCGAGATGTGGCGGGCGTTAGTGGCCGTCATGCGCAGGCCCCCGCCCGTCCGCATCGCCTCGGCGAAGTCGGTCGGCGTCTTCAGGTCGCGGGCGACATAGCCGGGCGTGTCGGAGTTGGCGACGTTCTGGGCGATCACCCGCTGGCGGTCGTCCAGCCAGCCCAGGCGGCCCTTGATCTGATTCAGCAGCGGCAGGTCGGTGACGGACACGCGAATCCCTCGGACGGTGATCGGCAGAATTTGCCGCCTGCATGGTTAATATCTCGTATCCCTAAACGCGCCGTTAACCACGTCTGTTGAAACATGCCCCCGAAGCGCCGCGTCCGCGCGCCGCCGCCGTATGCGTCTGGGGCTGCATCCGCATGAACTTCCTCGATCTGTTCCGGGCGATCTTCGGCCTGGCCATCACCCTGGGCATTATCGGCCTGGCCGCCTGGGCGGCGCGCCGCTATGCGCCCGAAATCCTGGCCCGCTTCCAGGGGCCGCAGGGCCAGGTGCGGCGGATGAAGGTGGTCGAGACCCTGGTGCTGGACCCCTCGCGCCGCCTGGTGCTGATCCGCGTCGACGACGAAGAACGACTGATCCTGCTGGGCGAAGGCCGCGAACTGATCGAGCCGCGCCAGCCGGGAGGCGTCAAATGAAGCCCCCTGCCCTGTTCGGCATGCCGAGCCGCGCGGAGCTGAAGCGCGCGGCCATGCTGTCGCTGATCACCACCGCCCTGTGCCTGGTCTGGCCGCTGGGCGCCCTGGCGCAGGAGGCGGCGCAGGGCGGATCGGCCATCAACATCGACCTGGGCAGCGGCGCGGGCCTGACGCAGCGCGTGGTGCAACTGGTCGGGCTGATGACCGTGCTGTCGCTGGCGCCGTCCATCGTCATCATGACCACCAGCTTCGTGCGAATCGTCGTGGTGCTGTCCCTGCTACGGACGGCGCTGGGGATGCAGCAGTCGCCGCCGAACGCCGTCCTGGTGTCCCTGGCCCTGTTCCTGAGCGCCATCGTCATGGGTCCGACGTGGCAGGACGCCTATGATTCGGGCATCCGGCCGCTGATGGATCAGCAGATGGAGCTGCCTCAGGCCTTCGATGCGGCGTCCGAACCAGTGAAAACCTTCATGCTGGCCCAGGTGAAGCCGGACGACCTGGCGTTGTTCACTCGCCTGTCGCGTGTAGAGGCCCCGGCGGACGTGCAGGATCTGCCCCTGCGGGTGGTCACGCCGGCCTTCATGATCAGTGAGTTGAAGACCGCCTTCACCATCGGATTTCTTCTTTTTGTTCCGTTCCTTGTGATCGATCTGGTGGTCGCCAGCGTGCTCATGTCCATGGGTATGATGATGCTTCCGCCGGTGGTGGTCAGCCTGCCGTTCAAGCTGATCTTCTTCGTGCTGGTGGACGGATGGCGACTGGTCGCCGGAAGCCTGGTCGAGAGCTTCCAGAGAGCCTCCGGAACCGGATAAATCCCCAGCCAGCAAGGCCTGCGCGCTGATGCGGACTTGCCAAGCCCCCCAAAACCGTCGTTGATCCCCCGGTCTTCGTCCGGCGCTTTTTTCCGGGCGACCACCATCGGGAAAATACCCTCATGACCACTCAAGCTGAACTGATCGCCGCCGTCGCCAAAGACGCGGGCGTGTCGCAAGCTGACGCCGGCAAGGTGCTGACCGCCATCGTCGAGAACATCCACAAGGCCCTGAAGAGCGGCGACGACGTTCGCATCTCGAACCTGGGCGTGTTCGACACGGCTGAGCGCGCCGAGCGCGAAGGCCGCAACCCGGCCACGGGCGCGACGATCAAGATCCCGGCCTCGAAGGCCGTGCGCTTCCGCGTGTCGAAGCCTCTGAAGGACGCCGTCAACGGCTAAGCCTTACAGGCGCGTTCGATCCCCCTCGCGGGGATAGACGCAAAAAACCCCTCTCCCGCTGGGAGGGGGGTTTTTTATTGGGCAGCGCCGCTCTTGGCCCGGAACTCTGCCTTGGTCTGAGCGATCCAGCCGGCGTAGGCGTCGGCCCCGGCGCTGAGCGCGGCGAAGTCCTGCGGGCGGCCCGAACCGTCGGCCCCGTCCAGTCCCGCCAGCGCCACCCGAATCGCGCCCGGCGATCGCGCGCCCTCGGCGAAGCGGGCATAGTTCTTCGACAGTCGGTTCAGCGCTCCTGCGTCCCGCGCCAGCGAATAGCCGGCGCCTGCACGAATCAGGCGCGTTTCCTCGACCTCGCTGAGCGGCACGGCCGTCTCCTTCCAGCGATCGCCCAGACGCTGTTCATAGAGGGCGGCGGCCGCCCCCCACTGCTGCTGCTTCCAAAGAATGTCAGCGCGCACGTCGCGCGCGGCGGGCGAGGCGTCCTTGCCCAGCACCTCCAGAGCGTGATCGTAACGGCCCAGCTCCATCAGGGCGCGGGCCTCCAGCGCGCGGCGCTCAAGGTTCATCGCCGTGGGCAGCAGGGTCGTGCGCGACGACCACAAAGCCTTCAGCGCCTCTTCCGGCTGGCGGTTCATCAGATAGACGGCGGCCAGATTGGTCGAGACCTGCGCCTTCGCCACCCCGTCCAGCCGGTTCTCGGCCTGATATTTCAGCAGTTCCGCCGCCTGATCCAACAGGTCAACGTCGATCAGCCGCCGCGCCAGACGTCGCACCATCTCGTCGCCGTCGGCGCCGACGGGCGTCAGCTCGCGGAAGTCGAAGAACAGGGCCAGCGCCTGCACCGGCTGCAATCCGTCGGCCGCGCCTTCCAGGAACAGGGCGCGGAAGGCGCTGTCGAGATCGGCCTGAAGCCGGTCGCCGCCCGGCAGGGCAGCGATCTTCGACCCCGCCGTCTTCAGCGTGGTCAGCGCCTCGCGATAGCGGCCCTGCGACAGATAGAGCTCGCCCAGGGTGCGGATCACCGCCAGCTCGGTCGCGTCGCCGCGCCAGCGCCATTTCAGCGCCTCCAGCTGGGCGGCGGCGGCGTCGGCCTTCAGCGTCCCCTTGGCCATCTCCAGCTTGATGACGCCC
>NZ_DAMCNG010000113.1:0-8761 GCF_032107865.1 Brevundimonas sp.
CTGCCCGTGCGGCCCGCAACACCCCGGCGCGCGCCGCCGCTGCGACCCCGGCCGGCCGCTGGACCGTCCAGGTCGGCGCCTTCCGCGAGGAAGCCGTGGCCCGCGACTGGCTGAACGACGTCAGCCGTCGCTTCCGCACCCAGTTCTCGAGCGCCCAGCGCGACGTGCAGACGGCGAACGGCTGGTATCGCTCGCGCTTCACCGGCATGACCCAGCAGTCGGCCGAGTCCGCGTGCGAAGCCCTGTCCGAGCGCCGCGTCACCTGCATGGTGATCCGCCCCAGCTGATTCAGCGTCCCAGGTTTCTCAGCGTCCTTGGCCGTTACGCCATCCAGGCTCCGCCAGGCGACGGGCGTAGTCACGCACGTCCGCCGGCCAGGCGTCCGTGCGGGCGTCGAACGCGGTCCAGTCGCCCGCGAACAGCATCCGCACGGCCTCTTCATAGTCCGGCAGGTCGCCCGCCACAGCGGTCATGAAGCGATAGGCCGCCTCGCGGCTGCGACGCATCCGGTCCGGCGTCTCGGCTTCGCGTAGAGCGGCTTCAACCAGCTTACGCAAGGCCACCGAGGCCCCGCCCGGCTGTGACGCCAGCCAGTCCCAGTGGCGCGGCAGCAAGGTGACTTCACGCGGCGTCACGCCCAGCTTGGGCCGCCCCGGCCCGCGCTTTTCCGGCTCCGGCGACGCCTTGGGCGGCAGGCGCGCCAGCACCGCCGTCAGATCGCCGCGCAAATCCAGGTCCACCGGCTGCGCGTCCTCATCCCGAAAGACCAGAACCGCCCGGCCGGAGTCGTGCGCGGCCTTCGCCGCACCAGCGACCTGAGCCAACGACCCGGTCGCGATCATCGTATGGCCGTCGAAGGCTGTGCACAGAGTCATAATCCGTCCTCACTTGTTGAAAACGGAATTACCCGGATGATATTATCGCGTCAATATTACCCGGATAATTTATGAGCGCCGCTCGTCCATGCCGCCGAACAGGGCCCCGGCGATCCAACTGACCACGCCGGTGACGATGGCGGCGCCGATCCCGGCCCACAGTCCGTCGACGACGAAGCCGCCCAGGAACATGGCCGTCAGACCGATCATGGCGGCGTTCACCACCAGCAGGAAAAGGCCGAAGGTGACGATGGTCAGCGGCAGGGTCAGGATCACCATCAGCGGCCGCACGAAGGCGTTGACCACACCCAGGATGACCGCCGCCGCGATCAGCGACCCCGTCGAGGTGAACTCCACCCCCGGCACCAGCTTGGCCGAGGCCCACAGGCCGATCGCCGTGACCACGGCCTGAACGATGAAACCCAGCATGACGCCTCCAACTGAAGAACCTTGACCATATAAGCGCATATCGCCGCGTTCGGCTCCGTGCGTCGGGCAAGTTCGCCTGCTAGGCTGACCGCCCTACCCCGAAGGAGACCCCCATGAGCCTTCACGGCGCCTACGATCCGGACAACATCTTCGCCAAGATCCTGCGCGGCGACATGCCCAGCGTGAAGGTGTGGGAGGACGACGACGTCCTGGCCTTCATGGACGTGTTTCCCCAGTCCGAGGGTCACGTCCTGGTGGTGTCCAAGACCTCGACCGCCCGCAACATCCTGGAGATCGAGCCGCAGGCCTTGACCAGGCTGACCGCCGCCGTCCAGCGCACCGCCCGCGCGGTCGAAAAGGCGCTGAAGCCCGAAGGGCTCAGCCTGATGCAGTTCAACGGCGACGCGGGCGGCCAGACGGTCTTCCACCTGCATTTCCACATCGTGCCCCGCTGGGCGGACCGTCCGATGAAGGGCCACGGCCACGCCCCCATGGCTGACGCCGAACATCTAAAAATGCTGGCCGGAAAGATCGCGGCCGCGTTGGACTGACCGCCTATAGCGGCCCCTTGAAGATGAAGAAGGCGCCGCCAGCGATCAGGGCGAAGCCGATCAGGTGGTTCACCGTCAGCTTCTCGCCCAGGTACATCACCGAGAAGATCGCGAAGACCAGCAGGGTGATCACCTCCTGCATGGTCTTCAGCTCGGCCGCCGAATAGACCTGATGCCCGATCCGGTTGGCGGGCACGGCCAGCCAGTACTCGAAGAAGGCGATGCCCCAACTGATCAGGACCACGATCCACAGCGGCTTGGCCCCGAATTTCAGGTGGCCGTACCAGGCGAAGGTCATGAAGACGTTGGACAGCGCCAGCATGACGATGGGCGCGAGATAGGGCAGCGAAGGCATTCGATCAGTGTGCTTGCGTCAAACAGATTCCGCCAGCATAAGGCGGGCCACGCCGGTTTAGCTCAGCTGGTAGAGCAGCGGTTTTGTAAACCGAAGGTCGCGGGTTCGATTCCTGCAACCGGCACCACCCTCCTACCGATCAGGGCGGGAATGGTCACGTCCGCGCGTCGCGAGATGCGACGCCGTCATCCGTATCGACGGATCGCGATTCCTCACGCTACCATCCGCCGACGACGCTCAACGCCCAGAGCCTTCGCTCGCCCGCCCGTCGTTGGCCGCCCTAGAGGATGAAAAATGCGACAATTCACCCTGCTGCTCGCTCTGCTGGTGATGCTTCCGACGGCTGTCGAGGCCCAAGCACGGCGACAAAGGGTTCCGGACCCCGATCCCCAGCACCGTGCAACCGATTGGGTTCCGCTTTCTCAATCAATGACCGAATTGCTCAATGCAGGATGGAGGATCGTCTCGCACACCAACTATCGGACAGAGATGTACAACCCCAATACAGAGTCGTTCTCTTTCATTCTCACGAACGGAGAACGATACGTCATCTGCATGATCGACGATCCGGTCATGAACAACTCCACCTCCAAATGCCGCGCTCTGAACTAGCAAAACGCTGATTTCAAACTGGCAGGACGGCGAACAGCCCGTCACGGCGTCCGCGAGACGAGAGCCGCCTCCCCCTTTTGCGGCCTCTCAAAGTTCGGCGTCCATCCGCCGCAGGGCGAAGCATGGAAAAGCTTTGCAATATGCCGTCCATGTCTCCTGAAAACGAAATCACCTTCCGCCGCATCACATCTGAAAATGTCAGCGAAGTCTGCGAGTTGAGCGAAACTTTATCGCCGGCGCAACGCGCTGTAGTCGCCGACAACGGCGTGTCCATCGCAGAGGGTTTCTGTTCCGAAGCGACATGGCTTCGGGCCATCTACCTGGACGAAACCCTCGTCGGCCTGGTCATGGTCAACGACGGAGACGAGTGGGACGACGGCATCGACTGCGACGGCCCCTATCTGTGGCGCCTGATGATCGCAGGCCCGCACCAGGGCGCGGGCGTCGGCCGCCGGGTCGTCGAGATGGTGAAGCAGCGCCTGCGTCGTCGCGGCTACGCCACCCTCTACACCAGCTATGGCCTGGGCGAAGGCAGCCCTGAGGGCTTCTATCGCCGCCTGGGCTTCGTGCCCACGGGCGGATTCTTCGGCGACGAGGTCGAGGTCTGCGCCACCCTGTAGGCCTCGCCGCGACCTGGGTCGTGCTTGTCGCAGAGGGCGGAAGCCGCTAGGCCTTCGCCTTCTCCCCGTTCCGGCCCGTTTCCATCGCAACTTCGGCCGCCTCCCACATGTCCGAGACGACCAACAAGCTGGGTCACAGGATCCGAACACGGGGCGCCCGCACCCGACGCGCCCTGCTGGACGCCCTGCGCGGTCTGCTGAACAGCAAGCACCTGGGTGAAATCCGTCCGGCCGACGTGGCGGCGGCGGCGAGCGTATCGGCGCCGACCTTCTACACCTACTTCGCCTCGGTCGAGGAAGGCTTGCTGCTGCTGTGCGAAGAGGCAGGCGAGGACTTTCAGCGACTGGCCTCGCACATCCACGCCGACTGGTCCGGCGAGCGCGCCTTTGAGGCCGCGCGCGCCTATGTGCTGGAAGTCCTGGGCCTGTGGAGCGACCACGGCCCGGTGCTGCGCGTCGAGCACATGCTGGCCGACATGGGCGAGCCCGCCTTCGCCGAGAGCCGCATCCGCCGTCTGCGCCGCCTGCACCTGGCGCTGGAACGTCGCATCGCCCAGGCCCACGCCAGCGGCCTGCATCCCGAGGGGCTCAATCCACGCCTGACCTCCTATGAGACGGCGAACCTAGTGGAATCCGTTGCAGCGGGCTTCGAACTGATGCGCCGCGCCGATACGCCCGAGGCCATCATCGACACCACCGCCCACATCGTGGTGAAGCTGACCACCGGACGCTGACGCCCTGGCTTGGACAAGCTGTCCATTGCGACGGCGCCCTCATGGGCTAAAGCATGACCGTCGGCCAAGGAGTGCGTCATGTTCCGTCTTTCGTCCTTCCCCACGATCCGCCGCACGTCCGGCGCGGCCGGCGTGCTGGCCGCCGCGCTGACAGTCTCTCTGGGCCTTGCGGCCTGCGGCCAGGGGGCAGACGGTTCAGGGACCAGCGCAGCCGAAGCGCCCAAGCCCCCCGCGCCGACCGAGGCCGAAAAGGCCGCCCTGCTGGCGTCGCTGCCCGCCCCCTACGACCAGGCGGATCTGGAAAACGGCCGCCGCGCCTTCGCCCGTTGCCGTTCGTGCCACACCATCACGCCGGGCGGACCGAACATGACGGGCCCCAACCTCTATGGCGTGTTCGGCAGCCCAGCGGGCGCGCGAGACAAGTACAGCTATTCCCACGCCATGCGGACGGCCGACTTCACCTGGGACGCCGAAACCCTGGACCACTGGTTGCAGAACCCCCGCACCTTCCTGCCCGGCAACAAGATGAGCTTCGCCGGTCTGCCCGACGCCACGGACCGTCGTGACGTGATCGCCTTCCTGAAGGTCGAGACGGGGTTCAAGCCGACCGGCGAATAGCGGCGGAGCAAGTCTGAAAGCAAAAGGGCGGCGGACCGTGGTCCGCCGCCCTTCGCATGTCACAGGCTGTCCAGCGGTCTATTCCGCCGGGCTCATGTCCGGCTCGAGGCCGTCGCGCTTCTCCTGCGCCTCCCACTCCTCGATCTTGCGGGCGGTGTATTCCGGCGACTTGGTGAAGCGCGCCAGCACGCCGTAGATCACCGGCACCACGAACAGGGTCAGCACCGTCGCGAACATGGCGCCGGTGAAGATCACCACGCCGATGGTCTGACGGCTGCCCGCCCCCGCCCCTTGCCACAGCACCAGCGGCAGGGCGCCGAAGGCGGTGGCGATCGAGGTCATGATGATCGGGCGCAGACGCAGGGCGGCCGACTCGATGATGGCCTCGCGGATGCTGCGCCCCTGGTCGCGCAGCTGGTTGGCGAACTCAACGATCAGGATGCCGTTCTTGGCCGCAACGCCGATCAGGATGATCAGGCCGATCTGGCTGTAGATGTTCAGGCTGGAGCCCGCCATCAACAGGCCGAACAGCCCGCCCGCCGCCGCCAGAGGCACCGTCAGCATGATGACCGCAGGCGTGATCCAGCTCTCGAACTGAGCCGCCAGCACCAGGAAGACCAGCAGCAGGGCCAGGGCGAAGGCCCAGCCCACGGCGCTGCCCGCCTCCTGCTGGTCGCGGGCGGCGCCGCCCCAGCGGATGTTGGTCACGCCCTGCGGTTGCTTGGCGACCTCGGCGCTCAGGAACTGCACCGCGTCGTCGATGGTCGTGCCGGGGTTGAGGTCAGCCGCCAGGGTGATGGACCGCTGGCGATCCAGACGGCGACGATCGGGCGTATCGCCCGAGGTCTTGGTCGTGACCACGGCCGACAGCGGCACCAGCTGCGCCGTGCCGGTCGAGACATAGAGCGACTCCAGGTCCGTCACCTCACGGCGATTGTCGCGCTCGGTCTGCAGGATGACGTCGTATTCCTGACCGCCCTTGATGTAGGTCGTGGCGCGGCGCGAACCGAGCATGGTTTCCAGCGTGCGGCCGATCTGTTGCGAGGAGACGCCCAGGGCGGCCGCCTTCTGCGGATCGACATCGACCAGCAGACGCGGCGCATTCGGCTCATAGTTCAGGCGCGGGCGCGAGAAGCCCGGGTTCTCCTGCGCCGCCGCCAGAATGGGCTGCAGCCAGTTGTAGATGGCGGCGTATTCCGAACCCGTGACGACCATCTCGACCGAGTTGGAGTTGCCGCCGCCGCGCTGGAAGGCGCCGGGCGTCGAGGCGTTGACCTGGGCGCCGGTCTGATTGCGCAGCTTGCCGTTCAGCTCCTGAGCGATCTGGTCGGCCGATCGATCACGCTCGGACCAGTCGGACAGGTTCAGGATGGCGCTGCCCGAGCTGAAGCCCGAGCCGCCGAAACCGGGCGACGACACCAGGTAGTTGGCCGCCTCGCCGTTCTCACGATACTCGGCCAGCAACGGCTCGAGACCCAGCATGATCTCGCGCGTATAATCGAAACCCGTGCCCTCGGGCCCGGCGATACGCAACGTCACGCGACCGCGGTCCTCGTTCGGCACCAGCTCGTTCGGCAGGTGCAGGAAGATGCCGGTGGCTCCAGCCGCAACCAGCACGATGACCGCCGCCACGCCGCCAACGGCGATCCGACGGCCCAGCAAGGCGTCCAGCGAAGCCGCATAGGACCGCTTCAACGCATCCATGCCCGCATCCACGCGCCGCGCGACCCAGCCGCCGGTGTGCGCCGGTTTCAGGATCTTAGACGCCAGCATGGGCGACAGGCTGAGCGCCAGGAAGGCCGAGAAGGCCACGGCCGCTGCAATGGCTGCCGCCAGCTCCACGAACAGGCGTCCCACATAGCCCGGCAGGAACAGCAGCGGCGCGAACACCGACAGCAGGACGACCGTCGTCGCCACGACGGCGAAGAAGACCTGACGCGCACCGCGTTCGGCGGCCACCAGCGGCGGCTCGCCGTGATCCAGGCGGCGCTGGATGTTCTCGACCACGACGATGGCGTCGTCGACGACCAGGCCGATGGCCAGCACCAGGGCCAGCAACGTCAGCAGGTTCAGCGAGAAGCCCAGCGGCGCCAGGACGATGAAGGTCGCCAGCAGGCAGATAGGCGCCACCACCGACGGGATGATCGCCGCCCGCAGGCTGCCCAGGAAGATGAAGTTGACCAGGGCCACCAGGCCCATGGAGATGCCGATGGTGATCCAGACCTCGTCGATGGCGTGCGAGGTGAAGACCGAGTTGTCGGAGCCGACCTCCAGCGTCGTGCCGGGCGGCAGGCTGTGGGCGACCTCCTCCATCAGCTTGCGCGCGCCTTCGGAGATCTGCAGGTCATTCGACTGGGCCTGACGGGTGACGGCCAGGCCGATCTGATCGACGCCGTTGCCGCGGAACAGACGACGCGCCTCGGCGGGCGCCTCTTCGATCCGGGCGATGTCGCCCAGGCGGGTGACGTAGGCCGCATTGCCGATCAGAGCGCCCGTGACGCCGTTGGTCATGGCCGCCGAGGCCGCGCCCAGGGTGCCGGACGCCTGAGCGCCCGTGGCGGTCGAGGCCGAGCCGCGCGTGCCGATGGGCAGTTGGGCGAAGTCGGCCGGATCGGCGTAGTTGCGCGCCACACGGACGGTGTAGTCCTTCTGCGCCGATTCAAGCGCGCCGGCGGGCAGTTCGACGTTCTGATTGTTCAGGGCGGTCTCGACGTCGGTGACGGTCAGCCCCCGCGCCGCCATCGCCCCGGCGTCCAGCCAGATGCGCATGGCGTAACGTTGCTCGCCAAAAATGTTGACCTGGGCTACGCCCGGCACGGTGGCGAAACGGTCCACCAGATAGCGGCGGGCGTAGTCGGTCAGCTCCAGCCGATCCATGGTGGTGGAGCGCAGGAACATGATCATGATCGGCTGACTGTCGGAATCGGCCTTGGCCACTTCCGGCGGGTCAGCCTGGTCCGGCAGACGGCCCAGCACGCGCGAAATGCGGTCGCGCACGTCGTTGGCCGCGTCGTCGATATTGCGATCCAGCGAGAACTCGATGTTCACATTGGAGCGACCGTCGCGGCTGGTCGAGTTGATGCGCTCGACACCCTGAATACCGGCGATCTGCTGCTCGATCGGCTCAGTAATCCGGCTCTCGATCACCTCGGCCGAGGCGCCGGCGTAGTTGGTGCTGACCGAGACGACCGGCGGGTCCACGTCCGGCAGTTCGCGCACCGGCAGGAAGAAGAAGGCCGCCGCGCCGATGACGCACAGGACGATGGCCGCCACCGCCGCAAAGACGGGGCGTCGGACCGAAACATCAGACAGCATCATGGGCGGGCCGCCTGCGGAGCGCGGGCGCCGCCCTTGGCTGGAGCGCCGCGCTGCTGGCCTTCAGCGCCTTCAACGGTGACGGGGGCGCCCGGCTGAATGCGGTTCAGGCCGGACGCGACGATGCGGTCATTGTTGCCCAGGCCCGAGACGATCTCGACAAAGCCGCTCTCGACCGCGCCGGTCTGGACCTCGACACGCTGGGCGGTGGTGCCCGTCTCGCCGCGCGCGATGCGATAGACGAAGGCGCCCTGGCCCTCATACTGAACGGCCGCCTCAGGCACGGCCAGACTCTGGCGGCGGCCCTGGTGGACGGCGACGCGCATCATCATGCCGGGACGAATGCGGTTTCCGGGGTTGGGGAACTCGGCGCGAGCGATGACGGCGCGGGTCTGTTCATTGACCCGCGTATCCAGCAAGGCGATGCGGCCGTTGAACTCTTCGCCGGGGAAGGCGTCCGTGGTCGCCGTGATCGGCGCGCCCACCGGCAGGACGCCCAGATAGCGTTCCGGCATGGGGAAATCGACGCGAACGCCGCTGGCGTCGTCCAGGGTGGTGATGACCGCGCCGGGCGAGATCAGGGTGCCCGGCGTGACCGAGGTCAGGCCCAGGACGCCGGCGAAGGGCGCGCGCAGGATGCGGTCGCCGCGCC
>NZ_DAMCNG010000114.1:0-8642 GCF_032107865.1 Brevundimonas sp.
CCGCTGGCCTCCCCCGCCGTGCGCAACCGCGCGCGTGATCTGGGGATCGATCTGGTCTTCGTGCCGGGCAGCGGCCCCGCAGGCCGCATCGAGCACGCCGATCTGGACGCCTTTGTCGCGCGCGGCGGCACGTTCGCCCCGGCCACGGCCTCGGGCGGTTCGCTCTACGCCAAGGCCGAGGGAACCAACGAAGTCCGCATCATCGGCCTGCGCCGCAAGATCGCGGAGAAGATGGCCGAGAGCGTTCGTCGCATCCCCCACATCACCTATGTCGAAGACATCGACATGACGGCGGTGGAAGAGCTGCGCGCCCACCTGAACGCCCAGAACAAGGGCACCGGCCGCGCCAAGCTGAACGTCCTGCCCTTCATCGCCCGCGCCATCGTCGTGGCGCTGAAGGACCAGCCGAACATCAACGCCACCTATGACGACGAGGCGGGCGTGCTGACCCAGCACAACGCCGTCCATCTGGGCATCGCCGCCCAGACGCCGAACGGCCTGATGGTCCCGGTCGTCCGCCACGCCGAGGCGCGCGACGCCTATGACACGGCCGAGGAGATCGCCCGCGTCTCGGGCGCCGCCAAGGACGGCAGCGCCAAGCGCGAGGAACTGTCCGGCTCGACCATCACCATCACCTCGCTGGGCACGCTCGGCGGCGTGGTGCACACGCCCATCATCAACCACCCCGAAGTCGCCATCGTCGGTCCGAACAAGATCGAGGAGCGCGTCGTGGTGAGGGGCGGCCAGATGGTCGTGCGCAAGATGATGAACCTGTCCTCCAGCTTCGATCACCGCATCGTCGACGGCCACGACGCGGCGGTCTTCGTGCAGAAGATCAAGAACCTGCTGGAGAACCCGGCCACGCTCTGGATGAACTGAGAACCCAGCCTTTTCCTTCCGCTCATCCCCGCCCCCGGGCCTGACCGCAGGTCAGCCCGAGGGTAAACTCCGGACGGGGACCCAGGCTTTAGCTTCGGACCCCGCCCTTGGCCTTCTTCACCTACATCATGGCCAGCCGACGGAATGGGACGCTCTACACAGGCTCGACGGACGACATCGGTCTGCGCGCCCTGGCAGCACAAGGAAGGGGCGGGCTCCAAGTTCACGGCCCGCTATGAGGTCGAAAGGCTGGTCTGGTTCGAGGTCCACGAAACCCGCGAGGCGGCGTTTCAGCGGGAACGACAGATCAAGAAGTGGAACCGTCAGTGGAAACTGCGGCTGATTGAAGACATGAACCCCGGCTGGCGTGATCTGACCGAGACGTTGAGCGCGTAGCCGAAACCTGGGTCCCCGCCTCCGCGGGGATGAGCGGAGAGTTTGATGCAGACCCTCAAGACCAAAGTCCTGATCATCGGCGCCGGGACCGGCGGCTATGTGGCGGGGATCCGTTGCGGCCAGCTGGGGCTGGAGACCGTGCTGGTGGACGCCTCGCCGGGCCTCGGCGGCACCTGCCTGAACGTCGGCTGCATCCCCTCCAAGGCCATCATCCACGCGGCGGGCAAGTATGAGACGGTGGCCAAGGCCGCGTCTGATGCGGGCACGCTGGGCATCACCGCCTCGACCCCGGCCATCGACCTGTCCAAGACGGTCGAGTGGAAGGACGGCGTGGTCAGGAAGCTGAACGCGGGCGTCGCCGCCCTGCTGAAGAAGGCCAAGGTCAAGGTCATCAAGGGCTGGGCCGACTTTTCGGACGCCAAGACCTGCACGGTGAAGACCGACGACGGCGACATCCGCATCACCGCCGAACACGTCATCCTGGCCACGGGGTCGGAGCCGGTCGAACTGCCCTTCCTGCCCTTCGGCGGCGACGTGATCTCGTCCACCGAGGCCCTGAGCCTGCCGGAAGTGCCCAGGAAGCTGGTCGTCGTCGGCGGCGGCTATATCGGCCTGGAACTGGGCATCGCCTTCCGCAAGCTGGGCGCCGAAGTGGCCATCGTCGAGATGGCCGAGCGCATCCTGCCGCTCTACGACAAGGCCCTGACCGACCCGGTCGCTAAATGGCTGGAGAAGCATGGCGTTCAACTGCTGCTCGGCGCCCGCGCCGGCGGCTTCGGCGACGGTAAGCTGAACGTCACCGACAAGGACGGCAATCCGATGCAGCTTGACGCCGATAAGGTGCTGGTCACCGTCGGCCGCCGCGCACGGACCCAAGGCTGGGGCCTCGAAAACATGGGCGTGGCCATGAACGGCCCGTTCGTGAAGATCGACGAGCGCTGCGCCACCAGCATGAAGAACGTCTGGGCCATCGGCGACCTGACCGGCGAACCGATGCTGGCGCACAAGGGCTCAGCCCAGGGCGAAGTCGTGGCCGAGATCATCGCCGGCCATGATCGCGTCTTCGACCCGACCACCATCGCCGCCGTCTGCTTCACCGAGCCTGAGATCGTCTCGGCGGGCCTCGGCCTTGATGATGTGAAGGGTCGCGATGACGTGATCCAGGCCGTCTTCCCCTTCGCCGCCATCGGCCGCGCCCTGGCCATCGAGGCGGGCGAGGACGGCGGCTTCGTCCGCGTCATCGCTTCGAAGACGGATCACCGCCTGCTGGGCATTCAGGCCGTCGGCCAGCATGTGTCGGAACTGTCCAACAGCTTCGCCCAGATGCTGGAGATGGGCGCCGTGCTGGAAGACGTGGCCGGCACCATCCACGTCCACCCGACCCTCGGCGAGGCCTTCCACGAAGCCAGCCTGCGGGCGCTGGGCCACGCCATTCATATCTAAGCGAAGAGCGCTAACGCTCGCGACGCGGTCGCTCGCTGCTTGAGCGCAAAACTGCCTTCTCCCCTTGTGGGAGAAGGTGGGCGCCGGAGGCGCTCGGATGAGAGGTGACGGCCGCCCCGCTTGCCCAGCATGACCAAAGGGCCGAGCCTCCCGAAAACGGGAGGCTTCGATGAGCGCCGAGACCCATTACCTGGCCGTCTTCACCAGCGACAAGAGCGGCGCCAAATGGCGGGCCTGGCGCGCCATGAGCGAGGCTCAGCAGGCCGAAACGGCCCGCGTCGGCGTCGCCGCCGTCGCCGCCTGGGAAGAGGCCCACCGCGACTCCATCGTTTATCAAGGCGGCCCGCTGGGCCCGACCAAGCGCATCAGCGACGACGGCGCCGTGACCGACGTGGTCAACCTGCTGACCGTCTTCATGGTCGTGCCGACAGCTTTGATGCCGCCGCCCGCCTGTTCGAGAACCATCCGCACCTGAACCCTTTCCCCTGCGACGGGGTGGAGGTGATGCCGATGCTGGGGTGAGGCTCAGTCGGCACCCGGCGGCGGGGTCCAGGTCGGATCGAAGAACCAGTCGGCCGCGAGGTCGCGCCAGTCCGGGTTGTCCTTCTCGATCAGGGCCAGCTTCCAGTCGCGCAGCCATTTCTTGATCCGCCGCTCGCGCCGGATCGCATCAAGCATCAGGGCGTGCTGCTCGAACCAGACCAGACGGGTGCAGTCATAGGCATCGGTGAAGCCGGGAAAGGCGCGCGTCCTGTGCCTCCACACGCGGCTTTCCAAATTGGAGGTCGAGCCGACGTAGAGCGTCCCGTTGCGCCCGCTCGCCATGATGTAGGTCGCGATGAAGGTGCGATGGGTCGCCATGCACACAGCCTATGCCGCTCCCCCTCTTTCGTCATCCTCCGGGCCGCGCGCAGCGCGGAACCGGCGGACCCAGCGGCGCCGAAGGCGATCTAAGGGCGGCCGCCGAGCGTGGATCTTTCGCGCTCCCGCGCGCCGCTGGGTCCCCCGGTCTGCGCCGCTGACGCGGCTTGCCGGAGGATGACGGAAGAAACATCAACTTACAGATCGTCGTTCGACGGACTCGACTCCATCTAGAGAATCGGAGATGTTCACTTTTCGTTCAAAGAGGTCTGCCATGGGCAAAAACACAGGCGAAGGTTACCGCAAGGGCGCAGTGCGCGGCCGCACTCAATTCCAACATGAGAATGGGGACTGGCAAAAGCGCGATGAGAGCAACGGGCAATTCATGGAGAGGAAGTCTTCTCCCGGCCCATTCAAGGGAGTTGCGAAAGAACCCGATGGGCGGGACACAGATAACTCGTAGAGAAAGAGGACCGCGATTTCGCGGCCCCCTTTCTCAGATCGTGCGGACAGCGCGCGGGTTAATGCACCCGCGCCTTGCCGATCTCCAGCCCGTCCGGCCCCGCTGACACGGCCACCACGCTGCCATCCTCGATCTCGCCGGCCAGCAGCTTCTTGGCCATGGGGTCGACCAGTTCCTTCTGGATGACGCGCTTCAGGGGGCGGGCGCCGTAGACGGGGTCGTAGCCCTTGTCGGCGAGCCAGGTCAGGGCGCTGTCGTCCAGGGCCAGGGTCAGGCGACGGTCGGCCATCAGCTTTTCGAGACGCGCCAGCTGGATGCGGACGATGCCGCCCATCTGTTCGCGGCCGAGGCGGTGGAACAGGATGATCTCGTCGATGCGGTTCAGGAACTCGGGCCGGAAGTGGGCGCGGACCTGTTCCATGACCAGCGGGCGCACGGCCTCGACATCCTCGCCCTCGGGCTGATCGGCCAGATACTGGCTGCCCAGGTTGGAGGTCATGATGATCAGGGTGTTCTTGAAGTCGATGGTGCGGCCCTGACCATCGGTCAGGCGACCGTCGTCCAGCACCTGCAAAAGCACGTTGAACACGTCGGGGTGGGCCTTTTCGACCTCGTCGAACAGGACGACTTGATAGGGGCGACGACGCACGGCCTCGGTCAGGGCGCCGCCCTCGTCATAGCCGACATAGCCCGGAGGGGCGCCGATCAGGCGGCTGACCGAGTGCTTCTCCATGTACTCGCTCATGTCGATGCGGGTGATGGCGTTGTCGTCGTCGAACAGATAGCCGGCCAGGGCCTTGGTCAGCTCGGTCTTGCCGACGCCCGTGGGGCCGAGGAAGAGGAAGCTGCCCAGCGGCTTGTTGGGGTCGTTCAGACCGGCGCGGGCGCGGCGGACGGCGTCGGACACGGCTTCCAGCGCCTCGTCCTGACCCACGACGCGGCGGCCCAGTTCGTCCTCCATCTTGAGCAGCTTCTCGCGCTCGCCTTCCAGCATCTTGTCGACGGGGACGCCGGTCCAGCGGCTGACCACGGCGGCGATCTGCTCGGCGTCGACGACCTCGGGCGTCAGGGGGGCGGCGACCGCCGCCGGGGATTCCGAGTCCTCCAGTTGGCGTTCCAGTTGCGGGATCTGGCCGTAGGCGATCTCTGAGGCGCGACCGAGGTCGCCGGCGCGCTGGGCCGCGGCCAGTTCGGCGCGCAGGCGGTCAAGCGTTTCGCGCAGTTGCGCGCCCTGCCCCACCTTGTCCTTCTCCGACTTCCAGCGGGCGGTCATGTCGTCCGACTGGCCTTCGAGGTCGGCGATCTCGTCCTCCAGCTTTTCGAGACGCTGCTGCGAGGCGCTGTCGCTCTCCTTCTTCAGGGCCTCGCGCTCGATCTTGAGCTGGACCAGGCGGCGGTCGATTTCGTCCAGAGCTTCAGGCTTGGAATCGACGGCCATGCGCACACGCGAGGCGGCCTCGTCGATCAGGTCGATGGCCTTGTCGGGCAGGAAGCGGTCGGTGATGTAGCGGTTCGACAGGGTGGCGGCGGCGACGATGGCGCTGTCGCTGATACGCACCCCGTGGTGAACCTCGTACTTTTCTTTCAGGCCGCGCAGGATCGACACCGTGTCCTCGACCGTGGGTTCGGCGACGAAGACTGGCTGGAAGCGACGGGCCAGGGCCGCGTCCTTCTCGACGTGCTTGCGGTACTCGTCCAGCGTGGTGGCGCCGACGCAGTGCAGTTCGCCGCGCGCCAGGGCGGGCTTCAGCAGGTTGGAGGCGTCCATGGCCCCGTCGCCCTTGCCGGCGCCGACCAGGGTGTGCATTTCGTCGATGAAGAGGACGATGCCGCCCTCGGCCGCAGCCACCTCGTTCAGCACGGCCTTCAGCCGTTCCTCGAACTCGCCGCGGTATTTGGCGCCGGCGATCAGAGCGCCCATGTCCAGCGACAGAACCCTCTTGTCCTTCAGACTTTCGGGCACGTCGCCGTTGACGATGCGCAGGGCGAGGCCTTCGACGATGGCGGTCTTGCCGACGCCGGGCTCGCCGATCAGGACGGGGTTGTTCTTGGTGCGACGAGCCAGCACCTGAATGGTGCGGCGGATTTCCTCGTCGCGGCCGATGACGGGGTCGACCTTGCCGTCGCGCGCGGCCTCGGTCAGGTCGCGGGCGTAGCGTTTCAGGGCGTCGAAGCTGTCCTCGGCGCCCGCGCTGTCGGCGGTCTTGCCCTTGCGGATTTCGGCGACGGCGTCGTCCAGTTTCTTGGCCGTGACCCCGGCGGATTTCAGC
Source organism: Brevundimonas sp. (assembly GCF_032107865.1). Classification (GTDB taxonomy): domain Bacteria; phylum Pseudomonadota; class Alphaproteobacteria; order Caulobacterales; family Caulobacteraceae; genus Brevundimonas. The sequence goes on from NZ_DAMCNG010000114.1 coordinate 6,313, forward strand.
GCCTCAGCGGCGGCGCCGCCCTCCTTGGCGATGGCCGCCAGCAGGCGTTCGGTGGTGACGAAGGCGTCGCCGGCCTTTTTCGCCGCGTCCTCGGCGGCGCTGAAAACGCGGGCGGTGTCGCCGTCCAGATAGAGCTGACCGGAGCCGCCCTCGACCTGAGGCCGCTTCTTCAGCAGCCCCTCGGTGACGAGTTCGACGGCGGACGGATCGCCGCCCGCCTGATCGATCAGCTTGCGGGCCAGGCCGTCGCGTTCCTCGAGCAGCACCTTCAGCAGGTGCTCGGGCGCGAACTGCTGGTGGCGGCGAGCGAGCGCCAGCGACTGGGCGGATTGAACGGCCTGTTTGGCGCGGTCGGAATAGAGGTCGAGATTCATGGTTGAGCAGTCCCCTCAAAGGCGGATTGCGGAAGGCGCGCCCTCATAAGCAAGCGACGCGCTATCCGGTTGCAGCACAGGTGGGTGTGGCCCATACGACACGCAAGGGGATGGGCGATGGAACCCCAAGCGTAGCCGTGCGTTGGGGGCCCATGCTGACCTCAAAAATGAACCCCCGTGTCTTCTGGGGGGCCAGCGCCATCGCTGGCGGGCTGTTGCTGCTCGCCCTGATGGCGCCCACGACGTCCGGCCTGTTGTTCGGGCGCGCTCAGGCCTGGGTGGTGGAGACCTTCGGCTGGTTCTACGTCGCCTCCGTGGCCGGGTTCCTGCTATTCGTTGCGGTGCTGGCCGTGGGGCCGACCGGACGGTTGAAGCTGGGACCGGACGACGCCGAGCCGGACTTCCCCTACGTCTCCTGGCTGGCCATGCTGTTCGCCGCGGGCATGGGCATCGGCCTGATGTATTTCGCCGTCGCCGAGCCGGTGCAGCACTACATCGCCCCGCCCGAGGCCCAGCCCGGCACCCTGACCGCCGCGCGCGAAGCCATGGTGATCACCTATACCCACTGGGGCGTACACGCCTGGGCCATCTACGCCGTCGTCGGGCTGAGCCTGGGTTATTTCGCGCACAGGAAGGGCCTGCCCCTGACCATGCGCTCCAGCCTCTATCCCCTGCTGGGCAAGCGAGTGAACGGGCCGATCGGCGACGTGGTCGATATCTTCGCCATCTGCGGCACCCTGTTCGGCATCGCCACATCCCTGGGCTACGGCGTAGCGCAGATGACCTCGGGCCTGCACTACGTCTTCGGCATGCCCAATCACGTCTTCATGCAGGTGGGGCTGATCGCCGTGGTCATGGGCGCAGCGACCATTTCGGTGCTGACCGGCGTCGACAAGGGCGTGCGACGGCTGTCCGAACTGAACCTGTTCATCGCCGTCTGCCTGATGCTGTTCGTTCTGATCGCGGGCCCGACCCTGTTCCTGCTGCGGGCCTATGTGCAGAATTTCGGTCTCTATCTGGACCACTTCTTCGAGCGCACCTTCACGCTCTACGCCTATGAGCCGCGCGCCTGGATGGCGGACTGGACCCTGCTCTACTGGGCCTGGTGGATCTCCTGGTCGCCCTTCGTGGGCATGTTCATCGCCCGTATCTCGCGCGGGCGCACGGTGCGGGAGTTCCTGATCGGCGTGTTGCTGGTGCCGACGGCCTTCACCTTCCTGTGGATGACGGTTTTCGGCAATTCGGCCATGAGCCTGGATCTCGGCGTGGCGGCAGGGGCCATTTCCGAAGCGGTGCAGACCGACCTGTCGACGGCCCTGTTCCGCTTCTTCGAATACCTGCCGGGGACGGCGATCACCTCGGTCCTGGCGATCGCCCTGGTGGCGGTCTTCTTCGTCACCTCGGCGGATTCCGGCTCCCTGGTCATCGACACCCTGGCTTCGGGCGGGGCCGAGGAGACGCCGCGCTGGCAGCGGGTCTACTGGTGCGTGCTGCAAGGACTGGCGGCGGCCCTGCTGCTGTTGGCGGGCGGTCTCGGCGCCTTGCAGGCGGCGACCCTGGTGGCGGCCCTGCCCTTCGCCGTCATCATGATCCTGGCCTGTTTCGGCCTGGCGCGACAGATGAACGCCGACCTGAGGGGCGAAGCCGTCGAGACCGAGGCGCCGCCGCTGCGCGAACAGCTCAAACGCATCCTGGCCCCCGCCAGCCGTCGCGACATCGACCGCCAGATCGCCCGCCACGGCGTCCCGGCGCTGGAAGAGGTGCGCACCGCCGTCGCCGCCGAAGGGCTGGAGAACAGCGAGGTCCAGAGCGACGACAACGGCGTCTGGCTGCGGGTCGAGCACGCCAACGGGCGGGACTTCCTCTATCGCCTCGGCGCCCGCTCGAGGCCCCTGCCCGCCCTGACCGCGCTGGAGGCCCCCGAGAACCGTCGCGCGCTGGAGTGGCGGCTCAGCG
>NZ_DAMCNG010000115.1:0-8571 GCF_032107865.1 Brevundimonas sp.
CGACGGCGGCGTTGAACGGCGCAGAGCCCGGCACAGCCACGCGGATCGTCGGCCGTTCAGCCTCCGGCATGGCCGAGGCCAGCCGCGCCCGCGTCATGACGTCGGCGTCGGGACCGACAGCGCCGTCGTTGGCGTCGTTGCCCGCCTTGAGCGCGCTCACCACGTCCAGCCCCTGCACCACCCGGCCGAAGACCGTGTAGGCGCCGTTCAGATTATCGTTCTGGCCCATCATCAGGTAGAATTGGCTGTTGGCGCTGTCGGGCGAACCGGCGCGCGCCATGCCCGCCACGCCGGGGCAGAACAGCCCCTGGGCCGAGGTCTTGAAGTCCGCCGTGACGAACATCTGGGCATCGGGCTGCGTCACCACCGGGATGGAGCCCATGATGCCGCGCAAGCCCGGCCCGCTGTTCTCGACCGGGGCGAAGCCGCTGTCGCGGCCGCGGCGGAAGGTGAACTCGCCCTTCAGGTCGGGCAGTTCGCTGCCGCCCGCGCCGGTGCCCTGGGGGTCGCCGGTCTGGGCCATGAAGTTCGGGATAACGCGGTGGAATTTCAGCCCGTCATAGAAGCCCTGATTGGTCAGGGTGCGAATGCGCTCGATGTGGTTCGGCGCCACGCGCGGCTCCAACTCCACCAGGATGCGGCCCTTGGCCGTGTCGATCACCCACAGATTCTCGGGCGCAACGGTGCGCCAATCCCCCGACTGGGCCATCGCTCCACCGGCCAGCAGGGCCATGCCCGCCGCCAGCGCCATCATAGACTTGATCTTCAAACCCGACCTCAACCCTTCTTGACCTTGGCCAACACGCTCGCGGCGACGGCGGGGCTGACGAAGCTGTCGATCCGGCCGTCCAGCCGGGCGATTTCCTTCACCAGTCGCGAGGCGATGGCCTGATGCCGCGGATCGGCCATCAGGAACACGGTCTCTATGTCGCTGTTGAGGCGCTGATTCATCGCCGTCATCTGGAACTCATACTCGAAATCGGCGACGGCGCGCAGACCGCGTATGATGACGCTGGCGTCCAGTTCCTCGGCGAAGTGCATCAGCAGGCTGGAAAAGGGCCGCACCTCGATATCGGCGTTGAAACGCGCCACCTCCGCCTTGAGCATCTCGACCCGCTCGGCGGTCGAGAACAGTGGGCCCTTGTCGTCATTCTGGGCGACGCCGATGACCAGCCGGTCCACCAGCTTGACCGCCCGCCCGATGATATCGAGATGACCGTTGGTGACCGGATCGAAGGTGCCCGGATAAAGTCCGATACGCATGGCCTGCGGCCTCCCCATCGTTTGGGTCCGTTTAGCAGGTGCGAAATGAACGGCCTAGATTTTCTGACGCGGCTGTGATCGCCAAAGGTTGCCTATTTGCTGCACCGCGTCGGCCGCGCCGGTGAAAATCCGGCCGTCGATGGCGGCGATTTCAGCGGCAGGGGTGGCGCTGTTGCACAGGAAGGCCCCGTCAAACCGAGGCAGGTCCGACAGGCGCACCACCGCCTTGCGCTGCGGCGATCCGGCGCGGTCCAACGCCTCGCGGATCAGGGCCTGCGCCACGCCATCCAACATGGGCGCGTCCGGCCAGACCACCGTCTCGCCCTCGATGAAGCCGACATTCCACAGCGAACCCTCGGAAATCCGACCCTCATTGTCCGTGAACAGGGCGTCGTCGAATCCCGCCAGCCGCGCCAGACGCCGCGCCCGCGACAGGCCCATCGTGGCGACGTGCTTCAGATGCGGCGCCTCGCGGGCATAGACCTGGCTTTGCAGGCGGACCCCGTGCGGCAAGGGCGACGGCGGGGCCGAAACGCTGATCATCACCTGCGGCGCGCCGATCCAGTCCGGCTGACGCAGGGAAAGCTCATTTGAAAACAGGCTGATGCGCAGCCAGGCCTCATCCCGCCCGGCCAGCGCCGTCCGCATCTGATCGTGCAGCCGATCCTCGGCGACAGCTTCGCCGAACAGCCCGATCGCCGAACGGTTGAGACGATCCAGATGCCGATCCAGCCCACGCACCCCGCCCCCCTCCACGCGAAAAGAGGTCAGGGCGCCGTAGTTGAACAAGGCCTGGCGGCCCAGATCCTCAACCCCGGCAGGTCGGCCGTCGATCCAGAGTTCAGGAGCGACGGCCATGCAGGATCAGGCCTCGCCGCCCTCGTCGGTCGACGTCTCGCTGACGTCGCCGTCTTCGTCGTCGCCGCCCGCATCCGCCAGACGTTCGACCGAGACGACCTTCTCGTCCTTGCCAGTGCGGAAGATCGTCACGCCCTGGCTGGAGCGGCCGACGATGCGGACCTGGCCGACCGGGGTGCGGATCATCTGACCGCCGTCCGTGACCAGCATCAGATCGTCGGTCTCCTCGACCGGGAAGGCGGCGGCCAGGCGCGTGCCTGCACGACCGCCCAGGCCGTGGGCCGTCAGCCCCTGCCCGCCGCGACCCGTGCGGCGATACTCATAGGCCGAAGACCGCTTGCCGAATCCGGTTTCCGTGACCGTCAGGATGAACTGCTCGGCCGCACCCAGTTCAGCGATGCGCTCGACCGACAGGGCGGCGTCGCCGGCCTCTTCGTCATCGGCCTCGACCGTGACGACATCCTCTTCCGCGTCAGCCCCGGCCAGCGCCTTGCGCATGGCGTTGGCGTGCTTGACGTAGGCGGCGCGTTCTTCCGGCGTGGCGTCCACACGGCCCAGGATGGCCATGGAGATGACCGAGTCTCCATCTTGCAAGCGGATGCCCCGCACGCCGGTGGAGTCGCGGCCCTTGAACACGCGCACGTCGTCGGCCTTGAAGCGGATGGCCCGGCCCAGAGCCGTCGTCAGCAGCACGTCGTCCTCGGCCGTGCACAGGCCGACGCCGACCATGCCGTCGCCATCTACCAGCTTCATGGCGATCTTGCCCGCGCGGTTCACCGTGGCGAAGTCGCTGAGCTTGTTGCGGCGCACGTCGCCCGACTGGGTGGCGAACATGATGTCGTAATCGCCCCAGGTCGTTTCGTCTTCCGGCAGGGGCAACACGTTCATGATGCTGTCGCCCGGCTCGATCGGCAGCAGGTTGACGAAGGCCTTGCCGCGCGACTGCGGATTGCCCAGCGGCAGGCGCCAGGTCTTCAGCTTGTAAGCCTTGCCGTTGGTGGCGAAGAACAGGACCGGCGTGTGGGTCGAGGCGCTGAAGACGCTGGTGACGGCGTCCTCGTCCTTCATCGACATGCCGCTGCGGCCCTTGCCGCCGCGATGCTGGGTCCGATAGGCGTTCAGCGCCACCCGCTTGACGTAGCCCGAGTGGGTGACGGTCACGACCATGTCCTCACGCGGGATCAGGTCTTCATCCTCCATCTCGGCGTCGCCTTCGCCGATGAGGGTGCGGCGATCCACGCCGAACTGATCCTTCACCAGCAACAGGTCTTCGCGGATGATGGCCAGGACGTTCTTGCGATCCGACAGGATGGTCAGATGGCCCTGGATGGTGTCGGCCAGGGCGCGCGCCTCGCCGAAGATGTCGTCGCGGCCCAGACCCGTCAGACGCGACAGGGTCAGGGCCAGGATGGCGCGGGCCTGCTCGTCGGTCAGGCGGATCTTGTCGCCCTCGACCAGCACGGTGCGCGGGTCGGCGATCAGCTCGACCAGGGCCATCATGTCCCCGACCGGCCAGGCCTTGGCCTGCAGACGCTCGCGCGCCTCGGCCGGGTCGGCCGAGCTGCGGATGATATGAATCACCTCGTCGATGTTGGCGACGGCGACGGCCAGACCGACCAGGACGTGGCCGCGATCGCGAGCCTTGGCCAGTTCGAACTTGACCCGGCGGACCACCACCTCCTCACGGAAGTCGAGGAAGAGCTCCAGCAGCTTGCGCAGGCCCATCTGTTCGGGGCGGCCATGGTTCAGCGCCAGCATGTTGACGCCGAACGAGGATTGCAGCGCCGTATAGCGATACAGCTGGTTCAGGATCACATCGCCCGAAGCGTCGCGCTTCAGCTCGATGACGATGCGCATGCCCAAGCGGTCGGACTCGTCTCGAACGTCGGCGATCCCTTCCAGACGCTTCTCGCGCACCATTTCGGCGATGCGCTCGATCAGGGTCTGCTTGTTCACCTGGAAGGGCAGTTCGGTGATGATGATGGCGTCGCGGTCCTTGCGGATCTCTTCAATCGACGCCTTGCCGCGCACGATGACCGAACCGCGACCGTCGCGCAGGGCGTTGCGCGGGGCCGTGCGGCCCATGATCTCGCCGCCCGTGGGGAAGTCCGGTCCCGGCACGATGTCCAGCAGGGCGTCGTCCGACACGTCCGGGTCGTCCAGCAGGACGACCGCAGCGTCGATCACTTCGCGCAGGTTGTGCGGCGGGATGTTGGTCGCCATGCCGACGGCGATGCCGCCCGCGCCGTTGACCAGCAGGTTCGGAATCCGCGCCGGCAGGACGACAGGTTCCAACTCCTTCTCGTCGTAGTTCGGCTGGAAATCGACCGTGTCCTTCTCGATGTCAGTCAGCAGGGCCACGGCCGCCGGGGCCATCTTGGCCTCGGTGTAACGCATGGAGGCCGGCATATCGCCGTCGACCGAGCCGAAGTTGCCCTGGCCATCGACCAGCATCAGCCCCATGGAGAAATCCTGGGCCATGCGGACCAGGGCCATGTAGACCGAGGCGTCGCCGTGCGGGTGGAACCGGCCCAGCACGTCGCCGACCACGCGGGCGCACTTGGAATACGACCGCTCGGGCGTCATGTTCAGGTCGTGCATCGAGTACAGGATGCGGCGGTGAACAGGCTTCAGACCGTCGCGCGCGTCAGGCAGGGCGCGGCTGACGATCACGCTCATGGCGTAGTCGAGGTAGGAGCGTTTCAGCTCGTCCTCGATCGTGATGATGGAGATGTCGCCGGGCGCCGAAGGTGCGGCGTTGTCGTAGCTGTCGTCGGTCAAGGAAATCAGGCTTTAGATGGCCGGAATCGGAACGTGATCCGCTATTCAGGTTTCTATCATCAGGGGGCCGTGGTGGCAAAGAAACGCCGCTGAAATCCCCGCGTATAAAAGGACAGGAAATTCATGCGTTTGACCCCAGCCGTTTTCATCGCTCCCAGCGTTCTGGCGATCGCTCTCGCCGCCGGCGCCGCCTCGGCGCAGCAGCATGCGGGCCATGCAGGCCATACGCCAGATCAGCACGCCTCGCACATGTCCATGATGCGCGCTGCGCCGGGCCAGACCTCGCAGGTCGCCATCATCAACGGCCAGGGCGCCGACATCGGCAAGGCCACCTTGACGCAGGGCTCGACCGGCCTGCTGATCAAGGTCGAGGCCACCGGCCTGACGCCCGGCTGGCACGGCATCCATATCCACGCCACGGGCCAGTGCGCCGCGCCCTTCACCTCGGCCGGCGCCCACATCAACCACGGCGACCCCAAGAAGCCCCACGGCCTGCTGAACGCCGAGGGGCCCGATGACGGCGACCTGCCCAACGTCTTCGCCGACGCCAGCGGCGCCGTGAACGCCGAGGTCTTCACCAGCCACGCCCGTCTATCGCAGAACGGCCCCGGCCAGTGGCTGCTGGACGCCGACGGCTCGGCCCTGGTGATCCACGCCAACGCCGACGACCATTCCAGCCAGCCGATCGGCGGCGCGGGCGACCGCGTGGCCTGCGCCGTCATCAAGGCGCAGTAAGCAACCTCAAACCTTGGCGGGAGCGCCGGCGCGCAAGCCGCGCTCCCCCAGGGCCACTGTGACCACACCCGCCAGCGCGATCGCCACGCCGGTCAGGATCTGCGGCGTCAGCACGTCGCCCATGAACAGGCCGCCGATCATGATCGACACCAGGGGCGAGCCCAGCAGATAGGGCGTCACCCGCCCGGCCTCGCGCCGCTGCACCAGCCAGAACATCAGACTGGTCGCGAACACGGACGAGATCACCCCCGCCCAGACCAGCGTGCCCCACACCAGCGGCGTCGCCGCCTTGGCCGCCTCCCACTGCCCGGTCTCGAACAGGGCCGAGCCCAGGGTCAGGGCCGGAAACGCCATCAGCGCCAGCAGACCCTGCATCTTCAGCGGCGGGATCGAGGTCGTACGCCGCGCGATCACCGTCGTCAGCGCCCAGGCCGAGGCGCCCAGCGCGCCCACCAGAATGGCCTTCCAGTCCTGCAAGGCATGGGGGTCCAGCGTCATCCAGGCCACGCCCATGAAGGCGATCACCAGGCCGACCGTCGCCATCCGTGAAATCCGCTCGCCCAGCAACAGGAAGGCGAACAGGGACGTCAGCGGAATCCAAAGTTGGGTCGCCACCGTCACCGGGCTGACGTCATTGGCCAACCAGAAGGCCAGATAGATCAGGCCATAGTGGATCGGCCCGCCCACCACGGCGATGATCAGGAGGCTCTTCCAGTTCGGGAACGGCGGCCGCACGAACCAGACCAGACAGGCGGCGGCGATGGCGAAGCGCAACGCCCCCGTCATCAGCGGCGGCAACACCTCGGTAGCGACCTTGGCGGCGGCGTTATTGACGCCCCAGATGACCAGAACGGCCACGATGGCGGCGATCTCGAGCGGCGTCAGCGCGTGCGGGGAGGAAGAGGAACTGGACACGCCCCCATGCTTGCCACAGGGCGCGACGATTGGCCTCTCACGAAGCATGACCGCAGGTTACCCTGCACAACCGCCCGCCCTGTCGGCTATAGAGGCCGCCATGAAGACCCCTGCCCTGCTGTCCGCCCTCGCCATCCTGTCCGCCTGCATCGCCGCCGCGCCTGCGACCGCCGAGCCGACGCTCGTCGTCTCGCCCCAGCCCCTGCCGATCGACAACGCCCGACCGCGCGTCTTCCTGGGCGGCAGCATCGACATGGGCGGCGCGCCGGACTGGCAGGCGGCGCTGACGCGGGCCCTGGGCGACATGGACGTCACGGTCCTGAACCCGCGCCGTCCCGACTGGAACCCCGCCTGGCGCCCCGAGGCGGACGAGCCCGAGTTCCGCCGTCAGGTCGAATGGGAGTTGGCCGCCCTGGAAAGCGCCGACGTCATCGTCATGTATTTCGCGCCGGGCACGCAAAGCCCGATCAGTCTGCTGGAAATGGGCCTGCACGCGCGCGGCGGAAAGCTGATCGTGCTGGCCCCCGAGGGCTTCTGGCGCAAGGGCAACGTCGACATCACCGCCCGCGCCTATGGCGTGCGCCAGGTGCACACCATGGACGAACTGACCGCCGCCGTCCGCCAGGCCCTGACCGAAGTCGCCGAAAAGGGCCGCTTCGCGCGCTGATCCATCCATGAAAAAGGCCGCGCCCTCGATAGGGACGCGGCCTTCATGTTCCGGCTGAACGCGCCTTAGAACGGAATGTCGTCGTTCAGGTCGTAGCTTTCCTTCGGACCCGAGGGCTTGTTGGCGCCGCCGGTCGAGAAGCCCGAGGAATAGTCGTCGTCGCGACCGCCGCCGTAGCCGCCGCGATCACCGCCGCCGCCCTGGCTGTCGCTGCGACCGCCCAGCATGGTCAACTGGCCGTTGAAGCGCTGGATGACGATCTCGGTCGAGTATTTCTCGACGCCCTGCTGATCGGTCCATTTGCGGGTCTGCAGCGAGCCTTCGACGTAAACGGTCGAGCCCTTCTTCAGATAGTTCTCGGCCACCTTGACGATGTTGTCGTTGAAGATGACGACCGAGTGCCACTCGGTCTTTTCCTTGCGCTCGCCCGTGGCCTTGTCGCGCCAGGTTTCCGAGGTGGCGATACGCAGGTTGGCGACGCGGTCGCCGTTGTTCAGCGAGCGGATTTCCGGGTCGCGACCCAGGTTGCCGACCAGAATGACCTTGTTGACGCTGCCCGCCATGACCGATGTCCTTTTATTCGTCTTGTCGTCCGTTCCTTAATCGAAACGGGCGATATGTTCTAGTTTCGTTCGCCCGCAAATGGGCGGATTAGTTGGGCGCCACGGCGACCGGGCGGCCGTCGATCTGACGCTGGATGGCGCCAGGAATGGCCAGACGGCCATCGCCGGTCCGCGCCAGGGCGAAGAACCGCGGGCCATCCAGGCTCTTGCCGAATTTGACGCCGGTGCGGTCGATGAAGATGAACTGCCCCTGATAGGCGCCCAGCATCTCATTGTTGCTGCCGCCCATGCTCAGGAATTTCAGGCGCATCTCTTCCAGCCGCGCGGCGCAGAACTCGATCTGCGGCTGGTCGCGGGCCAGCACGTTGAAGCGAGGCGCATCGCTGTCCAGCTCGCCGACGTGATAGCAGACGCCCTTGTCCGACGGCGCCTTAAGCTGAGGCGCATCGCAGGCCGCAAGGGCGGTCGAACCAAGCACGACGGCCAGTCCCGAGATCAGAACACGCACCTTCGTCACAGCTCCGGGAACTGACAATTGCGGTCCTGCTGGGCCAGGGTGCGGAAGCGGCTGTTGTCGCTGGACTGCTCAACGCGGCGCGGCACCAGGCGCAGGGTGGTGTCGCCCCAGCGGCCGTACTGGGCGTCGCCCGGACGCACGCACGTCCCGGCGTAAAGGGCCTGAACGCAGGCGCCCAGGCTCATATTGCCCGACACCTGACGCCATTCAGAGCCCGTGTGGCGCAGACAGGCCGTGCCCGATGCGGCGGGCGCTGGGCGCGCGGCGGCATC
>NZ_DAMCNG010000116.1:0-8500 GCF_032107865.1 Brevundimonas sp.
GGCTCGGGCGGCGGCAATGTGAATGTCAACGTGAACGTCAATGCGAACGCCAGCGCCAACGCTTCGGCGCGCGCCTGGGCCGGATCGCGAGCCGGCTCGACGGTCATCGTCGCGGGCGGCGGCGGCGCTTACTTCAACGTCGACCAGCCCTATCCGACCACCATCCAGGGCCTGAACGTCCAGGGCGGGATGCAGTCGGTGCGCGTGCCCTTCACCGCCACGCGCCGCATCGAGAAGCAGGTCGTGCTGCAGGCCGTCTGCATCGACGACCGCAATGTGCCGCACCCCGCGTCCCAGGTGACGCCGGGCCGGGACGTCGCCAACAGCTATGACGGCGAACTGTATCGCTGCCTGGCGGGCACGAAGCTGCAATGGACCATCAGCGACGCCGAAGGCGCGCCGGGCGAGACCGTGGCCTGCAACAAGGGCGACGCCCTGTGGCACGGCGCGGGCGGGCGTCTGGAGTGCCGTCCTGAACAGCAGGCGCGCCAGTGCAACGAGCGTTCGCTGCTGCGTCGCTACGGCGCCGGCGTGAAGGTGCTGAGCATGATGCGCGAAGAGACCTACACCGAGTACCGCGAGGAAATGGTCGAGGGCGCGGCGTCCACGGGCATGATCATGATGGACGGCGGGGTCGGCGGTCGGGTTTTCTGAACCGGCTGTTCAGCCTGGCGACAGGCGCAGACGCCTAAGGTCCAGGCATCGACTCTCCGTCGATAGGCCTAAACGACTGGGCCCCGTTCCTTGCGGAACGGGGCCCTTTCTTCGTTTGGAGCAGGCTTACTGCGCTGCGCTGGCCGAGACGACCTCGGCCTTCCACGCCGCATCCGTCTTCAGATACTGACGCGCGGCCGCCTGGATGTCGGCGGCGGTGAAGGATTCCAGGTCGCTGATGTGCGTCTGGATCTGCTCCAGGGAGGCGGGCTTGGCGGCCAGATCCTCCAACTGGCCCAGCCAGTATTCGTTGCCGGCCTGGCTGCGGCGCAGAGACTCGATCACCGGCAGGCGCGCGCGGTTCAGCTCGTCCTCGCTGACCGGCTTGTCGCGCAGGTTGGCGATGATGGCGTCGACGGCGCTGAAGAAGGCGCCGAACTTCTCGGGCGCCGTATCGGCCGTGATCGAGATGGAGCCGTAACCCGTGAACACGTCGGACGCCGAGGCGCGGACGCCAGGCGAATAGGCCAGGGCCTGCTTCTCGCGGATTTCGTCCAGGACGCGCAGCTTCAGCACCTCGGCCAGGATGGCGGCCCGGCGCGACTCGGTGCGATCATTGACCGCATCCGTGGTCGGCCAGGCGATGTAGGCCAGGCCCTGTTCGGCCGGACCTGCGTGGGTCAGGCGAACGGGCTGGGCCGTCGGCGCGGGGAAGCGGCGCTGATCCGAACCGGCCATCGGCTGGGCGGCCGGGGCGCGAGCGGGCAGGGCGGCGAAGGTCGAGGCGACCGAGGCGACCGCGTCCTCCACCTTGACGTCGCCGACCATGACGATGTCGATCGGGCCCGAGGCCAGGCCCTGAACCACGCCCTGCTTCAGGTCGTCCAGGGTGAAGGCGGCGATCTCGGCCGGCGAGGGCATGGATTCGCGCTTGTCGCCGCTGGCCAGCAGGCCGCTGGCCTGAAGGCTGAAGGCGCCGCTGGGCGTGGCCATCTGCTGAGCCATGAACTGAGGCAGGACGGCCTTGATCTGCTCGAACGGCGCCGGGCGCAGGCCCGGATCGGTCAGATAGGCGGCCAGCACCTGCATCTGCAGTTGCAGGTCGGCCGGACGGGTGGCGCCCGACAGCTGATAGGCGTCGCCGTCGATGGCGAAGCCGGCGCCGTAGATCTTGCCGGTCAGGACGCGATTCAGTTCGTCCGCCGTCAGCTTGCCCAGACCGCCCGCGGTGAAGACCATCGGGGCCAGGGACTCGGAGGTGAAGCGGTCGGTCGGCAGACCCATCTCGCCGATGCCGGTGCGGACAGAGATCAGGATCTGCTGATCCTTGAAGGCCGTCGGCTTGACGGTCAGGCGCACGCCGTTGGGGAAGGTGACGACCGTGGCGCCGACGGCGGCGACCTCGGTGGTCGAGACCGGCGTGGCGGCGGCGCCGAAGTCGGCGTAGGGCCATGCCAGCTCGGCCTGGACGGCCGGAGCGGTCACGGGGGTGGCGCGGCTGGCTTCCAGCAGGGCGGTGACGCCCGCTTCGCCGCCTTCGATCGGTTCGGGCGTGATGACCAGGGCCAGGGGGCCTTGGCCTTCAAAGGCGCGCTTGACCTCGGCGCTGACCTGTTCGGCCTTGAGATCCTTCACTGCGGCTTCGAACAGGGCGAGGTCAGCCGCCGGGGCCGAGAAGACCTTGTCGTCGTTGGCGGCGCCCAGCAGGGCGTTGGCCAGGGCGGGGGTGCTGCGCGTTGCGGCGGCCTGGACAGCGTTTTCCAGAGCCGTGCGCGTGTTGGCGATCTCGCGATCGATCTCGATCTGGGAGACGCCGAACTGCACCAGGCGACGCTGTTCCTGCTCGATGGTTTCCAGGGCGCGCTTGATTCCGCCGGGGTTGAAGGCGGCCGAGACGCTGCCGAGGTCCAGGGTCTTGAACAGAGTCCCCTGGCCGCCGCCGGCGCCGATGAAGGGCGGGTTGTCGGCGCGGGCCAGTTCGCCCAGGCGACGGTTCAGCACAGCCATGCCCAGGTTCTGCAGCAGGCTGTCGCGGCGTTGCGCGGCCGTGTCGGGATCGAGGTCGGGGTTGCGGATCCAGTTCAGCTGAACCGAGGACTGCACGCCCGGCTCGACCAGGATACGGGTCTCGGGTTGGCGGGCAGCGACCTGTCCCAGATCGGGCTCAGGACCGTCGGCGGCCTTGGGCCTCCAGTCCGAGAAGGTCGCCTTGATCTTGGCTTCCATCTGATCGACGTCGAAGTCGCCGACCGCGATCATGGTGGCGCGCTCGGGGCGGTAATAGGCTTCGTAGAACTCGACGAAGCGTTCGCGCGGGGCGCTGCGGATGATGCTGAGATCGCCGATCGGCAGACGGTTCGACAGACGCTGGCCGGGCGCCAGCAGGGCGATCTGCGCCTTCAGCGAGCGCAGGGCCGGGGTGTTGCGCAGGCGCTCTTCACCCTCGATCACGCCACGCTCGGCGTCGATGTCCTCGGCCTTCATCAGGGCTTCGGAGACCTGCTCGCGCATGATCCGCAGCGAGGTGTCGACGGTCTCGTCGTTGGTGCGCGGCAGTTCCAGCGTATAGGCGGTCTGGTCGAAGCTGGTGAAGGCGTTGGTGTCGGCGCCGAAGGCCAGGCCGAGACGTTCCAGAATCCGCAGCAGCTCATTCTCGGGCACGTTCGTCGTGCCGTTGAAGGCCATGTGCTCCATGAAGTGGGCCAGACCCAGCTGGTCTTCATTCTCCATCAGCGAACCGGCCGCGATCCGCAGGCGCAGCGACGCCTGACCGGGCGGGGTGGCGTTCTTCATGATGGCGTAGCGCATGCCGTTGGGCAGGACGCCGAAGCGCACGGCCGCGTCGGCCGGAATGTCGCTGGCCGCCTGGGCCCAGGGTCTGGAGGGTTGGGCGTCCTGCGTCGCGGCGGCTGACGGCGGGGTCAGGGCGACGGCGGGAAGCGCGGCTCCGCCCATCAGGGCGAGGCTGGACGCGGCAAGCAAGAGCAGGCGGCGAGGGGATCGCATTCGGTAGTCTCCGCGACGTGCGAGCGGGCGGCCCCCGGGACTGATTGCGGCCCTGCACGTAAGACAGGCGCGAAGCTTCTTCAGCTTCGCGCCTGTTCACGGTGACAAACGAGCTTGACTACCTCAAGTTACCGAAAGTTAATTCGGGCCAGTGACGTAGAAGCTTGCGGTGTTGCCGACGGCGTTGGAGCCCGCGACGACGTTGCGACCCCAGCCGTTGACGTTGGTCGTCGCCGTCGCCCGCACATCGCCCATGTTGGTCTGGCTGTTGCGCACGTTCAGGTCGCCGCCGCAGGTCGAACAGGCGAAGCCGGTGACGGCGTTGCCCGCCGCATTGGCCCCGACATAGGCGTCATAGCCGTTCTGACCCGTGAAGCCGGCGCTGGCGGTGACGCCGCCGGTGTTCATCTGGGTGTTGTCGATGCTGACATAGATGTCGTTGTTGCCGGCATGGACCTCATTGCCCACGGCCTCGGCGGTCGAATGGGCGGCGCCGAAGTCATAGGAGCTGAGTTCGGTGCGCGACAGCACCTCCGCCGAGTTCTGCTGATCCACGTCCACGACCAGCGAACCGCCCTGGTTATAGAAGGCGGCCTGGTTGGAGGCGGCGCGGCTGCGCGCGGCGATGTCCCAGGCGTTGCCCGCCCACACGCCGGTCCAGGCGGTGACGCCTGCGCCCGAGGCGTTCTGGCTGACCGCCAGGTTCTGGTGTGAGTTCGGCGTCGAGGTCGCCTGTACGGCGTTGGCGGATGCCTGGCTGCTGAAGACGGCCGGCGCCGGGGCGTAGGTGAAGCGGGCCTCGTTCTCGGCGTAGATTTCGCCGGTCGAATTCTGATCGGTGCGGCCGGTGATGGCGCCGCGCGCTTCGGCCGTGCCGCTGGCGCCCAGGGCGACGGTGTTGCCGATGGCGTCGGCCGAGACGTGGCCGCCGTAATTCAGTCGAGCGCCGGTCTCCACGATCTGGCTGCGCGCCGTGACGTTGCCGTTCAGGTTCTGACCGGCGTCGACGTCGATGCCGGTGTTGACCGCGGTTCCGGCCAGATAGTTGCCGCGCGCCTGGGTCACGCTGTTCACATAGCCCGTCTCGCCGCGCAGGGTCAGCGAGGTGTCCGCCACGGCGGCGCCCTGCATGTCCTGGGTCGAGCGGATGTCGGCGGCGCGGCCGTCGGCGCCGCCGGACAGGGCGTTGCCCATGGCGGCGTTCGACACGGCGACGTTGTCGCTGACGTTGACGACGTTCAGGCGTTGACCGCTGATGACGTCGCCCAGGTTGAGCTGTTCATTCAGGACCAGACCGCGATCCTGGGCTTGAGCGTGAGCGGAAGGGGCCTCAGCGGCCGCCATCACGCACAGCGTTGTCGCGGCGATCGTGCCAGCGAGACGGGTCGGCGCGAGTTTGGCCATTGTTCGTGTCCGTGTTTGCGTAAGCAGGATAGTAGCCGCCGGTGGCGCCGACCGGGCTGTCGCCCAGCGGGTCATTGGCGGGGTTGAGGCAGATTTCCGGGCCGGGGGCGCCGTACAGATTGGCCATGAACTCGACCGTGGCGCGTTCGACCAGGGCGCGGACCGCCAGTTGGACCGGCTCCAGACCGCTGGTGCCGGCCGAGATGTCGAAGACGTTGCCGTTCAGGAAGTCGAAGACGCCTGCCGACACTTCGCGGCCGACGATCTGCTTCTGATAGGAAACGACGTCTACGACCTCGAGGGTGGTGGTCTGCACCAGGCGCAGGTCGATCGCGACGTTCATCACGAACACCTTGCCGGTGAGCAGGCCCGAGCCGCCGTTCTGGCCCACTTCGCCGCCGGCGATGTCGAAGCCGCCCGAGCGGATGTTGTAGTTCACCTCGGTGATGCCGCCGACCACATAGAAGTCGGAGCCCGGCACCTGACCGGCCAGGATGCGGCGGAAGGCGGCGTCCTGGGGCGCGCCGTTCGGCTGGTCGTCGCCGATCAGCTTGTTGTTGGCGTAGCGCAGCTCCAGCTCGGACACCGAGGTGTCATAGCGCTCGACGATGCGGGCGCCGGCCTTCGCCAGGGCGGTGTTGGCCATCAGGGACGCGCCCTGGGTGATCTGGCGGCCGCCGTCCGAGGAGATGGAGCCGGTGTAGTCGCTGATCCGGCCCACAGCCATGCGCGGCGAGGGCAGGTTGTAGCGGCGCGCATAGTCGGCCAGGCAATACAGCGCGGTCGAATAGGGCGTCGGGTTCGACGTGACCGGCGCATTGCCGATCGGCTTGGCGTACTGACCCGAGGGGCCGGCCGAGGTGGCGCAGCCGCTCAGCAGAGCAGCAGCGGCGGCGACGCAGCCGAAGGCGCGCACGGGCGAGCGACGGATAGCGGAGATGTTCATGGACGGGGCCCGTTCAGGGTGGTGCCGGCGTTGATGTTGCCGTTGTTGGTCTGGTTGGAGTTGACGACGACCGTGTTGCGGTTGCCCTGGACGACCACATTCAGGTTGTTGCCGATGGCGGTGGAGCCGCCGATGTTGGTTCCGCCGCCCGATCCGACGCCGCCGTTGAGGTAGCTGGACGAGGCGTTGCTATCGCTGCGCGAATAGGCGCTGCCGTTCTGTTGGATGATGCCGTCGACAACCAGGCGGTTGCCGTTGGCGTCGCGGGTCGTGCCGCGGCTGGCCTGGGCGGTGGTGTAGCGCGAGGCGCCGTAGCCGGCCTGGAACTGGCCCGCTCCGGCCGAGCCGGTCGACTGCGCGACGGCGGAACCGGCGGGCAGGACCGCCAGCACGGCGGCGGCCGCTACGGTCATGAGTGTCAGGCTATGAGACGGCATAAGGCGCTCCCGAGAACTTCTGGAACGGCTCACGCAATGACCGTGCCATACGGTTTCAGTGTCGTATTGGCGCAAAACGGCGTCTTGAGATCGGATGCGACTGGCCCCATCAAGGGCGAATGTCCCAATCTGACGCCCGTTCGCCGCGGCCGCCGCGCGAAAAGATCTTCAACGCGCCCTTCCTGCCTCTGCTGATCGCAGCATCCATGCCGGTGCTCTTCTATCTGCAGGAGCGGCTTCCCGATCAGGGACTCTCCATGGCGTTCGTCCCGGCGGAGCTGTGGCGCGGGCAGTGGACGGGCCTGTTCACCTCCATGTTGCTGCACGGCGGCTGGGCCCATGTGACGATGAACGCCGTGGGCGCCTTGGCCTTCGGCGCGCCCGTGGGGCGGCTGATGGAGCGCGGGCCGGGGCCGCTGGTCTTTATTTTCTTCTATATAGCGGCGGGCGCCGTGGCGGCGCTGGGCTATGGGCTGGTGCATCCGAACAGCATGGCTCCGCTGGTCGGCGCGTCGGGCGCTGTCTTTGGCCTGATCGGCGCCGCGACCCGGTTGATGGGCGGCCATGGGCGCGTCCTGCCGCTGTTCCATCCGATGGTTCTGAAGGCTTCCGCTGCGTGGATGGCGGTGAATCTCATTGTGGGCCTGATCGGCCTGGCGCCGGGCGCGGACGGCGCGCGCATCGCCTGGGAAGCGCACGCCGTCGGTTTCCTGTTCGGCATCCTCGCGATCGGACCCATCGGCGGATGGTTCGCCGCGCGCCGTGATTTGCCTATCGGCGGAGTCTGAGCGAACCTGTCCCCCTTGCGGCCGGTCCGCGACGCCCGCGGACGACGGCCTGCCCATAAGGAGGAAGTCGCCATGCTGGTCGCCGAGATTCTCAAGGGCAAGGGAGACGCCGTCTTCACCCTGGCGCCGGACGCCACTCTGAATGACGCCTGCGCTGAACTGGAGCGACGCCAGGTCGGGGCGCTGATCGTATATAAGGACGCAAGCGTGGTCGGCGTCCTGTCCGAACGCGACATCGTCCGCGCCATCTCACGCGACGGCGCCGAGGCGCTGAAGCGTCCCGTCTCCCATTATATGACAAGCGAAGTGGTCTTCGCCGATCCAGCCGAAACGGTCGAGGCGCTGATGGCGCGCATGACGGACCGCCGGATTCGTCACCTGCCGGTGCTGCTGAACAAGCGGCTGGCCGGCGTCGTCTCGATCGGCGACGTGGTCAAATGCCAGATCGCCCAGGCCACGCAGGAAGCTGAAAGCCTGCGCACCTATATAGCGGCGGGGTAGGGGCGGGGCCGGCCTGTGCATAAGCGCCCGTTCTGTGGATAGATCGGGAAAGCCGCTTTTGCCTATTGCCACCCGGAAGGGCCCGACGTATATCGCCGCCTCGCTCGGAGACGGGCTGGCCCGACGGGCTTCGGAGACTTGGTTTTCGGGGTTTTGATTGGGGCAAGGGTTTGAAAAACCTTCTTGCTTCGGTTGGTTGGATCGGTTAGTTTCCGCGCTTCAATCGAATCGCTGGATTGAGTTGAGGGATAGCCTCTCGGTTTTCCCGGCGGTTTACTGCGGCCTTCGAAGCTTCGGTTTCGGAAAAAGCAGAAAGGCTGAAAAGCCCGGTTGACAAGGAGATCGGCTCTCACTAGATAGCCGCCTCCGCCGCTCCTTCCGGAGCGGTTTCGTGAAAAGAAAGTTCTTTAAAAAGAACTGCTTGACACGGAAAACTGGGGCAGCTAGATAGCCGCCTCCGCCGCGAACCGGCGCTAAACAGTTCAGCCGGTCTTCCGGTTCTGGTCTTTGAAATCGTTGATCTGGAAAGAGAAACGCAGGCGGCGGTGTCCTGGCGAGAGCCCTTCGGGGTTCATCAGTCGACACTGACAACTGCGGTCTTTTTGAAAAGACATACCATGTAACCGGTCTTCGGATCGGTGAACGTGGGATCTCGTCAAGAATACGTAGAACTAAAGCCATAAGCGGCCCTCTCCTGAAAAGGAATGGGGGATCGCAAATGCTTAGGTCAGATAAGTCAACTCAACCTGAGAGTTTGATCCTGG
>NZ_DAMCNG010000117.1:0-316 GCF_032107865.1 Brevundimonas sp.
CCGTCATCGCCGAGTTGAAATGGCTGGCGCATGAGACCGACGCCGCCCGCGACCTCGACGTCTTCATCCGCGACGTCTTCCACCCGGCCGCGCTGGAGACGCCCGACCCCGACCTCGCCCCCCTGGGCCTGCGCCTGCTGGCCGCCCGCAGCGGCGCCTACCGCCGGGCGATGGCGGCGATCGATTCGCCGCGCTACGCCGCCCTGATGTTCGAGACCCTGGCCTGGATCGAGACCGGCGCCTGGCGGACCGATCCCGACCCGGTGCGCGCCTGGCGTTGACAACGGCCTGTCGCCGAGTTCGCCGCCGAGGCCTT
>NZ_DAMCNG010000117.1:326-8409 GCF_032107865.1 Brevundimonas sp.
GCGCTATGCCGCCGAGTTCTTCGTCGGCCTGTTCGATCGCCCCGGCCGTGAGCGACGTTTTCTCAAGGCGCTGGAGCGGGTGCAGGACGCCTTCGGCGCCCTCAACGACCTGGCCGTGGCGCGCAACCGCATCCCCGCCGAGGCCAGACTGACCTCGCCCGAGATCGCCTTCGCCGCCGGGCGGCTGATCGGCGGCTGCGAACAGAGCGCCGTCATCCTGCACGCCGCTTCAGACCGCGCCTTCGCTCGCCTGGCCCGCGCCCGACCCTTCTGGCGGTAAATGCATACGACTAAATCGGTCGCATATCGATAAATGTTCTCGTTCAGTTCACGAGAACATCTTGCGAACAAGAACAAACCATGTCCATAGTCCGGCTCAACGAGGGAGCGGGTCCGTGGCGGGTCTCTCCCGAAGTCAGATGGGAATCATGGCAAGGGAGAGAAAACCAATGTCACAGGCGGCACTGAAGCTCGTGGGTAAAGAAGACGGCGAAAAGCAACGCGCTCTAGAGGCGGCGATCGCGCAGATCGATCGCGCCTTCGGCAAGGGCTCGGTGATGAAGCTCGGCAAGGGCGGTTTGGTGAACGAGATCGAGAGCGTCTCGACCGGCTCGCTGGGCCTCGACATGGCGCTCGGCATCGGCGGTCTGCCGGTCGGCCGGGTGATCGAGGTGTTCGGCCCTGAATCCTCGGGCAAGACCACCTTGGCCCTGCACACCGTGGCCGAGGTCCAGAAGAAGGGCGGCGTGGCCGCATTCGTCGACGCCGAACACGCGCTGGACCCCGTCTATGCTCAGAAGCTCGGCGTCAACCTGGACGACCTGCTGGTGTCGCAGCCTGATACGGGCGAGCAGGCGCTGGAAATCGTCGACACCCTGGTGCGCTCGGGCGCCGTGGACATCGTCGTGATCGACTCGGTCGCGGCGCTTACGCCGCGCGCTGAAATCGAGGGCGAGATGGGCGACAGCCTGCCCGGCCTGCAGGCCCGTCTGATGTCTCAGGCCCTGCGCAAGCTGACGGCCTCGATCTCCAAGTCGAAGTGCATCGTCCTGTTCATCAACCAGATCCGTCACAAGATCGGCGTCATGTACGGCTCGCCGGAAACGACGACGGGCGGTAATGCGCTGAAGTTCTACGCCTCGGTCCGCCTCGACATCCGCCGCACCGGCGCGATCAAGAACCGCGACGAGGTCGTCGGCAACACCACCCGCGTCAAGGTGGTCAAGAACAAGGTCGCCCCGCCGTTCCGCGAGGTCATCTTCGACATCATGTACGGCGAAGGCATCTCCAAGATCGGCGAGATCATCGACCTGGGGGTCAAGGCCAACATCATCGAGAAGTCCGGCTCCTGGTTCTCCTACGACTCCACCCGCATCGGTCAGGGTCGCGAGAACGCCAAGGAGTTCCTGAAGAACAACCCCGACATGGCTCTCGCCATCGAGAAGGCCGTCCGCCAGTCCACGGCCAAGATCGCCGACGACATGCTGGGCGCGCCCGAGCCGGACGAAGGTCAGGATCTGGAGGGCTGATCCGCCTTCATTCCCGGTTCTGAACAGAGCTTCTCCGTTCGCCGCCTCGCGACCCGCCTACCGACCCCGCGGGGCCGGTCGGACGGAGACAGGCCCGCCCGACCAACGTCGGGCGGGCCTCTTTTTTTCCCCTAAGCTGAAAGATTGCCGTCAGCTCAAAGCGGTCCCCCAGGACGGCACTCGTGCCCCCGCTCGGCCGTATAGTAAGGCGTAGGGAACAGGGGCGTAATTACCATCACATTGCCTCCCGATTCCATGCAAACGTCATTTCCATACCCCACGACCGTCGTCATGGATGCGTCCGAGTAGAATGTATAATAGTACACATACTCCCATGATTTGAACGCAACCGCCGGCGAAGCGGTCATGGCGAGAAGAATTCCTGACATTGCCAATTTGGCTATCGTGCGCACACGTATTCTCCCTAAATTAAAGTCTGAAACATCCACCAGACCCATTCACATAACAACGATTCCTGATAAATGAGAAGGAACGCCATGCGCCCCGCCACCGCCGACCTCTGCGACGCCCACACCGACGTGGTGAAGGTCTGCCAGACGCCTTTCCGCAGCTTCGGCCAGGTCGCCGCCTTCCACGGTCCGATCCGCACCCTCAGCGTGCTGGACGACAACGCCTTGGTACGCGAGACGCTGGAGCGCCCCGGTCAGGGCGCGGTCCTGGTCGTCAACGGCGGCGGTTCGCTGAAGCGCGCCCTGGTCGGCGACAACCTCGCGAAGCTGGCCATCGACAACGGCTGGGCCGGGATCATCGTCCACGGCGCCGTGCGCGACACAGCCGTCATCAACACCATGGAGGTCGGCGTCAAAGCCCTGGGAACCATTCCCTTGCGCGCCGATCGCGACGGCATCGGCGAGATCGACATCCCCACCGCCTTCGGCGGCGTCATCTTCACGCCCGGCGACTGGCTCTACGCCGACGAGGACGGGGTGGTCGTCTCCCCGCAGCGCCTGCACGATTAGAGCGCTCGCGGCCGCAAAAACGCGCCTTCTCCCCCACGATCACGCGCCAGTGATGCGTTCGGCGCAAAATCCCTATATGACGCCGGTTCCGACATTCCTCCCGCGCGCCCGAGTTCCAGAGCGATACGCCCATGACCAGCCTGAAGCAGATCCGTTCCACCTTCCTCGACTACTTCGCCGCCGACGGCCACGAGAAGGTGCAGTCGGCTCCGCTCGTGCCGCAGAACGATCCGACGCTGCTGTTCGTCAACGCGGGCATGGTGCCGTTCAAGGACTATTTCACCGGCGCCGCCACCCCGCCCTACAAGCGCGCCACCAGCTCGCAGAAATGCGTGCGCGCCGGCGGCAAGCACAACGACCTGGACAACGTCGGCTATACCGCGCGCCACCACACCTTCTTTGAAATGCTGGGCAATTTCTCGTTCGGCGACTACTTCAAGGATCACGCCATCGAGCGCGCCTGGACCCTGCTGACCAAGGAGTTCGGCCTCGATCCCCAGCGCCTGCTGGTCACCGTCTATCACACCGACGACGAAGCCTTCGACATCTGGAAGAAGATCACCGGCTTCTCCGACGACAAGATCATCCGCATCCCCACCGCCGACAACTTCTGGGCCATGGGCGACAGCGGGCCGAGCGGTCCCTGCACGGAAATCTTCTACGACCACGGCGACCACATCTTCGGCGGCCCTCCCGGTTCGCCGGACGAGGACGGCGACCGCTTCGTCGAGATCTGGAACAACGTCTTCATGCAGTTCGAGAAGGAGAACGACGAGATCGTTCGCGAACTGCCCAAGAAGTCGGTCGACACCGGCATGGGTCTGGAGCGCATCGCCGCCGTGCTTCAGGGCGTCCACTCCAACTATGACGTCGACCTGTTCAAGAGCCTGATCCACGCCTCGGAAGAACTGACCTCGACCAAGGCCGAGGGCGAGCGCGCCCCGTCGCACCGGGTCATCGCCGACCACCTGCGTTCGACCGCCTTCCTGATCGCCGACGGCGTGACGCCCTCGAACGAGGGCCGCGGCTATGTCCTGCGCCGCATCATGCGCCGCGCCATGCGTCACGCCCACCTGCTGGGCGCCGCCGATCCGCTGATGCACCGTCTGGTGCCGACCCTGGTTCAGGAAATGGGCGAGGCCTATCCCGAACTGGGCCGCGCCCAGGCCTTCATCGAGGACACGCTGAAGCAGGAAGAGATCCGCTTCCGCACCACGCTCGGCCGCGGCATGAACCTGTTCGATCAGGCCACGAGCGACTTCAAGGCCGGCGACATGCTGGACGGCCAGACGGCCTTCACCCTGTACGACACCTACGGCTTCCCGCTGGACCTGACGCAGGACGAGGCCCGCCGTCGCGGCTTCAGCGTCAACGTCGACGGCTTCGAATCCGCCATGGCCGAGCAGCGCGACCGCTCGCGCGAGCACTGGAAGGGCTCGGGCCAGACGGCTTCGGCCGGGGCTTGGCTGGCGCTGCGCGACCAGCACGGCGGCACCGAATTCACCGGCTATGAGTCCGAAACCGGCGAAGGCAAGGTCATCGCCCTCGTCAAGGAGGGCGCCGAGGCCGCGTCCGCCGCGACCGGCGAGACGGTCGAGGTGCTGCTGGACAAGACCCCCTTCTACGGCGAAGGCGGCGGCCAGGCGGGCGACAAGGGCGCCTTCGTCTGGAGCGGCGGCGAAGGCCGCGTTCTGGACACCAAGAAGCACGGCGGCGACCTGCACGTTCACACGCTGGAAGTGACCAAGGGCGCGCTGGCGACCGGCGCGGTCGTGACCGCCACGGTCGAGGCAGGCTCCCGCCCGACCACCCGCGCCAACCACTCGGCCGCCCACCTGTTCCACGCCGCCGTCAAAAACGTCCTGGGCGCCCACGTCGCCCAGAAGGGCCAGATGGTCGACGCCGAGCGCATGCGCTTCGACTTCAGCCACAACGCCCCGATGACGGACGAGGAGATCGCCCGCGTCGAGGACGAGGTGAACGCCGTCATCCGCCAGAATGTCCCGGTCACGACCGAGCTGATGACGCCCGACGCCGCCATCGCGGCGGGCGCCGTGGCCCTGTTCGGCGAGAAGTACGGCGACGAGGTCCGCGTCCTGACCATCGGCCGCGCGCTGAACGGTCCCGGCGCCTATTCGGTCGAACTGTGCGGCGGCACCCACGTCTTCCGCACCGGCGACATCGCCCTGTTCAAGATCGTCTCCGAAGGCGGCGTGGCCGCCGGCGTGCGCCGCGTCGAGGCCCTGACCGGCGAGGCGGCCCGCCGCTTCCTGCTGGATCAGGCCAATGTCGCCCGCCACCTGGCGCAGGGCTTTAAGATCCAGCCCGCCGAGGTTCCGGCCCGCGTCGAGGGTCTGCAGGCCTCGGTCAAGACGCTGGAGAAGCAGGTCGCTGACCTGAAGAAGCAGTTGGCCCTGGGCGGCGGCGCAGGCGCCAATGCGGCTCCGGAGGAGATCAACGGCGTCAAGCTGATCGCCCGCGTTCTGGACGGCGTCGACGGCAAGGGCCTGCGCGGCGTGGCCGAGGACTTCAAGAAGCAGATCGGCTCGGGCGTCGTCGCCCTGGTCGGCGTCACCGACGGCAAGGCGGCCATCACCGTCGCCGCGACGCCGGACATGGCCGGTAAGGTCAATGCGGCCGACTTGGCCCGCGACGCCGTCATCGCTATGGGCGGCAAGGGCGCAGGCGGCAAGCCCGACTTCGCCCAGGGCGGCGCCCCGGACGGCTCCAAGGCCGAGGACGGCCTGAACGCCATCCGCGCCGTGCTGAAGGACTGATCGCCCGCACAGGCTGAAACGACAAGGGGCGGCGCATTCGATGCGCCGCCCTTTTTAGGCTGTGCTCAGCCTCAGGACGCGATCTAAACGGACGCGGCGGTATCTGGCGATGGAAGCTCATTGAGAAAATCGTCAGAGAACGGCCCGCCGAGTTCGTGAGCCTCATCCCACACATCAAACAGATTTTCGTTGTAACGATAGACCTCAACCCTGCCGGCAAAGACTTCCAGCTTCAGGTTTTTTACGCTTGGCAGGTTCCAATCGACACAGAAGGTCGGCCAATAGCCCGGCCAGATGTTTGGGGCCGGTCGCCCGGTCTGTTGCAGCAGCTCCAGAATATCGTTCATGACAGCGATGGTAGCCGGTTCATATTCGCCGGGCCGCTCAGCAATGCAGCTTTCAACCTCGCATCGAGCTCGCTCCCATTGGTTCACGGAGTCGGCGCCCCCAGATCAATCGCCGCCAGCTTCCAGCCGAACAGGTTGCGACGCTTCATCAGCAGGGACACCGCTTCGTTCGGCTGGTCGTCGCGGGTCAGGGTGACGGCGAAGGTGTCCAGGTCGCGATAGCCCCACGACTGGCGCACGCGGTCATGGTCACTCTTCGCCTTCAGCTCCGTTTCGACCGGGAGGGCGGGCTTGGGCGTGCGCCCCTCCTGCACCATCATGGAGATCGCCTGCGGGGTGACGAAGGCGTCCACCGCCCCGCCGACGATGGCGGGCGCCAGCAGCATCCCCAGCCCCGACAGGCCGCTGTCGGCCATGCGCGGATCGTTGCGCATCTCCGCCATCATGCGGGCGTTCAGCTCGTCCTTCAGACTGGCGCGGAAGGCGGGAAAGTCGACCTGGCGCTCCAGCCCCTTTTCATCCCCGGCCTTGGCCGCCCGCACCAATGATCGCGCCGCCAGCAGCGGCGACGCGGCGTAGGCGACCACAAAGACAGCGACGGCCGCCAATCCCAGACGAATGATCAGTTTGCGGTTCATCGGCCCTCCCCTGCCTTACGAACGCGACGAGACGACGACGAAACGGCGTCAAAATCCCCAAGAGTATTAGGGACATGGATCGTAGGCGGGTTCAATGCGTGTTTTCACGCGGCTCCGTCCCCTGTCCCCACGCCGTCATCCTCGGGCTTGACCCGAGGATCCAGCCATCCGCGTACTGAACGTGGGCGAGGTCGAGCGCGCCGCCGCACTGGATCCTCGGGTCAAGCCCGAGGATGACGGCAAAAGGTTGAATGACGCCACCAACAAAAAAGCCCGCCGGATCGCTCCGGCGGGCCTTGATGTCATTCTGGGCTAAGCTCAGCCGATGCCCGGCAGGGCCTTCTTCAGGTTCTCGGACACCTTGTCCAGGAAGCCTTCGGTCGTCAGCCAGGACTGCTGATCGCCGACCAGCAGGGCCAGATCCTTGGTCATGAAGCCCGACTCGACGGTCTCGACGACCACGCGCTCCAACGTATCGGCGAACTCGGCCAGCTCGGCGTTGCCGTCCAGCTTGGCGCGGTGCTTGAAGCCACGGCTCCAGGCGAAGATCGAGGCGATCGAGTTGGTCGAGGTGGCCTCGCCCTTCTGATGCTGACGGTAGTGACGGGTCACGGTGCCGTGGGCGGCCTCGGTCTCCATGACCTTGCCGTCCGGCGTCATCAGCACCGAGGTCATCAGGCCCAGCGAGCCGAAGCCCTGCGCCACGATGTCCGACTGCACGTCGCCGTCGTAGTTCTTGCACGCCCAGACGAAGCCGCCCGACCACTTGATCGCGGCCGCGACCATGTCGTCGATCAGGCGGTGCTCATAGGTCAGGCCGCGCTTCTTGAATTCCTCGGCGTATTCGGCGTCGAAGACTTCCTGGAAGATATCCTTGAAGCGGCCGTCATAGGCTTTCAGGATGGTGTTCTTGGTCGACAGATAGACCGGGTAGTTGCGGTTCAGGCCATAGCCGAACGAGGCGTGGGCGAACTCGCGGATCGAGGCGTCCAGGTTGTACATGCCCATGGCGACGCCGGCGCCCGGCGACTTGTAGACTTCATGCTCGATGACCTCGCCGTCTTCGCCGACGAACTTGATGGTCAGCGTGCCCGGCCCAGGCATCAGGAAGTCGGTGGCCTTGTACTGGTCGCCGAAGGCGTGACGGCCGACGACGATCGGCTGGGTCCAGCCCGGCACCAGACGCGGGACGTTCTTGCAGATGATCGGCTCGCGGAAGACCACGCCGCCCAGGATGTTGCGGATGGTGCCGTTCGGCGACTTCCACATCTTCTTCAGGCCGAATTCGGCGACGCGCGCCTCGTCCGGGGTGATGGTGGCGCACTTCACGCCGACGCCGTGCTTCTGGATGGCGTGGGCCGCGTCGATCGTGATCTGATCATCGGTGGCGTCACGGCTTTCCATGCCGAGGTCGTAGTAGTCGAGTTCGAGGTCCAGATACGGGAAGACCAGCTTGTCCTTGATCATCTGCCAGATGATCCGGGTCATTTCGTCGCCGTCGATGTCCACGATGGGATTGGCGACCTTGATCTTGGCCATGCTTACGCCTCTGTCTCTCAATCAGGGAAGGAATTCGGTGCAGGGGATATAGCGACCCCTGCGCGCGGGCGCAAAGGGGACGAAAGCCGCAAGGCCCGAACGACAGGCCGGAACGAAACGGCGGCTGGGCCGCTAGGCTTTTTCACGGCTACGCTTGGCGCCGCCGGTCGATCAAAAACGCATGGAACGCCTGATGACGCTTCGCCGCCTGCGGTTCGCCGCCTCCGTCGCCTTCCTTCCCCTGGCTCTGGCCGCCTGCAAGGGGCGCGAGGC
>NZ_DAMCNG010000118.1:0-8378 GCF_032107865.1 Brevundimonas sp.
CGGTTGCAGGACGGGGCGGCGGCCCGCCGGGCGCAGCACCCCGCGCTTCAGGCCCAGTTCGGTCAGCTCGCAGACGAAGCTGCCGCTGCCGACGCGGCGCTCGATGAAGCCTTCGGCATGAAGCTGGGCATAGGCCGTTTCCACCGTATCGCGCGACACGCCCAGCGACCGGGCCAGCGTCCGCGACGAGGGCAGGGGCCGCCCCGCCGTCAGCGACCGTTCGACGATCAACTGGCGCACGGCGCGCTGGATGCGGGCGTGCAGGGGCAGGCCGGACTGGGCCGGGTGGTCCATGAAGGCCTGAACGGATTCCAGCTGGGCGCGCTTCAACAATGGTCTGTAGCTTCTTTCCAAAGTGGCGGGAGTGATCCAGCCAATCCAGCGTTAGGTGTCACGCCCCCGGCGGGATGGCAATGTCGTCGCCCGTCCTGTGATGGGATGTGATGTCATGGGCGCTTTTGATTTCGCCGACTTCTTCAGCCGCGATCTGGACGATCTGAAGCAGGAGGGCCGCTATCGCGTCTTCGCCGATCTGGAGCGGCTGGCCCCCGACACCCCCTATGCCCACGATCACCGGCGCGGGCGTACCATCACCATCTGGTGCTCGAACGACTATCTGTCGATGGGCGTCCACCCCGAGGTGGTCGAGGCGGCGCAAGGGGCGATCCGGACCTATGGCGCAGGCGCGGGCGGCACGCGCAACATCTCGGGCACCAGCCACGAACATGTCCTGCTGGAGCGGGATCTGGCTGATCTGCACGGCAAGGAAGCGGCGCTGCTGTTCACCTCGGGCTATGCGGCCAATGACGCGGCGCTGTCGACGCTGGCGTCGCGCCTGCCGGGGGCGGTGATCTTTTCCGACGCCCTGAACCACGCCTCCATGATCGA
This sequence comes from Brevundimonas sp., assembly GCF_032107865.1. Taxonomy (GTDB): domain Bacteria; phylum Pseudomonadota; class Alphaproteobacteria; order Caulobacterales; family Caulobacteraceae; genus Brevundimonas. The sequence continues at coordinate 889 of NZ_DAMCNG010000118.1, forward strand.
GGGCATGCGCCGATCGGGCGTGGAGAAGCACATCTTCGCCCACAACGACTGGCGCGATCTGGACCGGCTGATGAGCGGGGTCTGCCGCTATCGGCCCAAGCTGGTCTGTTTCGAGAGCTGCTATTCGATGGACGGCGACTTCGCGCCCATCGCCGCCATCTGCGACGTGGCCGAAAAGCACGGCGCCTTCACCTATCTGGACGAGGTCCACGCCGTGGGCCTGTACGGCGCGCGCGGCGCGGGCGTGGCCGAGCGTGATGGCCAGTCGCACCGCATCAGCATGATCCAGGGCACCCTCAGCAAGGGGTTCGGCGCCATGGGCGGCTATGTGGCGGGTGATGCGGCGGCGGTCGACTTCGTGCGCAGCCACGCGCCGGGCTTCATCTTCAGCACGGCCCTGCCGCCGTCAGTTGTGGCTGGAGTGCGGGCGGCCCTGCGCCATCTGAAGGCCGACGGCGCGCCGCGCCGGGCGCTGGCGGCGCGCGCCGCTTCGATCAAGGCGGGGATGCAGCGACTGGGCCTGCCGGTCCTGCCCAGCCCTAGCCATATCCTGCCGGTGATGATCGGCGATGCGGCCACGGCGCGGGCGGTGACGGACGCCCTGATGGATGAGCACGGCGTCTATATCCAGCCGGTCAACTTCCCCACCGTGCCGCGCGGGACCGAGCGACTGCGCGTCACGCCGACGCCGCTGCACAGCGACGACGACGAGGAGCACCTGCTTCAGGCTCTGGCCGCCGTCTGGGCCGACAACGCCGACTGGCGCCGGTTTTCGGCCTCGGCCCTGCGGACGCTGGAACCGGCCTGAGCCTCAGTCGGCGGTCGAAGCTTTCCACCGCTCCAGATACTCCAGCCGCCTCAAGACTTTTGAGCCGGGGTCCAGCAGGATGTGCGCACCCTGCGGCGCCTCGAACGTCGCGCGCCCGTTGGTCATGGGCAGGGCGCGTAAGGCGCCGTCCACCTCGATCTCGACCGGCAGGGGGAAGGGGCGGCCGTTTCCGGTCTTCCACTCCAGCGTCACCTGCTCGCCCTGCCGCGTCATGACCAGATCGGGCAGGGCCGCCTGATAGAGGTAGGCGTCGAAGAACCAGCCCATGTCGCGGCCGGTCACCTCGTTGACGATGGCCACATACTCCGGCGTCGTGGCGTAGCGCGGCCGGAAGTTCCCCGGCTGCGGATCGGGGCGGCCATAGACCAGACGACGCAGGCTCTCATAGAAGGCGTCGTCGCCGATGTGCAGGCGCAGGGTGTGGGCGATCAGCGCGCCTTTGTAATAGAGATCCAGCGCCGGGCCGGTCTTGTCGTCATAAACGGTCCCCGCGTCCTGCGACTGGCCGGACACGACTGGGAAGCGGTTGGCCAGCGTCAGCCGCATGGTCTGAAGTTCGGCCTGCATGGCCCGCTCGCCGTTCAGCCAGCGGGCGTAGAGAGGCTGCATGTAGGTGCCGAACCCCTCGTGCAGCCACATGTCGTCCCAGTCGGCGTTGGTCAACTGATTGCCGAACCACTCGTGCGCCAGTTCGTGCTGCAGCAGCCAGTCGTAGCCCTTGCCGTCCAGCTTGTAGCCGTTGCCGTAGGCGTTGATGGTCTGGTGCTCCATGCCCAGGTGCGGGGTTTCGACCACGCCCATCTTCTCGTCGCCGAAGGGGAAGGGGCCGATGCTTGCCTCATAGAAGTCGAGCATCTGCGGGAACTCGTCGAACAGCGCCTGCGCCTTGACCGGATCGGCTGAGGCCAGTCGCCAGAAGCGCAAGGGGATGACGTTTCCGAGCCGGCTCTGATAGTCGGCGGCCATCTCCACATAGGGGCCGACGTTCAGGCTGATGGCGTAGGTGTCGGGCTGGCGCGCGGTCCAGTTCCAGGTGGTCGTGCCGTCGCCGTTGTCGGTCTTGCCCAGGAAGCGGCCGTTGGCGGGGGCGCTGAGGCCTGAAGGGACGGTGATGTGCAGATCGACCCGCTCCGGCTCGCCCTGCGGATGGTCGATGCAGGGCCAGAACAGGTCGCAGCCCTCGCCCTGAACTGCGCTGGCGATCCACGGCTGGCCGTCGGGCGTCGTGGTCCAGACGAAGCCGCCGTCCCAGGGCGCGCGCTGGGCCTGATGCGGGCGGCCGGAATAGGCGATACGGACGGAAACGCCTTCACCCGCCGTCAGGGGATGGGGCAGGGGAATGGTCAGCCGTCCCTCGGGATTGGACCAGTCAGAGATCGCCCGTCCGTCCACGGTGATGGCGGCGATGGCGAAGACGGCGTCCAGTTCGACCACGACCGCCGCCGTCGGCGCCGTGGCGGTGAAGTCGAGGACGGCGACGCCTTCCAGCGACTGGCTTTCCGTCAGCAGCTTGAACGACAGATCAGCCTTGTCGAAGCGCAGGGCCAACTGCTCCGCCGTGCGCGGCGTGCCGCTGGACAGGGTGAAGGCCGTGGTTTCGCGCACCGCTTCCTGCGCCAGAGCGGGCGAGGTCAGCAGGGCTGTCGTCAGGCAAAGGACGGCGAGAGGGCGCAAGGTCGAGGCTCCGGCAGAACAGGCCACGAGGGTAGCGGGCCGGCGCGCAAAAGAAAAAGGCCGGTGTTTCCACCGGCCTCTTCAAAATCCGTCAGTCGACGCCGATCAGGCGGCGGCTTGCTCGGCCAGCTTGGCGCGGACCTGACGCTTGATGCGCAGGGCGGCGATCGACAGCTGCTCGTCGCGAGCCTTGACGATGAAGGCGTCCAGGCCGCCCTTGAAGTCCAGGGTGCGCAGGGCGGCGTTCGAGATACGCAGCGAGAAGGTCTGGCCCAGAGCTTCCGACTGAACCTTGACCGTCTTCAGCGACGGCAGGAAACGGCGCTTGGTCTTGATGTTGGAGTGGCTCACGTGATGGCCGACCATGGGGCCGATTCCGGTGAGTTCGCAGCGACGCGACATCTGAAGATCCTCAAGGTCACATCCGCAATACCGGCGCGGACGCATGAAACAGGGACGCGGCGAGCAAGGAGGCCCGCGCGAGAGGGGGCCGTATAGAGGAAGGACTCGCCGGGCGTCAAGGCTGGAGTCGTCGTCCGGCGCGACAGAGTCATTCTGAAGGCGAGGGATCGCCTTCGTTCAGCACTCGTTCAAGGCGTGACTATATAGAGCAGACCCATGATGAGTCCCATGAACGGCAAATCCATGAAGACCTTGATCCCCTTCGCCCGGCTGATGGCCGTCGTCGCCCCCGTGGCCGCCGGCGCCGTGATGCTGGCCGCGCCCGCGTCCGCGCCTCAGGCCCAGTCGGCCGCCCAGTCCGAGGTTCTGCCCGGCTACTGGGAATACACCACCAGCGTCATGGGCGCCCGCGACACCGAACAGAAGTGCGTGCGGCCCAGCGAGATCAACCGATTCTTCGGCGGTCTGTCGACGCGCAAGTGGCGGTGCACCTATCCGACCCGCGAAGTCGGCGACGGCCGCGCCCGCTTTGAGGGCAGCTGTCAGGACCGCAAGGGCCGCCGCATCAATGTGCGCCTGAACGGCACCTATGAAGAGCAGGCCTTCCGCTTCAACGGCGGCGCCCAGCTGGCGCGCGGCACGCCCTACATCCCCGCCAGCATCACCGCGCGCCGCCTGGCCGCCCAGTGCCCGGCCGGGGCGGAATATTTCTGATCTGATTGTGAAGGAGGCCGGGGCGCGCGTTCCGGCCTCTGTTCTTTTGCGTTCTATTCTGCGGGACGCTCGGGCGTAGGCCTGGCCGGCAGCAGGGTCTTGGCGAAGGTCGTCAGACCGCCGTTCAAGGCCGCATAGGCGACAAGGCCGATCACCAGGCCCCAGAAGGCCCCGCCGATCCCGAACAACTGGATGTTGGCGGCCGCCGCCAGGAAGGTGATCAACGCCGCCTCGCGGGACTTCGGCTCGGCCAGGGCGCCCGCCAGACTGCCGCCGATGGCTCCCAGCAGGGCCAGCCCCGCCAATGTGGTGATGAAGACGGCGGGCAGGGCCATGAAGACCGCCGCCAACGTCACGCCGAACACGCCGATCAGGATGTAGAACACCCCCGCCGCCACGCCCGCGATCCAGCGCCTGGACGGGTCTTCGTGCGCTTCCTTGCCGGTGCAGATGGCGGCGGTGATGGCGGCCACATTGAAGGCGTGTGAGCCGAACGGGGCCATCAGAAGCGAGCCGATCCCCGTCACTGTGACCAGGGGATTGGCGTTGACCGCATAGCCGTCGTTCCGCAGCACCAGCATCCCCGGCATGTACTGGCCGGTCAGGGTGATCAGGAACATGGGGATGGCCAGGCTCAGCAGGGCCTTGAACGAGAAGGCGGGCATGGTGAAGACGGGCGCGGCCAGCTTCAGCTCCAGTCCCGACAGGTCGACGCGGCCCTGCGTCAACAGAAAACCCAGCCCCAGCACGAGGATGCCCACCACCGCATAGCGCGCCGTGAACCGCTTCAGCACGACGTAGGTCAGGATCAGCAGACCGGCCAGAACGGGGTCGACGCCCACGCCTCCGAAGGCCTGAATGCCGAAGGGCAGCAGTATGCCCGCCAGCAGGGCGGCGGCGATGGCGGGCGGTATCAGGCGGATCACCCGGTCGAACCCGCCCGACAGGCCCAGAACCACGAAGGCCGCCGCCGAGATCAGATAGGCGCCGATCGCCTCGGCGTAGGAGGTCGCCGCCAGGGCCGTGACCAGAAAGGCCGCTGCGGGCGTCGACCAGGCGGTGATGATCGGCGCCTTGTAGCGCCAGCTCAGCCACAGGCCCGTCGTCCCCACGCCGATGGAGATCGACCAGACCCATGAGGCGGTCAGTTCAGGGCTGAGGCCCGCGACCTTGGCCGCCTGGAACACCAGGATGAAGGTGCCGCCATAGTTGACGATGACAGAGATCAGTCCGGCGACGACGGGGTGCAGCAGATCGCTCCACCGCAAGGGGGGAGACGGGGCGGGCATGGACATGGGGAGAGCCTCTGCGAACGACGACGATGCGCGCGCTCCTAGAGGATCAATGGCCGGTTAGACCTGTCCATTCATGGCCATTTCGCCAGACCATTCGGTTTCGCCGCCCCCTTGCCGACGGCGCTCATGAAAAAGGCCCGACGTCGCCGCCGGGCCTTTCGCGTCGTTTGCGGATCGCCTGAGGTCAGGCGGCCTCGGCTTCAGCCTCGGCGGCCGGAGCGACCGGCTTCTTGGCGCTGAGCGACTTGCCCAGCAGGGCCATGGCGGCGTCCTTGTCGATCTTGTTGGCGGCGGCGACTTCGCGGGCCATGCGGTCCAGGGCCGATTCATAGAGCTGGCGCTCGGAATAGGACTGTTCCGGCTGGGTCTCGGCGCGGTGCAGGTCGCGGACCACTTCGGCGATGGAGATCAGGTCGCCCGAGTTGATCTTGGCTTCATACTCCTGGGCGCGGCGCGACCACATGGTGCGCTTGACGCGGGCGCGGCCCTTCAGGGTCGTCAGGGCCTTGGAGACGGTGTCGTCGGCGGCCAGGGTGCGCAGGCCAGCGGTCTTGGCCTTCTTGGTCGGGACGCGCAGGGTCATCTTCTCGTGTTCGAAGGTCACGACATAGACTTCCAGCGCCATGCCGGCGACTTCCTGAGTCTCGATCGCGGCGACCTTGCCGACGCCATGCGCGGGATAGACCACCGCATCGCCAACCTTGAATTCCAGACCGGTCTTGCTCGTCATGTCATTCCTTTCCCGAACCGTCGGGATGAGATCGCCGCCACGCAGATAGTGAAAAACCGCCCCGCCACCGAGCGCAGGGCCCGGCGGTTGAGGCGGAGGATCGCACTGTCAGACGCGAAAACGGATCACCAAACCTCTGGCCGACCTCGTCTCTAGCGGCGAGGTTCTGTCGTAAATGCGGGCGGCGCGCAGAGTTGCGGAACCGCCCGTTTCGAATAGGGAGGAACCTATCATAAAATTAGGAAATCTCAAAACATCCACAGGGCGCGTGGCGATGGTTGGCGCATTGTGACCGCATTATGGCGAATTCTTAGGAGCCCTTGCCCGGCTTGGGGCTGAAGTACTTCTCGAACTTGCCGGTTTCGCGCTCATACTGTTCGCGATCCGCCGGGGGCACGCCCTTGACTGTGATGTTGGGCCAGACCTTGGCGTATTCGGCGTTGACCTGCAGCCACTTGCCGTCGGGCTCGTCCTCGGTGTCGGGGACGATGGCGTCGACGGGGCATTCCGGCTCGCACACGCCGCAATCGATGCATTCGTCGGGCGCGATGACCAGGAAGTTCTCGCCCTCATAGAAGCAGTCCACCGGACACACCTCGACGCAGTCCATGAACTTACATTTCACGCAGGCGTCGGTGACGATGTAGGTCATGGCGTTCGGGCGGGCCTGTGGCAGCGAGGGAGGTCGAGGGCGGGCACATGGCCCCGACGGAACCAACTGTCAACCGAGGGCGCTGTTGCAAAGCTGTTCAGGCCCGATGTCGCCGGGCCCCGCTCCATATTCGTGACGCCCGATCATCGTCCATCAGGAGGCTCCACCATGCGTTTCATCACTCACTCAGCTATTGGCCGCCTCGGCGCCGCGAGCCTGGCGCTCAGCCTGCTGGCCGGCGGCGCGGTTGTGGCCCAGTCCGCCCTGACCAAGGTTCCGTCCGAGGTCCAGGCCGGCGACTACAAGCTGGACGCGGACCACGGCAAGATCACCTGGTCGGTCGATCATCTGGGCTTTTCGACCTATGTCGGCCAGTTCGTGAACGTTCAGGCCGAGCTGAAGCTGGACCCGGCCAATCCGTCCGCCAGCACCCTGACCGCGACCATTCCCCTGACGGACGTGGCGTCGAACTCGGACGGGCTGAACCGCCATCTGCAGACGGCGGACTTCTTCGACACCGCCAACCATCCGGTCGCGACCTTCCGCTCGACCCGGATCGTGATCGACGCCGATGATCGCGACGAGGCGACAGTCCACGGCGAACTGACCCTGCGCGGCGTGACCCGCCCGGTGGTCATGGAGGTCGAGTTCAATCAGGCCGGCCCGACGCGCGGCGGCTACAAGGCCGGTTTCGACGGCGAGACGACCATCAAGCGCTCCGACTTCGGCATCACCTTCGGCCTGCCCGCTCTCGGCGACGAGGTGAAGCTGCATATCGAGGGCGAGTTCGTGAAGGCGGCGGGCTAGGTCGGCGCGCCCAGCATTTCATAGAGGGCGCGGGCTTCTTCCGGAGGGCCGCGCTTTTCGCCCAACTGAATCACGCGCACGGCGATCAGCCGCCCGCCCTGGGCGAACAGCACCTCGTCGCCGGGATGGACGCTGCGGCTGGGCTTGTCGAGCCGGGTCTGGGCGCCGTGGTGCGTCAGGCGGATCGCGCCCTGTTCGACCATGGCGGCGGCCAGGCTGCGCGTCCTGGCGAAGCGCGCACGCCACAACCAGACGTCGATGCGGCAGCTCTCGATGCTCATTCGGTCGCTTGGGCGGCTTTCTGGCCGCCGGGGCGCCGGGGCCGACGGCGAGGTATACGCCCCGCCTTCGGCTTGGGCGGAGCCGCAGGGCGGGGCGGCTGGGTTA
>NZ_DAMCNG010000119.1:0-8345 GCF_032107865.1 Brevundimonas sp.
GGCGGCCTCGGACAGGGCCAGGCAGTTGGCGTCGTTGGCCAGCCGCACCGGTCGCCCAAGCGCGGCCTGCAGGTCCTCGGCCAGAGGGCGGTCGTTCAGATAGGTCGAGTTGGCGTTGCGGATCAGGCCGGTGCGCGGCGAGGGCGATCCGGGAATGGCCAGGCCGATCGATTGCGCAGGGCCGACCTCGGCCTCGACCCGCGCGATCAACTCGGCGACGAGCTTGAGGGCGGCGTCATAGGTTCCGGGGTTCGGCGCGGCGAAGGCCCCGGACGCGTCCAGCGCCGCCGCCTCGATCTTGGTGCCGCCGAAGTCGATTCCGATCCGCATGGAGGGGAGGTAGCACGGGCGCGGGCAGGCGTCGTGTGCGGAACCCTCTCCCATCGGGAGAGGGGAATGGCTTCACCCCGCGCCGAACACCTTGGCCATCAGCCGTTCCAGCGCCGCCGCATCCACCGCGTCGAAGGTGGCCGTTTCCGTCGCGTCCACGTCCAGCACGGCGATCAGCCCGCCCGCCGCGTCCAGCACCGGAACCACGATCTCGCTGGCCGAGCGGCTGTCGCAGGCGATGTGGCCGGGGAAGGCGTGGACATCCTCTACCACCTGGGTCTGGCGCGTCCTGGCCGCCGCGCCACAAACGCCGCGCCCGAACGGAATGCGCAGGCAGCCCAGCGTGCCCTGATACGGGCCGACCACCAGTTCCTCGGCCTTGGCCGCGTCCACGACGTAGAAGCCGGTCCAGAAGAAGACGGGGAAGGCGTCGGCCAGCATCGACGCCACGGTGGCCATGCGCGCCGTCAGGTTCGGCTCGCCGTCCAGCACGGCCAGGATCTCGGCCTCGACCTCGGCATAGCGTTCGGCCTTGTCGGCGGGGCGGTCGTCACGGGCGACGTAGGACATCAGGCAAGGCTCAACGCAGTCTAGGGAACGGTATAGTCGCCGCACTCGGGCAGGGGCGCGTCGGGAACATAGGCGTTCGTCGCCAGATCGAAAGTGAAGACGCGGCGTACGCTGCATTCGGCGTCGACGGCCTTGACCAGATCCTTGGGCGTCAACGGCGGCTTGGCGAGCGAGTCCTCGCTGCGCGACACCCGGCCGGGGAAGGTGGTGGCGCTTGAGGCGTAGGTCAGGCGCGGCGGGAAGGCGTCGCCCTCGGCCTTCAGCTCGGCGGCGAACTCATATTCGTCGTGGCAGGCGCCGGCGCGCTGCTTCATGTCTTCTTCGCCGAAGCAGGCGCGGATCATCAGTGAGCCGGACAGGGGGACGGTCAGGATTTCCTGCGGCGCCGCGCCCGGCGTGAATCGCACCAGCGTCCGGTAGGACGACATGCCGCCGCCGCCCGAATACATGGCTTGCAGCTCCATGTCGGCGCCGAGGATGACGTCGTCGCTTTCCGCGCGACGCAGGATGGCGCCCGGCCTCCAGAAGCCTTCCGAGTTCTCGCTCTCGATCCGGTGGGAGGCCACGAGCGTCCGGTCGCCGGGCAGGCCGTCATAGAGGCGCAGCACCAACTGCTCATCTGTTTCGCCCGCCTCGATCAGGGCGCACCAGCGGCGATCGGCGGTGCAGGCGGGAATGGCTTCGCCCTGAACCGCCGCTGGAACCGGCTCTAGCGTCTCAAAGTCGGGCGCAGGGGCGGCGGCCAGGACTGCGCTGAACAAGAGGATCATCTGGTGTTTCTCAGCATCAGGTTGGGACGGGCGATTCTAGCGTAGCTCGCCACAAGTCTTCAAACGAGGGCGGTGAAATGTGAACATTTGAAATACCGCCGTTGCGTGAATTGAATTTTAGTTGTTCCTTCAGCAGGCGGAATAAACCGCTGGGAGGAAATGAAGTGAAATTTTCAAAAATTAAAGTCGGTATGGCGGCATTGGGTGTCGCAGCGCTAACGGCATTTGTATCTTTTCAATCGCCTACGCGCGCTGTTGCTCAGGTAGGTCTCAACCCTGAATACAATCGGTGCTATTTTGAAGGATATGATCGCTGTCTTCCGCGTACGCCTGGGGGAATGGTCTATCTGCCCAATCCAGATAGTCCTGAAGGCATAGCTTTCGATATGTGCGTGGCTGAAGTCGAGCGGCATTGCGCTGCTCTGTACGGGGCCCCTTGAAACTGGGTTCGGCGGCCCTGCCTGGGCCGCCGTTTTCATTTCTCTACGTAGTTTTGTTGTTGGTAGGCCCGGAGGGACTCGAACCCCCAACCAGACCGTTATGAGCGGTCGGCTCTAACCATTGAGCTACGGGCCCCCGAAGCACAGCAAGGCGTGCCTAGCAGGCGGCGCGGCGGCTGCAAAGCCGCCCCGGACCTGTCACGCTTTTCACGCTGATGAACGGAACCTGCACAGGGGTCTTTTGCGTTCGTTCAGCTTGATACGGTCAAGTTAGGCCGTGGCTGGCGTATAGGCCCGCCAGAATGATTTCGACGGAGAACTCGTAATGACCCGCACCGCACGCGCCCTGATGCTGGGCACGGCCCTGATGACCTTGGCGGCGCCGGCCGTCGCGTCTGCCGCTTCAGGCGCTCAATCCCAGCCCGGCGGCTCTTCCCCGATGCAGGTGCACGCTATGGCTCAACAACCCGCCCTGAACCTGTCGGCCTATGGCGAGGTCAAGGTCGCGCCGGATCAGGCGACGATCAACTTCGGCGTGGTGACCGAGGCCCCGACGGCCCAGGAGGCCATGGCCCAGAACGCCCAGCAGATGACCCGCGTCGTCGCCGCCCTGCGCCGCGCCGGGATCGCCGAGCGCGACATCCAGACCTCGGGCCTGAACCTGTCGGCGCAATACGACTATCAGCAGAACGAACCGCCCAAGCTGCGCGGCTATCAGGCGGCCAACCGCGTCACGGTGACGATCAACGACCTGAGCAAGGTCGGGACGACCGCCGACGCCGTGGTCACGGCGGGCGTCAACCAGATCGACGGCATCAGCTTCGGTCTGAAGGATCCGAAGGCGGCCGAGGATCAGGCCCGCGTGCTGGCCGTGCGCGCCCTGCAGGACAAGGCGCGTCTGTACGCCCAGACGCTGGGCGTCGACCTGGGGCCTGTGCGCTCCCTGACCGAGGGCGGCGGCTATGCGCCGCAGCCGCGTCCTGAAGTCATGTACGCCCGCGTCGCCATGGACGCCGGCGGCGCCTCGACCCCGGTCTCGGCGGGCGAACTGACGGTCCGCATCGACATCAGCGGGACGTACGACATCGGCCGCTGATCGCGACCTTGGCGATGAATGAGAAGGGCTCGCCGGCGACGGCGGGCCCTTTTTCATGGATTTATTACCGTCCGTTCATTTGACGCGCCGGGCGCGGGCTCTATCCTCACGCTTGGCCGCCTCTGGCCGCGATCCTGGACGTCCGCCTTTCCATGAAGCAGTTCTTCCTCACCATGCTGGGCGTCTTCGCCGGGCTTGTGGCCTTCTTCGTCGTACTGCCGGTGGTGGCGCTGATCTTTTTCGCCATGGCGGCCGGGGCCTCCAAGCCGACGACGCCCGCCCATACGGTGCTGGAGTTGGACCTGCGCAGCGGCCTGACGGATCAGACGCCTGTCAATCCCTTCGCGTCTTTCGGCAGCTCCACCCTGTCGGTGGTTCAGGTCGTGGACGTGCTGGCTCAGGCCGCGGCCGACGACAACGTCAAGGTGCTGCTGGTGCGCGCGCCTGAGGTCGGCATGACGCCCGCCTCGGCCGATGAAGTGCGCCAGGCGATCGCTCGCTTCCGCGCTTCGGGCAAGACCGTGATCGCGCACAGTCAGGGCTTTGCGCCGATCGGCGCGGTGACGTCCAGCTATATGGTCGCCGCCAGCGCGGACCAGCTGTGGTTGCAGAACACGGCGAACTTCCAGGCGACGGGTCTGGCTGTCGATAGCGTCTTCCTGGGCCGCGCCTTCCAGAAGTACGGCGTCAAGGCCGACTTCGAGCAGCGGTATGAGTACAAGAACGCCGTCAACGAATTCACGCAGAGCGACTTCACCGCTCCGCACCGCGAGGCCATGGTCGCCTGGATGGGCTCCATCTACGACAGCGCCATCGCCAACATCGCCCGCGACCGCAAGACCACGCCCGAGGCCCTGAAGGCCGTGATCGAAGCCGGCCCCTATCCGGCGGAACAGGCTCTGTCGCTGAAGCTGGTCGACAAGATCGGCCAGGTCGAGGAAGCTGAGGCCGCCGCCAAGACCAAGGCGGGTAAGGACGCCAAGATCGTCAAATTCGGCGAATACGCTTCGCTGAAGGGCACGCGCACGACCTCGGGCTCGGGTTCGGCCAAGTCGGCCATCGCCATCGTCGGCGGCGAGGGCGCCATCATGACCGGCCGCGGCGACAACGACTCGCCCTTCGGCGGCGGGACCAGCATTCGCTCGGACGACACGGCTAAGGCCATCTATGAGGCCATCGAGGACAAGGACGTGAAGGCCATCGTCTTCCGCGTCTCCTCGCCGGGCGGTTCTCCGGAAGCGTCGGAACAGGTGCTGGCCGCCGTGCGTGCGGCCAAGGCGGCCGGCAAACCGGTGGTGGTGTCCATGGGCGCCTATGCCGCGTCGGGCGGCTACTGGATCAGCTCGGAGGCCGACTGGATCGTGGCCCAGCCCTCGACCCTGACCGGCTCGATCGGCGTGTTCGGCGGCAAGTTCGTGCTGGCCGATGCGCTGGGTCGTTTCGGCGTCGACATGCGCGGACTGTCGGTCGGCGGCGATTACGCCGACGCCTTCTCGCCGGTGCAGGGCTTCGATCAAGGTCAGCGCGCCGCTTTCGCCGCCTCGATGGACCGCATCTACGAAGAGTTCGTCGCCCGTGTGGCCAAGGGGCGCAAGATGCCGGTCGAGCGCGTGCGCGAGATCGCCAAGGGGCGCGTCTGGACCGGCGCTCAGGCGCACGGCCTGGGTCTGGTCGATCAACTGGGCGGACTGGAAGAGGCTGTCGCCAAGGCGCGTCAGCTGGCCAAGATCCCGTCGTCCGAGACGGTCCGCTTCAAGCGCTTCCCGCAACCGCAGACGCCTTGGGAGGCCCTGGCGACCGCCTTCGGCGCCTCGGGGCAGGCCGCTGAGGCCATGGTCAAGGTCGGCCAGGTGATGGGCGATCCAGCCGCTCAGGCCATGCTGAACCGCGTCGAGACCGAGCGGATGCGCAGCCGCGGCTCGGTGGTACTGGCGGATCAGCCGGCCTTCTGAAGCGTCGCCGGGACAACAAATGTGACTGGTGCGTGATGTCGCAGTGCATTGACCGTTCAGGTCGATGGACCGACATTGCGCCTCAGGCGTTCATCAGGACGCTGAGAGAGGCTTTGAGTTCATGATCAACTCCGACCCGATGGGCCAACTGGGTTTCAATGCGCGCCGTCGCCCCGGTTCCGGCCTGTTGGCGCCCTTCGTATGGGTTGCAGGTCTGGTCGCCACGGCGCTGGCCGTCACGGTCGGCGCCCTGCTGGCGGTCTTCACCGCGGCTGCCGTGGCCATGATCGCCCTGGTGGCCGGCGTGCTGGTCTTCTTCGCCGGTTTCGCCCTGCGCGCCCGCCGCGCCATGACGGCCCGTCGTCGCGATGACGGCGTCATCGACGCCAAGAAGGTGGGCGACACCTGGGTGGCCTACGGCTGGGAAAAGGACGGGCGCTAATCGCCCGCCTCATGACCAACTACACCGACGCGCCCTCCCCGAACTTCGACGCCCGGCGCGGCCCGCCGGACATGCTGGTGCTGCACTACACCGGCATGGAGACGGCCGAGGCGGCGATCGAGCGCCTGCGCGACCCAGAGGCCAAGGTCTCGGCCCATTATGTCGTCGACGAGGACGGCTCCGTTCTGCGGCTGGTGCCGGAAGAGCGCCGGGCCTGGCACGCCGGGCGCGGCGCCTGGCAGGGCGAGACCGACGTCAACGCCGCCTCCATCGGCATCGAGATCGTCAATCCGGGCCATGAGTTCGGCTATCGCCTCTTCCCCGAGTCGCAGATCGAGGCGGTGATCGCCCTGGTCGACGACATTCGCACCCGCTGGTCCATCCCCGACGCCCGCATCATCGGCCACTCCGACATGGCGCCCGAGCGCAAGCAGGATCCCGGCGAGCTTTTCCCGTGGAAGCGTCTGGCTGAGGCCGGGCACGGCCTGTGGTTCGACCCGGCGCCCGAACGCATCGGCGCCCTGGGCGCGCCCCTGTCGCCGGGCGACGAGGGGCTGGGCGTCATCGTCCTGCGCTCGGGCCTGCACCGGCTGGGCTATGGGGTGCAGCCGGGCGGCGCCTATGACGACGAGACCCGCCTGACGGTCGAAGCCTTCCAGCGCCACTGGCGGCCGGATCGGGTGGACGGCGTGGCTGACGGCGAGACGCGGGCGCGCTTGGTCGGTCTGCTGCAATTGGCCTCGGTCGAGAGTGTGACCGGCGTTCTGGATTAGAGCTTTATGACCCTCTCCCATCGGGAGAGGGGCTGTTCATCCGCATTGACCTTGCGCCCATTCGCGCGCATCTAGCGCTCGCCAGACGGCCGGGCGGTCGCGGCGGGGGCTTGCTCCTGTCGAGGAAAGTCCGGGCTCCACGGTGAAAAGGCGGCGGGTAACGCCCGCCCGGGGTGACCCGAGGGATAGCGCCACAGAAAGCAAACCGCCTGGGCTTCGGCTCAGGGAAGGGTGAAAGGGTGGGGTAAGAGCCCACCGCGTCGGCGGCAACGTCGACGGCATGGCAAGCCCCGCCTGGAGCAAGACCAAATAGGGACATCGCGCGGGGCTCGCTCCGCAGGGTTCACCGCCCCAGATGTCCGGGTAGGTCGCGAGAGCCGTCCAGCAATGGGCGGCCCAGAGGAATGATCGTCGCCGCTTTCGGGCGGAACAGAACCCGGCTTACAGGCCGTCTGGCTTTATATTTCGCCCTAACGCGCATTCGCGCTGCTTGAGGGCGTTCACGCTGACCCTCTCCCATCGGGAGAGGGGGCTCGTTAACCATTCCGTTGAAATCAAGGCGTTAGAAGTCGTCCACAGGCTGTGAATACTCATTTTGTTCTATGTATGTTCTGATTTTACAGTCCTGGCGACGCTGGTCGAGCCGTAAATTAGGTTAAAGGGCGTCAACTAATCCCATTGAGGCCCATTCAGTCCCATGCTATCCCAATGGCTCATGAGTAGGGGCTGAAGGCCCGACGCGTGGGTTTTCTTCAACGGATTTCAGGGACGGGCCGCAGGGTTCGATAGGGCAGGGCGTGTTTCTCTCGACCTACGAGAAGCAGCTGGACGGCAAGCGCCGTCTCCTGATCCCCCAGGAATTCCGCACGGCCGAAAACGGCGCCGAGCACGGCGTCTTCTGCTTTCCCTCCATCGAAGCGGATTGCCTGGAAGCGGGCGGCGACAAGCTGTTCGCCGAATACCGCGCGGTGATCGAAAGCCTGCCGTTCGGCGATCCCTATCGCTCGGCGCTGGAGGCCTCGATCTTCGGCGAGCAGAAGCCGCTGGCCTATGACTCGGGCGGGCGCATCACCCTGCCGGAGCATCTGTGCGCCGAGGTGGACCTGTCCGACACGGTCGTCATCTACGGCGTCGGCGAGCGCTTCCAGATCTGGAACAAGGACAAGTGGGCCGCGCACCGCGCCGAGCAGCGCCGTATGGCGCGCGAGGGCCTGAAGCAGTTCGGCGAGATGCGCCGTCAGGCGATGGCGGCGAAGACGGGAGGGGCGGCATGACCTCTCCGCACGCGCCCGTTCTGCTGGCCGAGGTGATCGAGGCCCTGGCGCCCAAGGCGGGCGATGTGATCATCGACGCCACCTTCGGCGCAGGCGGCTATACCCGCGCCATTCTGGAGCGCGGGGCGGATGTGGTGGCGCTGGATCGCGACCCGACGGTGCAGCCGTTCGCGGACGCCGTGGCGCGCGACTTTCCCGATCGCTTCCAGCTGATCCGCACGCCGTTTTCCGGTCTGTCCGAGGCGTTCGAGGAGAGCGGCAAGGCGAAGCTGGACGGCGCCGTCTTCGATATCGGCGTCTCGTCCATGCAGCTGGACCAGGCCGAGCGCGGCTTCTCCTTTATGCGCGACGGGCCGCTGGACATGCGGATGTCGGATGAGGGCGTCACCGCCGCCGACATCGTCAACACTTGGGACCACGGGCCGCTGGCCCATATCTTCAAGCTGTACGGCGACGAGCGTCAGTCGGGCCGGGTCGCCACCGCCATCCTGCGTCGTCGGGTCGAGCAGCCGTTCACCCGCACGCTGGATCTGGCCGAGGTGGTGGAAAAGGCTCTGGGCGGGCGTCGCGGCGCCGCCATCCATCCGGCCACCCGCGTGTTTCAGGCCCTGCGCATCGCCGTCAACGACGAGCTGGGCGAGCTGGAGCGCGGGCTGGAGGCGGCCGAGGCGACGCTGGCGCCCGGCGGGCGGCTGGTC
>NZ_DAMCNG010000120.1:0-8296 GCF_032107865.1 Brevundimonas sp.
GTCTAGAACGGCCCCGATCGGCGCCTCGGGCGCAGCTGGAACCGCCATCGGCGGCGGAGGCGGCGGGGGCGGCGGCGTCGTGGGGCAGGCGGCCAGGGCCGCCGAGGCCAGAGCCGGGCCGACCAAGGTCTTGAACAGGGGCTGGAAAGCGAGCCGGAAAGGTCGGTTCGGCGTACGCGGCATATCGATCTTCTCAAGCAACGAGGATCGAAAGCCCCGTTTCTCTTTAGGAAGCCGCCATGAGGCGCGGCGTCAACCCCGTCCGTCGTCGCGACCGCGTGAAGTCGTCAGGCCTGCGCCGTCTTCGGCACGGTCCGCGAAGGGGCGTCAGGCGGCGCGAGAAGACGCGACAAACCCGCCGTCAGATCAGCCAGCCCGATCGGTTTGATCAGGTATTCGGCGAAGCCCGCCGCCTGGGCGCGTCGCACCTCGTCCGGGGCGATCGCCGCCGACAGGGCCATGACGGGCAAATCGCAGGTCAGCGGCTCCTGCGCCAGGGCGGCCTTGACCGCCAGGCCCTGCCCGCCGTGCAGATCGAGATCGAGGATGACGGCGTCGGGCTGCAGATCGCGCGCCAGATCCGCCCCCTCCTGCGCCGTCGCCGCGACGTGGAGCTGGATCGACCCCAGCCCCTGAAGAAGATGGCGCATGAGGGCGACCGCAGCCGCGTCCTCGGCGATATAGAGCAGGACGGCGTTCGGCAGACGCGGCAGCGGCAAGGCGACGTGAAGCGCGGCCTGCGGCTCGGATTGGGGCGAAGCCGGCAGGCGCAGGATGAAGGCCGCGCCCTCGCCTTCCTGGCTCTCGACCGTCAGATCACCGTCCATGGCGGTCGCCAGACGGCGCGCCGCCGCCAGGCCGACGCCCGCGCCATCGTCGGAAGAGGCGGCCCGTCCACGCCGCGCGAAGGGATCGAACAGGGTCTCGATCCGGCCAGGGGACAAGCCCGGCCCGGTGTCGCGCACGGTGATCCAGACCTCCTGGGCGACGCGGCGCCCTTCGATCACGACTGTCCCGCCCGGCCGATTGTGCTGCACGGCGTTGCGGATCAGGCGGGTCATCACCTGATCCAGGGCGCGGGCCTCGACCTGGACGGTCAGCCCGGCCTGAAACGGAGGCGGACGCAGATCGACCTCCGCCGCTTCAGCCTGGCCGGTCAGAGACTGGCAGATGCGCCGGGCGACCAGCAGAGGGTCCAGACGCTCGCGCGCGGCCCCGACGCCCGAGGCGTCCGTAAAGGCGGTCAGCCCTTCGACCAGAGTATGCAGGCGAGCCGCGCCATCGTGAATCTGATCGACGGCCTGGCTCTGGCGACGACTGAGCGGCTCATTGACCGCATTGATCCGCAGCAAGTCGGCGAAGCCCGATATGGCGTCGAGCGGCCCGCGCATCTCGCGGCTGAACGCGGCGAACAGGGCCGTATGGGTGCGACGTCCGGCCGCCTCGATCGCCTGGACGCGCAACAGACGCGCCTCGACGTCGCAAGCGGCGCCTTCGAGGTCGGCGATACGCCGCTGGGCGGCGGCGGCTTGACGGTCATGCAGCCGCTGCACCGCTCGGATACGCCCATGGGCGCCGATCGACAGCCTGACTCCCGCGACGCCTGCCGCCAGTCCGAGGGCGATCGCCAGTAGAACGAATTCCATCACACGTCCTCCCGATAGATCGAGAGTAACGTATGAATAGTTGTATTAAAGTGAACGCACCCGTGAGGGTTGTGCGATCGCCTTATTCGTCGTCGGCAACCGTCTCAGCCTTGCGACGCGGACGGCGGGTGCGCGGGGCCGGCGTCTCGTCGTCCGACGCCGTTTCCTCGATCGACGTCGGACGGGTCAGGAAGCCCGGCAGGGCAGCCGCATCGTCGCTGGTCGATTCATCCTTGGCCGCAGCGGCGCGAGGACGGCGCGGGGCGCGGGGCGCCTTGGCGGCCGGCGCTTCGGCCTCGGCTCCAGCGTCAACGACCGGCGCCTCATGCGGAAGCTCGTCAGCCGAAACCTCAGAAGCTGCTTCGAAAGGTTGGCCGTCATCCCGGCCGGCGTCGTCATCGGCCGCATTGTCGGATTCGCCGTTCTCGAAACGGCGGTTGCGCTCATCACGACGGCGCTCCCAGCGCTCGCGGCGAGTTTCGCGGCGACCGCCTTCGCGGTTGTCGGCGTCACCGTTTTCACGGGGCTCGCGCGGCTCACGGGGTTCGCGAGCTTCACGCGGTTCACGATCGCGGTTGGCTTCGCGCTCAGCGCGTTCAGCCTGGCGGCGAGCTTCGTCCTCGGCCTTCTGCTGCTCGGCCTGGGCCGCGGCGATGATGGCCGCCGCCTGAGCGCCGGATTCGTCCTCGAAGTCGATGTCGAAGCCCTGGCCCGCCTGTTCGCGCTGGGCGATCTCGCTGACCGACCGCTGCGGCTGAAGCGCGCGCAGGACGCGGAAGTAGTGTTCGGCGTGCTGGGTGTAGTTCTCGGCCAGAACGCGATCGCCGGCGGCCGCGGCGTCGCGCGCCAGCTGCATATAGCGTTCATAGACGGTCTGGGCGTTGCCCCGGACCTTGATGTTCTCGGGGCCTTGCGAATCCCACGAACGGTTCGGATTGGTCGCGTTGGCGTTATTACCGCCGCCGGGCTTACGGTTGCGTCCGCGTTGACGCTTCATGCCCTTGAAATCTCTCATCGGAGCTTACCGTGCTGGTGCGGGCCGCCGTCGAAAAAGACGGGCGGGGCCCTGTTCGTCGTTCCGTTCGTTCGGGGCCAATCCCCGGTGCGAGCTGTTCGGAAAACCGTGCGTCCCCCGTGGTCCGCCGCGTCCGTTTTAGGGGCGTGGCCATCACTGAACCCAGACGCGCTTAAACGAGCGAACCTGCCCGAAAAGGATGCGTTTGAATGGGGAACAACACGGACTTAGCGCGCAGAGAGACGCTTTCCAAGGGTTTTTATTGCAGCGGCGCTTCAGCCTCTGGGATCGGGCCCACGCGCGGGTCCGGGCCGTTGGTGACGACGCGGTCGCGGTCGGACAGATCCTTCACAACCTTGACGTCGGTGAAGCCCGCCGCCTCGAACAGGGCCTTGACCGCCTCGCCCTGGTCCCAGCCGATTTCGACGGCGAAGACGCCTTCAGGACGCAGGATGCGGGCGATCTCGGGCGCCAGGTCGCGATAGGGCTGCAGGCCGTCCGGGCCGCCGTCCAGGGCCAGGTGCGGGTCATGCTCGCGCACCTCGGGATCCAGACCGGCGATGTCGCCGCTGGGGATGTAGGGCGGGTTGGACACCACCAGATCGAAGCTGTCGTCGGCGAAGCCTGCCGCCCAGTCGGTGCGCATGAAGGTGCAGCGGTGGTTCAGATCCAGATTGGCCGCGTTCTCGCGCGCCACGGCGATAGCCTCGGTCGAGATGTCGGTGCCGACGCCGCGCGCGCCGCGCCGCTCGGCCAGCGCCGCCAGCAGGATCGCGCCCGAACCCGTGCCCAGGTCGGCCATGTCGAAGGCGGTGTTCGCCGGGAAGGCGCGGACGATGACATCCACCACCGTCTCGGTGTCCGGGCGCGGGCTGAGCACGTCAGGCGTGACGTTCAGCATGATCTTCCAGAAGCCCTTGCGGCCCAGGATGCGCGACACCGGCTCGCGGCGCAGGCGGCGATCCACCATAGCGTCCAGCGCCAGGGTTTGCTCGGGGCTGAGCGCGCGGTAGGGGTCGTTCAGGATATCAACACGACCCGCGCCCGTCGCCGCCTCAAGCATCAGGCGCGCGTCGATGGAGGGGCTGTCGATGCCGGCGGCCTTCAGGCGCGCCTGGGCGCCTTTCCAGGCGGTCAGCAGAGTCGGTGGGGTGTTCTGATCGGACATTCCGGGTGATTGGGGTCTGCGACGGATGATTTCAAGACGGAACGGCCGGCTAGCGTGGCCGTTGAAGAGCGAATGGGGATGAAACCACAGTCCAGTCATCGCGCCTCGCGCGCCGGGAAACGTGGCGCTGCGCGAAGATCACACGGCGCGGCAGGCGGGGTGTTGCGCTATCTGGCCGCCGCCGCGGGCGGGCTGGCGACGGGCGCGACAGCGGCGCACCTGCTTTATACCCAGGGCCACCGCTTCGGCCTGGAGTTACGGCCCGAGCGGCCCGAGCCCCTGCCCCCGCGCGATCCCACGCCCGAGGACTATGACGCCAAGGAGCCCGGTCGCGGCCGTCTGGCCCAGCGCCCGCTGCAAATTCCGCATAAGGGCTGGGTCGACATCCTGTGGCGCACGGTCATGGGTTATTTCGGCGACCGCGTCGGCTTCGTGGCCGGGGGCGTGACCTTCTTCCTGCTCCTGGCCCTGTTCCCGACGCTGGGCGCCTTCGTCACCATCTACGGCCTGTTCGCCGATCCGGCCGACGCCTGGGGGCAGCTCAGCTTCCTCTATGAGGTGCTGCCGGCGAACGTGGCCCAATTCCTGGGGACGGAGATGACGCGACTGGCGGGCAATTCCACCGGCCAGCTGACCTTCACCCTGATCTGGACTCTGCTGCTGACGCTGTGGGCGGCCAATGGGGGGATCAAGACCCTCTTCTACGGGCTGAACCTCGCCTATCACGAGGTCGAACGGCGCAATATCGTGGTCTACAACCTCGTCTGCATGGGCTTCACCGTCTCGGCCATGGCGGCGGTGATGCTGAGTTCGGCCCTGGTGGTCGGCGTGCCCGTGGTGCTGGCGGTGTTCGGCCTGGAGGACGAGTGGGCCTATCTGGCGCCGCTGCGTTGGCCGCTTCTGTTTTTCGGCTATGTCGGGGCGCTGGCCTTGATCTATCGGCTGGGACCGAGCCGGGCGCGGGCGCGCTGGCGCTGGCTGACGCCGGGCGCGCTATTCGCCGCCGGCCTGAGCCTGCTGGTGTCCTTCCTGTTCAGCTGGTTCCTGACCACCTTCGTGCGCACCGATTCCTACGGCCCGCTGGCGGCGGCCATGGGTTTCCTGCTGTGGACCTGGTTCTCGGTGCAGGTGATCCTGATGGGCGCCCGTCTGAACGCCGAGATCGAGCACCAGACCGCGCTGGACACCACCACGGGCGCGCCCCTGCCGATCGGCGAGCGTGGGGCGGTGATGGCCGATTCGGTTGGCCCTCGGCGCGGCAACCCCGCCGCCCTGGCCTTCACCTTGAAATATGCCGAGGCGCTGGGCGACCGCGTGATGCGGCGGCGGATCAGGCGAAGGCCCTAAGCGGGCCGTCGCGCCCGCAAGGCCTGGATGATGGTGCCGTCGTCCAGCCAGTCCAGCTCGCCGCCGACAGGCACGCCGCGCGCCAGCGACGTGACCTGAACCCCTGCCGCCGACAGGCGCTCGGCCAGATAGTGAGCCGTGGTCTGGCCGTCGACGGTGGCGGGCAGAGCCAGGACGACCTCCCTCGCCTCCCCGCCGCCCATCTCGCCGCCTTTGACGCGGCCGATCAGTTCGGCGATGCGCAGCTGTTCGGGGCCGACGCCGTCTAGCGCCGACAGCAGGCCGCCCAGGACGTGATACTTGCCGCGAAAGGCGCCCGAGCGCTCCATAGCCCACAAAGCGCCGGCCTCCTCGACCACGCAGATCAGGGTGTTGTCGCGGCCGTGATCGGCGCAGACCGAGCAGGGATCGCGCGTGTCGGGCGAGCCGCAAACCGAGCAGTTGACGACCTTGTCGGCCGTCTCGGCCAGAGACGCCGCCAGCGGGACCAGCAGTTGCTCGCGCCGCTTCAGCAAGGCCAGCGCCGCACGCCGGGCCGAGCGCGGGCCCATGCCCGGCAGCTTGGCCAGCAGGCTGATGAGCCGTTCGATTTCCGGCCCGGCGGAGGCGGCCATCAGAAGAGTTTCGGCATTCCCGGGATGTTCATCCCGGCCATGGGGCCGGCGGCCTCGCGCATCAGGGCGTTGTTGACCTCATCCAGCTTGCGCTTGGCGTCGGCGTGGGCGGCGACGATCAGGTCGGCCAGAATCTCGCCCTCGCCGGGGGTCATCAGGCTGTCGTCGATCTTCACCGAGGTGATCTCGCCGGGGCCTTTCAGGGCGATGGAGACAAGGCCGCCGCCCGAGGTGCCCTCGGCGGTGGTTTCGGCCATTTTCGCCTGGGCGTCCTGCAGCTTTTGCTGCATGGCCTGGGCCTGTTGCATCAGGGCGTTAAGGTCTTTCATGGCCTCTAGATAAGGCGAAGCGCCGCGCGGCTCCAGACCCCGGCGAAGAAAGCCCTGCCCGGCCTGCCGCTTCAGCATTCGTCACAACAAATGTGGCCAATCCCCTTGACGGCGGCGAGGTGGAAACTTAATTAGCCACACTTGAAGTTACCAATCAGTTTTCTGGAGAAGCCCTGATGGCTTTTGACGCCCTTCCGTCTCGCGACACCCCGGTCTCCGATCCGGTTCTGGCCCAGTTGTTCACCGAGGCGCGCACGCGCAACGGCTGGAGCGACCGGCCCGTGTCCGAAGACCTGATCCGCAAGCTCTACGACCTGACCAAGTTCGGTCCGACGGCGGTCAACATGACCCCGGCCCGCTTCGTCTTCGTCACCTCGCCCGAGGCCAAGGCCCGGCTGTCGACGCACATGGCCGAAGGCAACCGCGCCAAGACCCTGGCCGCGCCGGTCAATCTGATCATCGCCCAGGACGTCGACTTCCACGAGACCCTGCCCAAGCTGTTCCCGCATGCGCCGGGCGCCCGCGACTGGTTCCCGGAAGAAGCGGGCCGTCGTGAAGCCGCCTTCCGCAACGCCTCCCTGCAGGGCGGCTATCTGACCATCGCCGCGCGGGCGCTGGGTCTGGACGTGGGTCCGATGTCGGGCTTTGACGCGGCGGGCGTGAAGGCCGAGTTCTTCCCCGACAGCAATGTCGAGCCGAACTTCATCATGAACCTGGGCTACGGCACGGACGAGAACCTGTTCCCGCGCTCGCCTCGCCTCGACTTCGAGGAAGCGGCGCAGATTCTGTAAGGTCGGCGCCCTCGGGCTTGCCCCGAGGGCCTAGCCCTCGTCCCGCGCCCAGCTTTCCAGCAGCCGTCGCGCGATGGCGTAGGGCGGCGGGGCGTGGATGGTCGGGTGCGTCTCGTCCAGCACGGCGCGTGCTTCGCTGCGCGTCAGCCAGGCGACGGCTTCCAGTTCGGTCTGATCCGGGGCGGCCTCATCCGTCGTGACCTCGGCGATCAGGCCGATCATCAACTGGGCCGGGAAGGGCCAGGGCTGGCTGGAGTGATAGGCCACGTCCGACACGGTCAGCCCCGCCTCCTCCATCACCTCGCGGGCGCAGGCCTCCTCGATCGCTTCGCCCGGCTCCATGAAGCCGGCCAGCGCCGACATGCGGCCGGCGGGCCAGGCGGCCTGACGGCCCAGCAGGCAGCGCAGTTCGGCGCCGCCCTTATAGACCGGCAGCATGATGACGACCGGATCAACGCGCGGGAAATGCTCGTTCCCGCAGGCCGGACAGACGCGCTTCCACCCGCCGGACGCCTGATCCGTCGCCTTGCCGCAGGCGGCGCAGAAGCCGTGGCGGCGGCGCCAGTCGAACAGGCTCTTGGCCGTGGCGGCGATGCCGGCGTCGGCCTCGGGCAGGACGATCGCCGCTTCGCGCATCTCGACGAAGCGGCCCAGCCCTCCGGCCGGCCCGCTGGTCGGGTCGATGGAGCCTTCGAACTCGGCGGCGAAGACCGGCGCGCCCTTCCACAGGCCCAGGAAGATGTCGCGGTCGCGCGCCAGATCGCGCGCATGGCCCAGCGACAGCCAGACCAGCCGCTCGGCCCCCTCATGGGTTTCGACCAAGGGGCGGCCTTCCCACAGGATCATGGCCAGGGCTTCGGGATTGGCTTCTTGCTCGGCCAGCCAGGCGGCGTCGTTGCGAAGGTCGCCGGAGCGGTCGAGCGGATTACCGGAAAAGACGTTGCGATAGGGCATGACGCTTCATAGCCTCGACGACGCGTGCAGGGGAGGGCTTGATTCCCGCGGCGTCCGCCGTCATATCCCCTCTCGGAGATCGCGGGCGAAGGCTTCGCCAACCTGGTCAGGGCCGGAAGGCAGCAGCCACAACGAATTCCCCTTCGGGTCGCGGTCTCTACTTTCCTTTATTTAGTGCGCTATCGTCGATCACGCGGTGATCGACTGCTTGAGCGCGTTTGTGCGCTTTATTTGTGCGCTATCGCTCAGCTCGCAGAGCCTCGCTGCTTGAGCGCGTATGGGCCCCGTCGTGCAAGCTTCACGGAACCGGGTCGCGCCTCATTCGCTGAAAGGGCTTCGATCCCCACGATCAGGAGCAGGCGAATGAGCATACTCGGCAAGATTCTCGGCGGCGTCTTCAGAAAGAAGGAAGCCCCGGCGGCGGCGCCCGCC
>NZ_DAMCNG010000121.1:0-8295 GCF_032107865.1 Brevundimonas sp.
TACGGGTGGTGCAGATGGAGCCCGGCCCGATACCGACCTTCACCGCATCGGCGCCCGCGTCGATCAGGGCGCGGGTGGCGTCATAGGTGGCGACGTTGCCGGCGATGATCTGGACGCGGTTGTTCTCGCGCTTGATCCGCTCGACCACCTGGGCGACCGAGGCCGAGTGGCCGTGGGCGGTGTCGATCACCACCACGTCCGCGCCCGCATCGGCCAGCGCCATGGCGCGCTCGAACCCGGCGTCGCCGACGGTCGAGGCGGCGCCGACACGCAGGCGGCCCTGCTCATCCTTGCAGGCGTTGGGGAAGGCCTGGGCCTTCTGGATGTCCTTCATGGTGATCAGGCCGACGGCGCGATAGGCGTCGTCCACCACGATGACCCGCTCGATCTTGCGCGTGCGCAGCAGTTCGCGCGCCGCCTCGCGCCCGGCCGAACCTTCGCGCAGGGTGATCAGCTCGCCTGTCGTCATCAGATCGGCGGCCTTGAGGTTCAGGTCCGTCTCGAAGCGCATGTCGCGGTTGGTCAGCATGCCGACCAGCTTGCCGCTCTTGGGATCGACCACGGGGAAGCCGGTGATCTTCTTGCGCTCGACGATCTGGAGGACTTCGCCCAGCGTCGTGTCGGGGGCGACCGTGACCGGGTTCACCACCATGCCGCTTTCATAGCGTTTGACGGCGCGGACCTCTTCGGCCTGCTCGTCGATGGTCATGTTCCGGTGCAGCACGCCCATGCCGCCCGCCTGCGCCATGGCGATGGCCAGGCGGCTTTCCGTCACCGTGTCCATGGCGGACGACAGCAGCGGGATGTTCAGTTTGATTTCGCGTGTCAGCTGGGTCGAGACATCGACATCAGCGGGCATGACCTCGGACGGACCGGGTTCGAGCAAAACGTCATCGAAGGTTAGGCCTTCGCGTATCTCCATTTGGAGCCTCCATTTTGCGGGCCGCGTATAGCGCCCGTTGGCGGGGAACCGCAACCCCAAGCCCGCGCTATCGTGCATATAAGAGGAATTGCCTTGAAACGGACGGCGAGAGGCCGCATTTCCCGATAATGGTTCGCATCTTGATCAACACGGCGCGACAGCTCGCTCTCAAGATTGCGAGCTATGGCGCCATGCACTTGATCGTGGCGATCCTGGTGGCCTTCGCCTTGACCCGCGACTGGCGGCTGGCCCTGGCGGTCGGGGTGGTCGAGCCGATCTTCCAGACCATCGCCTATTCCGTCCACGACCGCGTCTGGCACCGAGTCGAGCGCCGCAAGATGCTGTCCCGCGTCGAGGAGACGGCCGAGGCTTTCACCGCCCGTCTGGAGGTCATGAACGCGCACGAGCAGAACCGCGCGCACAACCACCACGGCCATGCACATGGGCACAGCCACGCCCTGCCCCGCAATCTGAAGCAGATCGCGTTGAAGACCGTCACCTACGGCGTCATGCATTTCGCCGTGGCAGTTCTGGTGGCCTACGCCCTGACGCGCGACATCCGCATCGCCCTGGCCATCGGCACCATCGAGCCGCTGGTGCAGACGGTCTTCTTCACCCTGCACGACCGCATCTGGACGCGGGTCGAGGCCAGGAAAGCCGCCCGTCGCGCCGCTGCGGCAGCTGAGGGCGCATCGGCGTAACCGACGCGCTCCGCCACGTCCCACGCCGCGCCCTTCCCACACGCCGTCATCCTCGGGCTTGACCCGAGGATCCAGTGCGGCGGCGCGCTCATCCTCGCTGACGTCACGCAGGCGGATGTCTGGATCCTCGGGTCAAGCCCGAGGATGACGGCGGTTATTGAGGATGAGGGCGGTTATTCATGGGTTGGAAGACGGCGGGCCAGCGCCCTACCGCTTGTTCAGCGCCACCAGGAAGACCTCGGCGCTGCCCTTGCGGCTCGATTCGGGCTTCACGTATTTCACCGTCTCGAACTCTTCGCGCAGGCGCGTCAGCACCCCGCCGGCGTCGCCGCCCTGGAAATTCTTCGACACGAAATTCCCGCCCGGACGCAAGGTGCGGATGGCGAAGTCGGCCGCGATCTCAATCAGGGCGATGATCTTCAAGTGGTCGGTCTGGCGATGGCCGATAGTGTTGTGCGCCATGTCCGACAGCACCAGGCCCCGCCTATGGCGTCCAGCATCTGCTGATCCACGCCCGGATCGGTGAAGTCCGCCTGAATCAGCGTCGCGCCCGGAATCGGCTCGATCATCAGCAGGTCCACGCCCGCCACCGCCGCCGCGCCGCGATCCAGCGCCACCTGCACCCAGCCGCCCGGCGCCGCGCCCAGGTCGATGACCCGCGACCCGTGCCGGATCAGCCGGAACTTGTCGTCGATCTCCATCAGCTTGAAGGCCGCGCGACTGCGCCAGCCCTCGGCCCGCGCGCGGTCGGACCATTCGTCCGACAGCTGACGCTTGATCCACGCCTGGCTGGACAGCGACTTCTTGTCGGCCGTCTTGATCTTCTGGCCGACCTTGCGGCCCGAGGCCGTGCCGCCCGTGGGCAGGCGCACCATGCGGCGGCGTTCCTGCGGCTTGTCGGCGGGCTTTTCGTCTTCACTCATGCTTCCCACATAGCCCTGACGGCGTTCAGCCGCTATGACCCGCGCACAATTCCGGCTCGCATAACCTCAAGGAGCGCCCGATGGCCGACCAAACCCTGACCTTCACTCTGGACACCGGCGACGGCGAAGACCGCAACGTCGTCATCAAGCTGCGCGACGACCTGGCGCCCAACCACGTCAAGCAGATCACCGACCTGGCCAAGGAAGGCTTCTATGACGGCGTGGTCTTCCACCGCGTGATTCCGGGCTTCATGGCCCAGGGCGGCGACCCGACGGGCACCGGCACCTCGGGCTCGAAGAAGCCGAACCTGAAGCAGGAATTCTCGAAGGAGCCGCACGTTCGCGGCGTCTGCTCCATGGCCCGCACCGCCAACCCCGACAGCGCCAACTCGCAGTTCTTCATCTGCTTCGACGACGCCCGCTTCCTGGACGGCCAGTACACCGTCTGGGGCGAAGTGATCGAAGGCATGGATCACGTCGACGCCCTGCCGAAGGGCGAGCCGCCCCGCGCTCCGGGCAAGATCGTCAAGGCGACCGTCGCCTAAAGACGAAGGTTCAGCGGCGGGGGATCAGTCCCCCGCCCACCACCGCATCGACACCCCGTCGAAGGTCCGGTCCCCGACCTTCAGCGTCCCTTTCAGGACCACGCCCTGATCTCCCAGATTGCGCCGCGCCTTCGCCAGCGCATCCTGGTCGAGCCTGCCATCGAACGACACCGCCCCCAGCTCACGCGACTGCGCCTCGAAACGCACCCGGCCCTCGGTCACGTCATAGGCTGTCGGGATCAGCCGCGTGCGCCGCGTCTTATCTCCCGCTTCGAACTCCATCATGATCGGCGCAAAGCCCGCCGTTCGCTGACCGTCGCGCCAGCCCATAAAGTCGGGCACCTGGCCCATGAACAGGTGATGCAGCCGCCAGTCGCCGACCTGCACCGCCGCTGTCGGAATATAGTAGCCGGACACATCCTCGGGCAGGTCGTGCTTGAAGGCGGCCGCCTGCGCCGTCTTGTCCGGCGTCGCGCTGCGGTCGCAGGCGGCGGCCGTCAGGGCCAGCGCCGCCGCCAGCAGGATCGGCAAGCCCCTCAAGGCAGGCGCACCAGGGCCGACAACCAACCCAGATCCTGCAACCGCTCGACCGACTCGAACAGCGGCACGGCCAGCAGGAAGACCAGGCCGTCGCGCAGCGTCGTCAGGAAGAACTGCGGCCGCACCTCCAGGCTGTCGGCGTCGCGCCATTTGGAGAAGTCCGGCCCGAAGCGCGGCGTCCGCGCGTAATAGTCCGCATAGGTCTGGCCAAACGCGCCCGCCAGCCAGGCCTCTTCACGTTTCACCGTGGCGTAGAAGACCGCCACGGTCAGCAGCAGGAAGACGGTCGCCAGCGTCACGCTGCCCGTCTGCGCGCCCACGCCGAACGCCCCCATGAAGCTGAAGACATACAGCGGGTTGCGGCTGATCGAATAGGGTCCGCGATCCACAATCTCGGCCTTCTTGCGCCCGCCGATATAGAGGGAGCACCAGGCCCGCCCGACGATGCAGACGACGATCAGGCCCAGGCCGAACGCCTCCAACCCTTCGTGCAGCATGGTTTCGCCGCCCATGGACCGGCTGACGAAGGCCAACCCGACCACGCCGATCAATCCGACCAGCAGCGCCGCCTTCCGCAGCTTCTGCACCCGTTGAAGATCAAAGCCCTGCGTCGCCGACATATCTGTATTTCCTCGACTGAAGAGGGGTGCGACAGAACGCCGCTATGAAGGCGGTTTCAAGGCCTATCTTTGCAAGCGTTTCGCGCTCGCGAAAATCATTGATCCAGCCACCGGTCCAGCGCCCGGAAGCCGCCGATCGCCAGTTCCGTCGCGTCCTGGAACACCGCCGGATTGACCTTCTCGAAGTCGTCGCTCGGGCGGTGATAGTCCGTGTGATAATTCACCCCGAAATAGAGAAACGGCAGGCCTGCGCGGTGGAAGGCGGCGTGGTCCGACGCCTCGACCCAGTTGTCGGCGCCCTTGTCCTCGGGCGTGTCCTTGCCGAAGGCCAGGGCCACGGTCTGACGCGCCGGAACCTGATCCAGAACCGGGCGGAAATAGGGGTGCTGATACGTCCCCGTCACCCACAGCTTGCCGTCGCTGTCCGCCCGCGCCGTCATGTCGAAGTTCAAGTTCATCGCGATCGCGTGCAGCGGCACCGGCGGCGCTTCGACGAAATGCTTGGCGCCCAACAGTCCCCGCTCCTCGCCGTCCAGCGCCACGATCAGCACGCTGTGCTCAGGCGGGTTCGCCTTCAGACGCCTGGCCAGCTCCAGCATGGTCGCCACGCCCGAGGCGTTGTCGTCCGCCCCGTTGTAGATCTGGCCGTCGTTGACGCCGACGTGGTCATAGTGGGCCGTCACCACGATGTATTTGTCGGCCACGCGCGTGCCGGGGATCACGCCGATGATGTTGGTTCCGCTATAGGTCTTCGTCCCCTCGCGCGTGCGGCCCTGCATCTCCCACGGCTGCAGACGCCCCATGGGCGAGGGCTGGACGCCCAGCGCCTCCAGCCGCCCGACGATGTACTCGCGCGCCTTGGCCCCGCCTTCCGAGCCGGTGTCGCGCCCCTGCATGTCGTCCGCCGACAGGATGCGCAGATCATCCATCAACTGGGCGTAGTCGCCCGAGGACGCCGCCTCGACAGGAGGCGCCTCGACCACAGGCGCCGTCGTCGTCTCACAGGCGGCCAGCGTCAGGGCGGCGGCGATCACGGACAGGCTGACGAGGACAGGACGCATGGAGGGCTCCGGCAGGAATCTTTAAGGTGCGACGCTAACGGCCCCCGGCCGCCGCGTCAGATTACGTTTCTGTCATGGCGGCGGCAGGGTGATAAGGAACCGTTCCGCCTTTACCGACTTCCTGCGATTCTCATGTCCGACCTCTTCACGCCCGTCGAAACCCTGACCGAAGCCCAGGCGCGCGAAGAGCTGGATCACCTGTCGGCCGAACTGGCGCGCCACGACGCCCTCTACTACGCCGACGCCGCGCCCGAGATTTCCGACGCCGACTATGACGACCTGAAGCGCCGCGCCCTCGACATCGAGGCCCGCTTCCCGGCCCTTTCCAGCCCCGTCTCCCCGTCCCAGCGCGTCGGCGCCCCCGTCTCGACCCAGTTCGCCGAGGTCCGCCACGGCGTGCCCATGCTGTCGCTGGACAACGCCTTCGACGACGGCGAGGTGCGCGACTTCGTCGCCCGCATCGCCCGCTTCCTGAAGCTGCCGGGCGACGAACCAATCGCCTTCGTCGCCGAGCCCAAGATCGACGGCCTCTCGGCCAGCCTGCGCTACGAAAAGGGCGTCCTGGTCCAAGGCGCCACGCGCGGCGACGGCAAGACCGGCGAGGACGTGACCGCCAACCTGCGTACGCTGGACAGCATCCCTCAGACGTTGGCGGGCTCCGGCTGGCCCGACGTCATCGAGATCCGCGGCGAGGTCTACGCCCCCAACGCCGCCTTTGACGCCTTCAACGCGGCCGCCGAGGCCGAAGGCAAGCGCACCTACGCCAACCCCCGCAACTTCGCCGCCGGGTCGCTGCGCCAGAAAGACCCGAAGATCACGGCCCTGCGTCCCCTGACCTTCTTCGCCTACGCCTGGGGCGAGACCTCCGCCCCGTTCGCGGACACCCAACACGGCGCGCTGGAGGCCTTCCGCAGCTGGGGCTTTCAGGTCAACGACCGCTCGGCCCGCGTCGAGGGCGCCGAAGGCTTGATCGGCGTCTATCAGACGCTGGAGGCCGACCGCAGCCGCCTCGGCTACGACATCGACGGCGTGGTCTACAAGGTCGACCGGCTGGACTGGCAGCAGCGCCTCGGCTTCATCGCTCGCAGCCCCCGATGGGCCATCGCCCACAAGTTCCCGGCGCAGCAGGCGACGACCGTGCTGGAAGGCATCGACATTCAGGTCGGCCGCACCGGCTCCCTGACCCCCGTCGCCCGCCTGCATCCCGTCACCGTCGGAGGCGTCGTGGTCCGCAACGCCACCCTGCACAACGAGGACGAGATCGCCCGCAAGGACGTCCGCATCGGCGACACCGTCGTCCTGCAACGCGCCGGCGACGTCATCCCCCAGATCGTCGGCGTGGTCGAAACCCTGCGCCCCGACGGCGCCGTCCCCTACGTCTTCCCCACCGTCTGCCCTGTCTGCGGCTCCGAAGCCGTGCGCGAGGGGGACGAGGTCAAGCGCCGCTGCACCGGCGGCCTGATCTGCGACGCCCAGATCGTCGAGCGCCTCAAGCACTTTGTCAGCCGCCGCGCCTTCGACATCGAAGGGCTGGGCGAAAAGCAGCTGATCGCCTTCCACGCGCGCGGCTGGATCAAGGAGCCCGCCGACATCTTCCGCCTCGCCCGCGACGAGGAGAAGCTGGCCCTGCTGCGCGCCGAGGACGGTTATGGCGAGACCAGCGTCCGCAACCTGATCGCCGGGATCGACGCACGCCGCGTCATCAGCCTCGACCGCCTGATCTTCGGCCTCGGCATCCGTGAGATCGGCGAGCAGACCTCTCTGGTCCTGTCGCGCGCCTTCGGCAGTTGGACCGCCTTCCGCGACGCCTGCATGGCCGCCGCGAACGGCCTCGCCAGCGATGACTGGAAGACGCTGGCCGCGACCCACGCCATCTCCACCCGCGTGCTGGGCCTGATGGCCGAGGCCCGTCCCGACGCCAACGATCCGTGGCCCGAGGCGCCGATGGATCAGAAGATCGCCCTCGCCTTCCCCGGCATGGCCGCGCCCGCCCGCCGCTCGCTGGCGGAAATCTCCGAGGGCTGGACCGACCTGATCCGCTGGGCCGCCGTCGCGCGCGACGAAGGCCCCTCCGACATGCTGAACCAGATCGCGGGCGTCTCCGGCGTCGGCCCGGTCGCCGCCGAGGCCCTGGCCCACTTCTTCCACGAGCCGCACAACCTTCAGGTCGTCGACGCCCTGCTCGCCGAGCTCGAGCGCGTCGAGGACGTCGCTACCCCCACGACCAACAGCCCCGTCGCGGGCAAGACGGTGGTCTTCACCGGCTCGCTGGAACGCTTCACCCGCGACGAAGCCAAGGCCCGCGCCGAAAGCCTCGGCGCCAAGGTCAGCGGCTCGGTCTCCAAGAAAACCGACTACGTCGTCGCCGGTCCCGGCGCCGGGTCCAAGCTGAAGGACGCCGAAAAGCACGGCGTCGCCGTCCTGACCGAGGACGAATGGCTGGCGCTCATTTCCTGATGCACGCCGTCGCCATCGACTTCGAAACCGCCAATGAGCAGCGGGCCAGCCCCTGCTCCA
Source organism: Brevundimonas sp. (assembly GCF_032107865.1). Lineage (GTDB taxonomy): Bacteria > Pseudomonadota > Alphaproteobacteria > Caulobacterales > Caulobacteraceae > Brevundimonas. Next base: position 7,830 of record NZ_DAMCNG010000121.1, read on the forward strand.
TCGGTCTGGCCTGGATCAACGACGGCGTCATCGAATCCGTCGAGCATCACTACATCCGCCCGCCGTGGATGCGTTTCGCCAGCTTCAACATCGCCTTCCACGGCATCGGCCCCGAACAGGTCGAGGACGCCGAGGAATTCCCTGCCGTCCTGTCCGCCATCGCCCCACGTCTGGCAGGCCGCACGGTGCTGGCCCACAACGCCGCCTTCGACGTCAGCGTCATCCGCAACACCTGCGACCACTACGGCCTGACCTATCCCGAATTCGACTACCTCTGCACCGTCAAGCTGGCCCAGATCAGCTGGCCCGAGTTCCCCTCGCACAAGCTGAACAACGTCTGCGCCGAACTGGGCGTCGCCTTCCGCCACCACGACGCGGCCGAAGACGCCTTCGCCTGCGCCTCCGTGGCCCTGGCGGCGGCTCAAGTGCATCAGGCCGCCGACTGTCGCGCCCTGGCCGAGGCCAG
>NZ_DAMCNG010000122.1:0-8290 GCF_032107865.1 Brevundimonas sp.
GTAGCCCTCGATGCGGGCGACTTCCTCGACCAGATCGGCCGGACCTTCGACGTCGCGACGCCAGGACGGCGGCGTCACCGACCAAGGCGAGCCGCGCATGATGGTGAAGCCCAGGGCGAACAGGATCTCGAAGATCCGGTCCTCGCTGAGGTCCATGCCTGACAGGCGCTTCACATAAGACGGGTCGAAGGCGAAGGCGGCGGGGGCGGCCGGGGCCTGCCCCGCCATCGTGACCGTCGACGGCTCGCCGCCGCACAGGTCCAGGATCAACTGCGTCGCCAGCTCCAGACCGGGGACGACCGAGGCCGTGTCGACGCCGCGCGCGAAGCGGTACTGGGCGTCGGAGCTGACGCCCAGCGAGCGGCCCGTCTGGGCCGTGACGATGGGGTCGAACCAGGCGCTTTCAACGAAGACGTCGACCGTTTCGTCCGAACAGCCGGTAGAGACGCCGCCCATGACGCCGCCCAGGCCGATGGCGCGCTGGCCCCCGGCATCGGCGATGACGCAGTCGGCGGCGCCCGGCGCATAGGTCTTGCCGTCGAGAGCTTCGATCTTGTCAGCGTCCCCGCGACCGGCGCGCACCACGATCCCGTCGCCCGAAAGGCTCGCCAGATCATAGACGTGCAACGGCCGCGCGCGGTCGTAGGAGATCAGGTTGGTGACGTCGACGAGGCGGTTGATCGGACGCAGGCCGATGGCCGTCAGCCGCTGCTGCAGCCATTCCGGCGACGGACCGTTCTTCACGCCCCGGATCACGCGGCCGGCGAAAACGGGGCACAGCTCGGGCGCCTCCAGCGTCACCGAGACGGGGCTGTCGAACGCGCCGGCGAGCGGAACGATGTCCGGCGTCGTCAGCTTGCCGAGACCCGCCGCGGCCAGGTCGCGGGCGATGCCCGCCACGCCCAGCCAGTCGGGGCGGTTCGGCGTCACCTCGAAGTCAATGACCGGCTCCGCGCCGAAGACCCCGGCGGCGGGCTGGCCGACCTGCAGATCGTCCGACAGCTCCAGAATGCCGTCGCTCTCGTCGGGCAGCTCCAGCTCAGCGCCCGAGCACAGCATGCCGTTGGACACCACGCCGCGCACCGGCTTCTCGACCAGGGTCACGCCCAGGCCCGGCACATAGGCGCCGATGGGGGCGTAGATGGTGGTCAGGCCCGCCCGCGCGTTCGGGGCGCCACAGACGATCTCCTTCAGGCCGTCCACCGTCTCGACCTGACAGACCTGCAGACGGTCCGCGTTTGGGTGACGCTCGGCCGAGAGGATCTTGGCCACGGTGAAGGGCGCCAGGGCGGCGATGGGGTCGTGGACCTCCTCGACCTCCAGCCCGGCCATGGTCATGGCCTCCGCGACCTGATCGACCTCAGCCTCGGTGTCGAGGTGGGCCTTCAGCCAGGAAAGCGTGAACTTCATTGGGTCGCACCGCCCTGGGGCTGCGCCAGGGCCTTGGCCATGTTGTCGAGGAAGGCGGACGAACCGGTGAAGCCGACGCCCAGGAAGTTGCAGTTGATGAACTGGCAGTTCTTGAACGGGATCGGGCCGGTCACGCGCTGCGGGCCCTGCGGGCTCAGCATCAGGTTGCGCGGGTCGCCATGGGCGTCGCCCATGTTGCAGCCGTCGAAATTGCAGCCTTCCAGCGGCAACAGGACGGCCGGTCCCTCGATCAGGCAGTTCTCGAAGCGACGGTTCTCGATGACCATGGACCCGGCGCGCGCCGTTTCCATGAACAGCTGGGGCAGCCAGACCGTCTTGTTCGCATAGTCGGGGCCGGGGCCCAGCAGCTCCAGGACGATCGGTTCAGCGGCGGCGGTGTTGGTCGCGTCGGTCATGGGATGTCTCTCTCGATTCAGCTGAGGCCCGACGCCGGATTCGGCGCGGCGAAGGCGGAGAAGCCGTAGTGCGCCAGCCAGCGCGTATCGGCCTCGAACATGGGGCGCAGGTCAGGCACGCCGTATTTCAGCATGGCCAGGCGGTCGACGCCCATGCCGAAGGCGAAGCCCTGGTACTCGTCCGGGTCGATGCCCGCGTTGCGCAGCACGTTCGGGTGCACCATCCCGCAGCCCAGGATCTCCAGCCAGTCCTCGCCCTCGTTCAGGGTCAGCTTGCCGCCGGAACGGTCGCAGCGGATGTCCATCTCGGCCGAAGGTTCGGTGAAGGGGAAGTGGTGCGGGCGGAAGCGGGCGTGAACGTCGTCCAGCTCGAAGAAGCGGGCGATGAAGGTCTCCAGCGTCGTCTTCAGGTGGCCCATGTGGATGTCGCGGTCGATCACCAGACCTTCGATCTGATGGAACATCGGCGTGTGGGTCGCGTCGGAATCCTTACGGAAGGTGCGGCCGGGCGCGATGATGCGGATCGGCGGCTTCTGCGACATCATGGTGCGGACCTGCACCGGGCTGGTGTGGGTGCGCAGCACCTTGCGCTCGCCCGTTTCCGGGTCGGGCTTCAGGAAGAAGGTGTCGTGCATCTCCCGCGCCGGATGCCTGGGCGGGAAGTTCAGGGCCGTGAAGTTGTGGAAGTCGTCCTCGATGTCCGGCCCTTCGGCGACCGAGAAGCCCATGTCGGCGAAGACGGCGATCATCTCGTCCATGACCTGCATGGTCGGGTGCACCCCGCCCTTGCGACGCGGGCGGCTGGGCAGAGTCAGGTCAACACGCTCGGCCAGCAGGCGGGCGTCCAGCTCGGCGGCTTCCAGCTCGGCCTTCTTGGCGGTCAGGGCCGACGACACCCGGTCGCGCAGGCCGTTGATGACGGGGCCGCGCTCGCGACGCTCATCCGGGCTCATCGCCCCCATGCCTTTCAGCAGGCCCGAGATCGAGCCGGATTTGCCGAGGGCGGCGACGCGGATGTCCTCCAGACCCGCCACGCTCTCGGCCGAGCCGATGGCGTTGATGAGGTCCAGTTCCAGTTGAGCGAGATCGGTCATGCAGGTCGTCTAGCCGCTAGGATCGAAAGCAAAAAGCCCCCCGGCGCGAACCGGAGGGCTTTTGCTTCATCCCGGATGGGAGAAAGGCTTAGGCCAGGGCCGCGCGAACCTTGTCGGCGATGCCCTTGAAGCTGGCTTCGTCGGCGGCGATCGTCGACAGAACCTTGCGGTCCAGCTCGATGCCGGCCTTGGCCAGGCCGTGCATGAACTGCGAATAGGTGAAGCCTTCCAGGCGAGCGGCGGCGTTGATGCGCTGGATCCACAGGGCGCGGAACGAGCGCTTCTTGTTGCGACGGTCGCGGTAGGCGTACTGACCGGCGCGATCCACCGCAGCCTTGGCGGTGCGGATGGTGTTCTTGCGGCGGCCGTAGAAGCCCTTGGCCTGCTTCAGAACTTTCTTGTGCTTGGCGTGGGACGTAACGCCCCGAGTGACGCGAGCCATTTTGGTTTTCCCTTCGGGAAGCCTCTAACGTTCGCCGCGCGGCGGCTCACTGCATGAGAGGCTTTAGTTCAAATTCGATTATGCGGAGAAGATCAGAGTTGCAGCGCGCCGATCAGGCGTACGGCATGTAGGACTTGATCTTCTTGGCGTCGGCGTCGGCCATGACCGAAGTGCCGCGGTTCTGGCGGATGTACTTCGAGTTGTGGCTGATCAGGCGGTGGCGCTTGCCGGCCACGCCAGCTTTGACCTTGCCCGTCGCGGTGAATTTGAAGCGCTTCTTGGCGCCCGACTTCGTCTTCAGCTTCGGCATTTTCACTCTCTTTATTGAGGGGTCTACCGCCCTTCGGGCTACTTGAGCCCCAAGATGGGAAGACCGATTTAAGACCGCCCAGGCATGCCTGTTCGCCCGGCGGTCCGGTACGCGAAGGCGCGGCTTCTACGCCAAACAGGGACCGGAGGCAAGAAGAGTCCGCACGAGCGGGCTCAGACCTGGGCCGTCCGACGGCGCGCGGCGCGCCCGGCGTTGATCGCCATCATCGCCGCCGGAACCGTCAGCACCGCTCCGACCAGGAAGGGCCAGTCCGGTCCAACGGCGGAATAGAGAACGCCCGCGACCATGGGGCCGACGATGCGCGCCATCGACCCGGCCGCCATATTCAAGCCCAGCATGGCCCCCTGCCGATCCGGCGGCGACGAGCGGCTGATCAGGGCCGAGATGTTGGGCATGGCCAGCGACATGCCGCAGGCGCCGATCCCCATGACGATGGGAATGATCCACCCGGCCGACACCGGAATGACGAACAGCCCCAGATCGATCTGCGTCGCGGGGAACCAGGCCGGCGGCGCCGTCACCTGCAGAATGAGCGACGCTCCGAACAGCAGCATCCCCGCCGCCAGCACCCGCGCCTCGCCGAAGCGCCGCGCCAACCGACCGGCCAGCAGCCCCTGGTTCACGGCCGAGACCAGACCCACGATCATGAAGCTGAGCCCCACCTCGCGCGCCGTCCAGGCGTAGCGATGCTCGGCCCACAGGCCGAAGGCGGCCTCCATCGCCGAAAAGCCCGCCAAATAGATCAGGCTGACCACCAGGACGCGCGACACCACTTCGTCCGTGCGGGCGAACCGTATTCCCGACAGGAAGGCGGGACGCGGCGCGGCCGGGTCCGCCTTGGCCCGGCTCTCGCGCAGGAAGAACATCACGCCCAGCGCCGCCAGCACCGCCGCGCCCGAGGCCGCGAAGATCGGCAGTTGATAGCCGACATGACCCATCTGCGGCTGAGCCAGCAGTCCGCCCATGCCAGGCCCGACGATGAAGCCCAGGCCGAAGGCGGCGCCGATCAGCCCCATGCGCCCGGCCCGGCGCTCAGGCGGGGTGACGTCGGCGATATAACCCTGAACCGTCGAGATATTGCCCGCACCCAGGCCGGTGAACATCCGCACCAGGATCGCCGCCCAGATGTTGGGCGCGAAGGCCAGCAACAGATAGCCCACGGCGTTGGCCGCCAGGGTGATCAACAGCACCGGCTTGCGCCCGATCCTGTCCGACAGCCGGCCCCAGAAGGGCTCGGCGAAGAACTGGCCCAGGGAATAGGCCGAGAACATCAGGGTGATCTGCCACGGCTCGGCCTGAAGGCTCTGGGCGAAGAACGGCAGCAGCGGCACCACCAGGCCGAACCCGACCAGGTTGATGAAGACCACGGCGAACAGCACCGCCAGGGTCGGCGCCTGTACCTTGGAGGACATGAAAGCGGACATGATCCCGCCATAGCGCGCGACCTGCCGATCGGAAAGCCGGATAGCCCCACGCCCGCCTTAGTCAGGCGGATTGTGCACCTGCAGAAACCGTACGGTTTCGCGCAACATCGCCTGGCGAGTTTCCTCACGGGACAGCCAATGATCTTCGCCGGCCAGTTCGACCAGTTCCACCGGCTTGCCCTCTCTGCGCATAGCCGTCGCCATGACGCGGCTTTGTTCGATGGGAACCACGGTGTCGTCCTTGCCGTGAATGAGTAACAGGGGGCTGTCGACGTCATCGGCCAGCATGGCTGGCGACAGGGCGTCCAGCGCCCGATCATTCAGGCGCGCCGCCCCCATGAAGCGATTCCAGTAACGGACAGCATAGCTGTTTCGCGCACCTTGCCGGCTCGCCACATGATTGACCATCCGCCTCAGGTCTGAAACGCCATTGACGGAAACCGCACAGCGATACGGCGCCTTGTCGATTGTGACGCCCGCCATAGCGGCATAGCCGCCATAACTGCCGCCGACGATACAGACCCGCTCAGGGTCTATGACGCCTTCCGCCGCCAGCCAGCGGACACCGTCGGACAGGTCTGTCTGCATCTTACGGCCCCACTCGCCGTATCCCGCCTCCATAAAGGCGCGCCCATACCCCGACGACCCGCGGAAATTGGACTGCAGAACGGCATAGCCTCGCGACGCAAGGGCCTGAGCCCAGTAATCGAACCCGGCGATGTCGCGCGCTGCCGGCCCGCCGTGCGCCAGAACGATCAAAGGCAGGTTCGCTGGCGTCTCCACGCCTGGCGGCAAAGTCAGGTAACCTGGAATCTGCAACCCGTCAGCGGCCGTATAATGGATCGAGCGTACAGCTCCGACATGAGCGGCCGAAATGGTCGGATAGGCTTCAGCCACGATATTGGCCTCGCCGACGTCGAAGTCCACGAGCTGATAGATGCCGGACTCGCCCGTATCGATGAAGACCACGACCCGCTGCAATTCGTCAGCCCAAGATATGATTTGTGGCGCCTTGCCGGGAAAAGCGCGCTCGATCGCCCGCCACTGACGTCCCGCGGGCGCATCCAGGAACTCATAGCGGACACCCTCTTCATCCTGGTGGCTGCCGCCGATCAGGAAGCCGGTCCTGGGGTGATAAATCAATTGAACCGGGCGGCGCTCAAAAGGAAGGCGGCTCCACGCCCCGCTCGCCACGTCGACCTCGAACAACACGTGACCCGTCTCGGATTCGGCGTCGTCAGACAGATCCGGACGATTGGCGCTGACAATGACCGTATTGGAGCTTCGCCCCATGCCCATAAGGCTCGGCGTGTCCAGGTCGGCATCCACCGCCCACGCCTGCCGCAGACGCCACCCGTCGCGCAGATGCAGAGACCAGCGACCATGACGCTCAGAATAGCGGGATGTTGCGATCACCTCACCTTCAGCGTCCAGCACATAGTCGTCGGTATCCTGATCCAGCGAGGAGACAGACCGGCCGCGACCGTTTCTTAGATCGATCCTGTGTAGATCGGCTTTTCCGGTGACGACATTGACCCCTCGCGCAAAGACAGCATCGCCCTGTGACGTTCGACGAACGTTCGCGCCGCCGTACAGCGTCGCCAGTACATCAGGCGTTCCCCTAAGCACCTGAACAATGTCCTTGGTCTCAAGGTTCAGCACCATGCCGAACACAAGCTCAGAACGCGCCACGCCCAGAAGAGGCAGACCATGCGTCGCCGATGTGATGATCAGTATTTGATCTTCCCCAATCCACCGCAGGTCACGGACCTTGTTTTCACCGATCGAGGCTGCGTACAGGTTTTCGCCTGTGGCGATCCGACTGACGGCGAGCGCCCGTTTCTCGCCGACCACCAGGACGCGGGCGATCAACGCTCCGCTTGGCGAAAGCTCCACGTTATCGATGGCCGGCGCCGCCCCATAGGCCTCAAGGGCCGGAGCTTCAGCCAGGCCCCGCCCCGCCATCAGCGCCATGGCCATGGCGAACGCCAAAACGATCGCTCCGGCTCGCACCCCTCGCATCCCCGCCCCCAGTCTGCGCAATGAAGATCAGCGTCCAAACTGACAGCGCTGCAAAAAGACGCAAGACAATAAAAAACCCCGTTCTTTCGAACGGGGCTCTTTATTATTCGACGAGGGTCGCGATCAGCGGGGCGCCAGGATCATGATCATCTGGCGGCCTTCCATCTTGGGCGCGAACTCGACCTTGGCCTCTTCCTCGAAGTCGGCCTGGACCTTGTTCATCAGCTTCATGCCCAGTTCGGGGTGGGCCATTTCACGGCCCCGGAAGCGGATGGTCACCTTGACCTTGTCACCGTCGTCGAAGAAGCGGTGCATGGCCTTGGCCTTCACGTCGTAGTCGTGCGTGTCGATGTTCGGCCGAAGCTTGATTTCCTTCAGCTCGACGACCTTCTGGCGCTTGCGCGCCTCAGCCTTCTTCTTCTGTTCCTGGAAACGATGCTTGCCGTAGTCCAGAATCTTGCACACCGGCGTTTCGGCGTTGGCGACGATCTGAACCAGGTCCAGGCCCGCCTCCTCGGCGGCCTCCAGCGCAGCCGACAGCGGCATGACGCCCTGCTTTTCCCCGTTCTGGTCAATGAGCAGAACGCGGGCGGCGCGGATATCCTGGTTGATGGGCGGCCCGTCCTTTACGGGCGGCGCTTGCATGGGACGGCGAATGGGCGTCGTTTCCTTATGTGATCAGAAGATAGGCGAAACAGGTTGCGAGGTTTCAGCGCGCAAGGTTGCGGCTGCGTTCCAAGCGGCCGGAATATGGCGACGCAAGGCCGCTATTTCAAGGGATTTCGGCCCCTGGAGCCTCAGGCGTCCGTTCGGCGACATAGCCGTCGTGCAGGTCCAGCACCGCCTCGAACACATGATCGACGCTCAAATCCTCGATCGGGGCGAACTGGCCGCGCGTCTCGTTGGACGCCGCCGTGCGCGTCTTCGGCCCCCACGGCCCATACAGCCACCACTCGGTCGGACCGAACAGGCCCAGCGTCGGCCGCCCCAGCGCCGCCGAGACGTGCATCAGGCCGCTGTCGTTGCCGACGAACAGGGTCGCCCGGTCGATGGCCGCGGCTGAGCACAGGATGTCGCCCTTGCCCACGCAGTCGATGCCGCGCTCGCCAGCGGCTTCCAAAGCCGGAGTCGCGGGCGGGCGGTCGCCGGGG
>NZ_DAMCNG010000123.1:0-8281 GCF_032107865.1 Brevundimonas sp.
CAGGCCATGCCCCAGGCCGCCCGCAACGCCTGCGCGGCGGCCGTCGCCCTGCCGCTCGAAGGCATCGCCGAACATCTGAAAGGTCTCGAAACAGAATGAGCAGCCCGGAACAGCCGATTCACCTCCTGCTGGTCGACGACCTTGAAGAGAACCTGCTCGCGCTGGAGGCGCTGCTGAAGCGGGAGGACATCGTCTGCCTGAAGGCCCGCTCGGGCGACGAGGCGCTGGAGCTGCTGCTGGTCCACGATGTCGCCCTAGCCCTGGTGGACGTGCAGATGCCGGGCATGGACGGTTTCCAGCTGGCCGAGTTCATGCGCGGCAATATGAACGCGCGCCACGTCCCCATCATCTTCGTCACGGCAGGAAGCGCCGACCTGCAGCGACGGTTCAGGGGCTATGAGGCCGGAGCTGTCGACTTCATCCAGAAGCCGATTGAAACCGACATCCTGCGCAGCAAAGCGAACGTCTTCATCGACCTCTATCGCCAGCGCAGGGAGATTCTCGCCCAGCGCGATGAACTGGAGGCCTATGCCAACGCCCTGCGCGCGGCGGACCGCCGCAAGAACGACTTCATCGCCATGCTGGGCCATGAGTTGCGCAACCCGATCATGGCGCTCCGCGCCGGTCTTCAGCTTCTGGAGCGCCAGTCGGACAAGAACCTCAAGGCCGACATCCAGGCTCGGATGGAGGTTCAAGCCCACCACCTCTCTCGGCTGATCGAGGACCTGCTCGACGTCGCCCGGATCGACCAGGGCAAGATCTCCCTCCAGCGCGAGCGTGTCAGCCTGCAGAGCGTCATCGAGTCCGCCGTAGACACCAGCCGCCTCAAGATCGAGGCGGGCGCGCATGACCTGACGGTCGCCCTGCCTTCCCAGCCCCTGTGGCTCGATGGCGATTTCACCCGCCTGTCGCAGGTGGTCAGCAACCTGCTGACCAACGCCGCCAAGTACACGCCGTCCGAAGGACAAATCCGTGTTTCCGCGGATGTCGTCCAGGACGAGGTGCGGATCGACATCGCCGACAACGGCGTGGGCGTGCCGCATGACATGCAGGGCCGCATCTTCGATCTGTTCACACAGTCGAAGGGGCCTGACGATCGCTCGCGCGAAGGCCTCGGCATAGGGCTGGCGCTGGTCAAGCAGTTGGTCGAAATGCATGACGGAGCTATAGAATTGGCCAGCGAGGGCCCCGGACAAGGCAGCTGCTTCACCCTCCGTTTTCCGCTTGCGGCCTGACGGCGTTCCCGCGCCGCGAAAGCGCCACTTCATCATCAGCAGCGCAGACGACCGCGCCCAGCCAAAGGCCCTATCTTGTCATTGATTTCCTCCGATGCGCCTCGCGTCGGAAGGGTTCGCTCAAGCGAGGTTCTCACGCCCCGGCGTCAAATCAGACGCACCGCAAGCCTGATTCAACGCTCCGGCTTGGCAAGACGTATTTTCGGCGCCGCGCCGCATCGACGATTCTCGGCGAAATTCTGCACAGGGTTCAGAGCCGCCGACGCCGGGACAGGAACGGAACGGTCAAGAATGCAGGGCGTTGGTCGGGGGTCGAATGATCGGCATGGAGGGGTCGAAGGTTCACCTCCGTCAACAATATTCAGAGGACCATTCCATGCTTCGTTGGGCCATAATCTTCTTCATCGTCGCCCTTGTCGCCGCCGTGCTCGGCTTCGGCGGCATCTCGGGCATGTCGTTCGAGATCGCCAAATTCATCGCCGTCATCGCCGTCATTCTGTTCGTGGTTTCGCTGGTCGTTGGCGGCATGCGCGGACGCGGCCCGCGAATCTGAGGCCCGACTTCAGTCGCCCCGCCGAAGAGGCCCCGGCCCGTCGCCGGGGCCTTTTTCACGTCCGCAGCCCGGCGTCAGGGTTCCCGGCCCGCATCCAAACTTATCGTGTACCGGCGCCGTAGGAACGCCCGTTTCCGCCGCCCCTTCCCTTCCTGCAACTCACAGGGAGAAACGACATGACCGACGTTCAACCGAACCCGGACCGCGAACAGGATCCGGAAACCAACACGCCGCAGCCGGATGAAAATCCGCAACAGCGCGAGCATCTTCGCGATCAGGCCCAGCGGCAGCCCGGCAAGGAAGACCCGGCGCCCGCCTCTGGCGGAAAGGGCGCCGCCGGCGCCGGCGGCCCGGACGGCTTTGGCACAGGAAACTGAGGAGAGCCGTTATGACCGATACCCGACCCAAGACAGGCACACAGGACAACAACGCCGGTCCGAACGACGACCCGCAGGACCAGGACAGCTTGCAGAAGCAGGCTCGCCACGAAACCTCGAAGGCCGAGGGCGAAGACCCGGATGAGGGCCGCCGGCCATCAACGACCCCGCCCATCGCAAATCCGGACTAGACCGAAAGTCATCGGCCCTGTGCGTATCCCGGCATCACACGCGAGCCTCAATAGGGCGCGGTTTTGAGACCAGGGGATCAACCCTCTCTAAACCCGGTGCGCGCAGGTTGTCTCGATGCGCGTTTCCCGTCCCCGCCCCCGTTCCCGCCCCGCCCGAAACCTTCTGGCGGGGCGGCTGCTTTTGTCCCGGGCGCAGTTCGGGACGGTTGTCGCGGCCGTTGCAGCGGCGGTGTTCGCGACGGCCTTCTACTGGCCTCTCGATGACGATCTGAGCCGTCTTGTGCCCAAGATTGGACAGATGCTGGACGTGCAGGCGTCGCAGCCCGCCGCCGAACGCTTCCTCTGCGAGGTGGCCTATGTGAACGACGGCGACACCCTGCGCTGCGCCGACGGGACGCGCGTCCGTCTGCACGCCGTCGCTGCAAGGGAGGTCGACGAAACCTGTTCGCCGGGCCACCCCTGCCCTGCCGCGACCGCGGCGTCAGCAACCACAGAGCTACGCCGTCTGGCGGCGAACCGAACGATCAGCTGCGAGCCGGTCAGTCAAAGCTACAACCGGGTGACCGCAATCTGCTGGACGTCCGCCGAGGTCGAGATCAACTGCGCCATGATCCGCAGCGGCACGACCATGGTGTGGGAGAAGTTCGACCGTCAGCGCGCCCTATGCGGCTCCCGAGATCAGCGTCGCATCGCCTTCTCGTGAATCCAGCCCTCGTTCATCAGAACAACCGCGGCCTTACCTTCGAGGATCTCGGCGTTGTCGCGCGCCAGCTGCGGGAAGGTGTCCTGCATCGCCTTCGACTTCGCCCACTCCGGCATGTTCTTCAGCTGCCAGGTGTATTCGACCTGAGACAGGGTCATGCCCATCATGTCGCCGGGCTCGGTGAAGCGGACGATCTCCTTCACCTGCGGCTCGCCGTAGCAGAAGGACGGGCTGGCCAGCATGCGCGAGCTGCCCTTGGCGCTGAACACCTTCTCGCCTTCAGGCGTCAGGCTGTAGGCGACGACGGCCAGCTTGGGCTGAGGTCCAGCAAAGAACCCGCTCTGCGTGATTTCCGCCGGCTCGCCCTTAAGCAGGCCCGCAGCGGCCAGGGCCTCAAAGGGCGCCGCCGCCTTCTTCTGGTTTTCCAGCCGCACAGGGTGTTCGCTGACCGCCGCCTCGATATAGAGGGGGAAGACGCCGGCGTCGGCGGCGCGATCCGCAGCTCTCACGCCGCTGTAGGGCAGCGATAGACAGGGCGGGTTCACGTTGATCCAGTCGTTTATGGCCGTCTCGAAATTCTTCTTGCTAGCGGCCTTGGGATCGGAACACCCGGCGACCAGGGCGGCGACGCCGGCCAGCACGACAACGGATCTCATGACAGCTTTCCTTTCAGCGCCCGACGGGCGGCACACGGCGTCGAATCCAAACAGGCAGACACGACCTCACGGCAAAGCTTATAGTTGAGCGCCGCAGGGATTCCGACCTTTTCCCGAACGGCATGATCCGGCGGCGGCCCGCAGACCGTCGCCGGATCGCTTCATTCTCGCCGCTACAAGAACGTCCGCCCCCCTGAATCCGGCTGAACTCAGAACGCTTGGTGTAGAATCGCTCCATTGCACCCGCGCCCGCCTTTCGCCGAACGCTGCTTAGGGGTTCAGCCAGCAGCGTTGCCGTGTCATATTCCCTGCACCGACCGCTACGTCGGACAATTGAGATAAGTCATGGCCGACGAGCGCACGCTGCAAGAAAACTTAGATCTAATTCAGCAAAAAGCCCGTGAACGTACGGTTAAAACTCAGACCGTTGAATATGATCTTGAAACACTGGCAAAACGTATCGACCGAAAGTCCATAAAACTGGACCCTGATTATCAGAGACGACACCGGTGGACACGCGAAACGTCGTCCCGATTGATCGAAAGCCTAATTCTAAACATCCCAATTCCTGTGGTTTTCATATCTCAGGATGTTGATGTGGACGACGAGATATCGGAAGACAGCTCGCGCTATACGGTAATCGATGGTCAACAAAGATTGACAGCTATCCACGACTTCCTTCGAAACCGTTTTCCTTTGGAAGGTCTGGAGACACTTCCAGAGCTAAACGGCGCATATTACAAATCTCTACCCTCATTCCTTGTGAGGAGACTCGAAGAGAGAACTGTTCGGTGTATGCGTATCGACTCGACGGTTGATGCCCAAATTAAGTTCGATATTTTCGAGCGGCTAAACACGGGATCAGTCAAGCTTGAGGCGCAGGAGCTAAGGAACGCAACTGCGCGCGGCCCCTTCAATGAGTTAGTCAAAGAGCTCGCTCAGACTCACTATTTCCGGGACCTAATTCAAGTAGATGTTAATCGCCCGGATGACAGCCCCAAGGTGCAGAAAATGGAGGACGCTGAGCTTGTGCTTCGTTTCTTCGCCTTGAGCCACGGTCGCTATCGCGGCTTCCGAAAGGGCTTCAAGGAGTTCCTTACTGCGAGCCAGGTTGAATTTAACAGCCTGCCCGAAGATCAGCTCCAGGAATGGAAGGAAGAATTTGAAACCTACATGAAGTTCCTTCATGTAAGGGGCGGGCCAGCACCCTTTGCTAAGTGGCGCCTAGCAGATGGAAACGAAAAGCGGATGTCCAGCTTCAATGCGGCCGTTTTCGACGCCCTGGCAATCGGTTTGGCAGAGACCTTCACCGTGACCCAAATTGAGAATGATGCCGACCTTGTCGAAGCAAAAATTAGACAAGTTCGAGCCTTGTTTGCCGACCCAGACTTTTTCGCTTCGGTATCAGGCAGTGTGAACGACGCAGCAAAAGTTATGCATCGGATTAATGCTGTCGCCGCGCTATTGCAGCAATGACAACAGCGCTTTTCGAACTATCGACGTCACTTCCGGGAAGATTAAACGAGCTCAATCGTCTCGTTGATCATGCACGAATAATAGAAGGCAAAGACGAGTCGCTCTACAATAGCCTTTGTCGAGCTACATCGGTTCTCCTCGCCGCCCATCTTGAAGGGTTTCTAAAGGGCATCACCTCCGGACTTGTAGACGACCTCAACGACCGGATTGGCAATTTTGCCAATATGCCCTCTGTGATGCAGAGATCATTTTGCGAACGGATTGCCCACTTCGAAGGCGTGCCAGAAAAAGAAGTGAAGCAACGCGTTCGCCAACTGACAGAATTTTTCAAAAAGAACTCTGTCCCGATCGATATGAAGGCATTCACGTACAAGGAGAATTCCAACAAAAACCCAACGTCTGCCGTGATCGATGCAGCCATGGAAAAGGTTGGAGTGCCAAACATAGTTTCGTCGATGTCAGGAGGACTATTCGACATCGTCTTCAATAACGACAACAATTCCACATGGATACTTAGAAAAAAATTGAAGTCACTACGATCACGGCTTCACACCTACCCCTACAGGCACCTGCCAAGCGAGTTCAAATTCGAATTCAGAAAAACGGAAGCGAGCTCTACTCTTTGGCACGTCTTCATCGACGACATCATGACACGACGACATTCGGTCGCACACGGTGACACGCTAGAAAACGATACCGACGCCCTAAGCTTGCAGCGCGACATAATAAAGCTTGAAGTCCTTATGCACGGACTGCTCTATGCGGCAGCGACTTATGTGGCAGCACCTAGAGTGAGTTGAGTCATTTCGTCCGCCCTCAGGCGTCGGCTTCGGCGGCTCGAGAAAGCCCTGCGATACGCTCTTCGCAGGCGGCGACGACCAAATCCCGAAGGCGCGCTACCGATTTGAATTGGTGACCTAAATCATCCAAGCTCACATCATATTCTTCAGAGTAGCGCGCTTCCACATAGGCACGTTTGAGAAGCTCAAAGCGCCGTCGATCCGACCGCCCCTCCCGAAGCCAAGCGCTGGTCAATCGCTTGTCGGTATCTTCGGCGAGAGAGCGCAGGAACTTGATGTTGTGTGAGCGAGGAAAATAAAACGTGTGAACAAGCAAGAAGCAAACGTAGGCTCGCTCCACCGCCTGATGAAGTGAAAACGCTGCATCCCGCCTCCAACCGAGGTCCGCGCCCTTCGCAAGCTGATCCTTTGCAGTCTCCAACGATCGATCGACGCTCTCATTCCACTTTGAAAAGTATCGCTGTGCCGTATCCCGCGCCTCGACTGCCGTCATCGGCTGGGGCTGGGTGAACGGATGGCCCGGCAACTCATAGAGCGTCACACCGTCGCGCAGGATGTCGGTCCAGAAATACTCGCCGCGCGTCAGGGCCTGGTTCACCTCGGCCATGGTGTGGACGATGATGTTGACCGTCCGCCCCACGGCGGGATCGCGCAGGATCTTGTCCTCGGCGACGTACCAGTAGTCGGCGATGTCGGTCAGCTTCTCATGGCTGACGATCACCAGCAGATCGAAATCGGACAGATAGCCGTTGTCGGGTTCGTCGACCCAGTCGTTGCGGGCGTAGGATCCGAACAGGATGATCTTCAGCACCCGGCCGTCGCGTCGCCAGGGCTGGGTGCCCCCGCCCCCGCTTTTGATTGCGGCTTCGAACTCGGTCAGCAGGGTCGTGCGGACGCGCTCCAGCTCGCGCTGCTGTTTGGCCGGCAGGTGATCCAGGTCAGCGCGCATGACGGCGTCCGCCCTGCATCCGCAAGGTCGCCGGATCGATCATCATGACTGTCGCCTGCGTTCGCATCCCGTGCCTTCCGCGCCCCAAATCAATTCCGTCCAAGCCTACCTCCCCTCTCATCCAAGCGCCACAATGAGGGGTGGTGTCCGCCGGGCAGTTGAGAACACGAGAGCTCGTGCGCCGACGCCTTTAGCTTGCGCCTGTACATAGCGGCGGCCAGCCGGGGACGCGGCGACTGTCGCCGGTCCGGTCCGAGGAGGCAAGTCGCGGCGAGACCGGCTCATCCAGAGCGTGACTGATCGTGCGAACACCCGGCATGATGACGTCCGGACAAATGCAGCATGCGTGAGGAAAGCCCGATGACAGGCCGATGGAGTTCGGGCGCGCTGGTTCTGCTGCTGGCGCTGCTCGCGCCAAGCCTGGCCAGTGCCCAGGACCGGGAGTGCGGCGACGTGGAGACGATCGTGCGCCTGGCCTATCCCGGCGCCGTCGCGCAGAGCGAAGGTTTCCTGCGGGCAGGCGATCGCACCATTACCCTTCCTTCCGACACATCGATTAATCCTCACGCCATCGTCTGTCGGCGCTGGCGTGGTCGGCCGGGCCTTTTGCTGGTCGCGGTTCCGCTGATCGCTCAGGTCAGATCGGACGGGACTTCCGGGGACCTGGACGTGCTGGTCGTCGATGAAGCCTCCGGGTCGCCGCGCCAACGCCTTCGCCTTCCTCACGCCATGGACGACGACGCCATCCGGCTGTCAGGCGTCTCGTTCGACACAGCCCCTTACGTCCTGGGTTCCGATCGGTTGGCGTTCGGCGTGAAGCGCGAATGGAGCGGAAGTTCGCGACCCAATCCCTTTCTGGAGACGACCCTGTCCCTGTTCGAAGTCCGGGCGGGCGGTTTGTCGAGAGTTCTCGAGGATTTGGTGGTCTTCCGCAGCACCGGATCATGGGATTTGACCTGCGCCGGGGAAACCGTCGCGACCGAACGGATCCTGCGCATGAGGCCGGGTCAGCATGGTCAGGACATATCGGTGCTGGAACGCCGGACCCGGAGCGCTTCAAAGCCGGACAAGGGCGGGGAATGTCGCTCGACCGATCGAGCCGAGCCGTCGCGAACCATCCTCCTTCCCTTCGACGGGGAGCGTTACCAGCCGCCACGCGCCCTGCGACGTGACTGACGTCGAGGCGGCAACCTCGCTCTGGGTCTTCCACCGGGAACCAAAGCCGTTGTCTCGGCCTGAATCCCAAGTCAGGAGGTTCCCATGAAGAAGCTGGTTCGAGCCCATGCGTGTCAATCGGCGTCTAAAAGGGACCCCCTATCGGCGTGCAATAGGGACCCCCTT
>NZ_DAMCNG010000124.1:0-8253 GCF_032107865.1 Brevundimonas sp.
CGTGGTCGGCGCCGCCCACGCAGGCTGGAAGGGCGCCCTGGGCGGCGTCGTCCACTCGACCGTCACAGCCATGCAGGCCCTGGGCGCCGAGCCGTCGCGCATCGTCGCCGTCGTCGGCCCCTGCATCGCCCAGGACTCCTACGAAGTCGGCGCCGACTATCAGGACCGCTTCGCCCACCACGACCCCGGCAGCGAACGCTTCTTCGCCCCCGGCGCAGCCGAAGACAAACGCCAGTTCGATCTGCCCGGCTTCGTCCTGTGGCGGCTGGAGCAGGCGGGCGTCGGCGAGGCCGCCTGGACCGGCGACGACACGCGCGTGGATGCGGATCGTTTCTACTCCAACCGCCGCGCCTATCTGGCGGGCGAACCGGACTTCGGCCGGTTGATCTCGGCGATTGCGCTGGCCTGATCAGCCGGTCGTGGCGGCCACGACATCGCGAACAGCCCGTCGCAGATCACGCATCACAGCCCGCCCCCCGGGCGCACCGTTGCCGTCGACATTCAGGAGAATGGCGGTCGTCAGTCGCGTGGGAATGACCGTATCGCAAACCGCCACAAACCCCTGGACGGCGCCGCCTCCCCTCAACGCAGGTCGCCCTTCCATAGGGTCCAGATAGACGCCGGCTCCGTAAAGGATTTCAGAACCGGCATCGTCTGTCGGCAGACTGCCGCTGGATAGCCGCGCCGGCGTGGTCATGAAGGCCAGACTATCCGCACTCACGACCCGCCCGCTGAGCAGGGCCGAGCGCCATAGACCCAGTTCCTCGGCGGTGGCGCGCATGGCGCCCGAAGCGCCAGCGTAGCTCATAGCCGCGTAAGGGGCGTTGGCGAACTTGGCGCTGGATTCAGGCTGCGCCACATAGCCGGAGGCCCGCCCGTCGATCACCTCTCGCCCATCGTCAACGGCCGTGTTCTGAAGACCAAGCGGACGCAGGAAATCAGCCATGGCCTGCGCATACGATCCCGTGATGCTTTCGATCACAGCGCCGAGCAAAACATATCCAGAATTGCTGTAGGCCCAAGCCGCCCCCGGCTCCGACACGACAAGGGGCTCAGCCCCGGCCACGACCTCTACCATCTCCTGCACGGAGCGATCTTGCCGTGACTGCTCGAGGTAGGTCTGCGCGCTAACTGTCGAGGTGTAGTTCGAAAGTCCGGACGTATGGGTCAACAACTGTCCCAACGTCAGCGCCGGGACAGGAAATGACGGTAGAAACCGACCCAATGGATCATCAAGCTGGAGACGCCCTTTCTCAGCCAGAGAGAGTACGAGAGCGGCCGTGAATTCCTTGGTTACCGAGCCAATCCGGAAAACCGACTTGGCGTCCATTGCGGTTCGCGTCTCAAGATTGCTCAGACCGAAACCACGCGAGAACAGGACAGCGTCGCCTCGACGAACACAGACCTGCATACCCGGAACGGCTTGCGACAAAATCGCCGCCTGCCCTACGGCCTCCACCGCGTTCCAGGCATCTCCGACGGCTGGCGCGGCGCTCTTGGCCAAGGCTCCAGTCGCCACGACACCGCTCGCCGCTGTTGCTCCGAGAAGAGTTCGACGAGAAACGGACGCCTTCATGGGCCGGGAGTATTTGATCATGTCCTGATCAATACCCTCGACTCAAATATCCTTGGAAGTTGAATTCAGCCCGCCATCGCCATGTCGGGCACGCGCACCGTTTCGCGCCAGGCGCCGGGCTGGGCCAGCAGGGCACGGACCAGCTTGTTGTTCAGGGCGTGGCCCGCCTTGACGCCTTCGTAGCGGCCCAGCAGGGGCGCGCCGAGGACATACAGGTCGCCGATGGCGTCCAGCGCCTTGTGGCGCACGAACTCGCGCTCCATGCGCAGACCGCCGGGGTTCAGGATCTGGTCGCCGTCGATGACCACGGCGTTCTCCAGCGAGCCGCCGCGGGCCAGACCGGCCTGACGCAGGGCCTCGACCTCATGGGCGAAGCCAAACGTCCGGGCGGCCATGATGTCCGAGCGGAACGTCGCCTCATCCACCACGAAATCCACCACCTGCTTGCCGATGACCGGCGTCGGGAAGTCGATCTCGAAGCGCATTTCATAGCGGTCGCAGGGCTTGAGGACGGCGGACTTGTCGCCCTCCTCCACCCGGATCGGCTTCAGGATCTCGATATAGGTCTGGGGCGCTTCTTGACGGCGGAAGCCCGCACGATCCAGCAGTTGCACGAACTGCAGCGCCGAGCCGTCCAGGATCGGCAGTTCCGGTCCGTCCACCTCGATCACGGCGTTAGAGACGCCCAGGGCGGCCAGGGCGGCCATCAGGTGTTCGATGGTCGACAGGCGCACGCCCGCCGCGTTCTCGATCATGGTGTTCAGGCGCGCGTCCACGACCGCCTCGCCCGAGACGGGGATGCGGTTGTCGCGATCGGTGACGTCCGTGCGCACGAAGACGATGCCGTGGCCGGGCGCAGCCGGGCGCACGACCAGGCGCACGCGGCGGCCGGTGTGCACGCCGACGCCAGCGCAGATGGCCGGGGCGACGATGGTCTGTTCGTACTGGTCGTTGCGGACCGTCACTCGGATACTCTCTATTGCGCGACCCGCCCCAAACGGGACGGTCTTCGCCTCACCTGTCGTTTACGCCTCGAGGCTCAAGCCCGAAATGAAAGTCGGGTTTCGGATTGTTTCGGTTCGACGACACGTCCCGGCCCCTGCCCCCACACATAAAAACGCCCCGGAGGTCGGCTCCGGGGCGCTTCAATATCAGGACTTTTTGGGTCGATCAGTTCGCGAGGCGGCGGAGAAAGGACGGGATCTCCAGGTCGTCATCGTCGGACTGGCCCACCTGCGGGTCTTGCTGCTGCGGCTGCATCGATTGCGTCTGGCGCAACTGCTGGGTCGTGCGGTTAGACGAGGGCGGCGGCGCATAGGACTGTTGCTGCTGCGGTTGCTGGCGCTTGCGGCCGAACAGGCTCCAGCCGCTGCGGCGGTGGTCACGCTCGTCGTAGAAGGGCTCCTCGGCGGGCTCTTCATGACGGGCGGCCGGACGCTGGGCCGGTTGTTGCGGCGCCGGTTGCTGACGCTGCGGCGCGCGATCGAAATAGAGGTCGCCCTGTTCCGAAGACGCGGCGGGCTGGGCGCGACCGGCGCCCTGCTCATATTCCTCGACCCACGGATCGACGATCGGCTCCAGGTTACGCGGTGCGTCACGGATGATCGGCTCGGGCTTGGCCTCGATCTTCGGCTCGGGCGCGCGGGCGGCCGGGGCTTCATAGACCGGAGCGGGCGCCGGCTGCGGCGCGGCTTCGCGTACCGGGTCGATGCGGACTTCCGGCTGACGCGGGGCCGCGTTCGGCAGGCCGCCCGTACGGCCAAAGCTCTGCCCCTGCGGCTCGATCTGCTGGATGACGGCTTCATCCATGCCGGTCGCGACGACCGAGACGCGGATCTTGCCGTCCAGGGCCGGATCGAATGCGGCGCCGAAGATGATGTTGGCGTCGCCGTCCACTTCGCCGGCGATGGCGTTGGCGGCCTCGTCGACCTCCAGCAGGGTCATGTCCATGCCGCCGGTGATGTTCACCAGCACGGCCTTGGCGCCCTTCAGGCTGGTTTCATCCAGCAGCGGGTTGGCGATGGCGTTCTGGGCCGCCAGCAGGGCGCGGTCGTCGCCCGTGGCCTCGCCCGTGCCCATCATGGCCTTGCCCATCTCGCTCATCACGGCGCGGACGTCGGCGAAGTCGAGGTTGATCAGACCTGGCAGGATCATCAGGTCGGTGATCGAGCGCACGCCCGAGTGCAGCACCTGGTCCGCCATGCCGAAGGCGTCGGAGAAGGTGGTGCGTTCGTTGGCGACGCGGAACAGGTTCTGGTTCGGGATGACGATCAGGGTGTCGACGTAACGCTGCAGCTCAGCCACGCCGGCGTCGGCCAGGCGCATCCGGTGGCGACCCTCGAAGGTGAAGGGCTTGGTCACCACGCCAACGGTCAGGATACCGCGATCACGCGCGCACTTGGCGATGACCGGCGCCGCGCCGGTGCCGGTGCCGCCGCCCATGCCGCAGGTGATGAAGACCATGTGCGCACCTTCCAGGTGCGCGTGAATCTCGTCCGCGCTCTCCTCGGCGGCGTTCATGCCGACTTCGGGGTGGGCGCCCGCGCCCAGACCTTGGGTGATCGTTTCACCCAGCTGGATGCGGCGGTCGGTCTTGGCGAAGCTCAGGTGTTGGGCATCGGTGTTGGCGACGACGAACTCCACGCCCTCAAGGCCGGAGTCGATCATGTTGTTGACCGCGTTTCCGCCTGCTCCGCCTACGCCGAACACGACGATGCGGGGCTTCAATTCCGTGGCTTCCGGCCTGACCAGCGAGAGAGACATTGTATTATTCCGACCTAAGGACCCTGCCCTTCGTCCCCGATGCGAACTCCCCGCCGAATCGCATTGGTTATGAGCGCGTTAAGGAAAACCCTGACTGCGTTAACGAAGGGTTACCTCGATAATATGAGTCGCAGGCCCGCAGAGAGGAAAATTTGCAGTGACGCTTTAATTTCAAGGCGTTTGCGCCTCCACATAAGAAAAGGAGGCGGCGCTTGGCGCCGCCTCCTCCACACAACCCGAAGGCTGTAGGCTTCCTATAGCTTAGAAGTTCATCCGCGCGCCCACAACGAAGCGGCGGCCCAGACCGTCATAGACATCCGGCTGCGTAGTCCAGCCCGTAGGCTGGCCCCAATTCTGGCCGATGTAGACATACTCGTCGAAGATGTTGTCCACGCCAGCAAAGACCGTGGCCTTCGGCGTCACCGCATAGCGAACTTGCAGATCCGAGAAGGTGGTCAGGTCAATACGACCGTCCTGATCGTAATTATTGCAGGGATCGAGCTGATCAAAGCAGCTCTGACCGATGAACTGCGTTTGCCAGGACACCGTTAGCGCATCCCGACGATAGAGCAGATCCAGCGTAGCCTTGTTCTTGGAGTACCCCGTCATACCAGCCGTTTCGACTAGTTCACCGCCCGGCAGCGATGACGTCTTGTACTCTTCAAGACGTTGATAAGACAGGCTGGTCGTCAGCGTGCCCCAGTTGCCATTCCAGTCCCTCGTCACCGGGAAGTTGTCGAGATCCAGGGTGTAGCTCGCCATAACGTCGAACCCGCTCGTCTTGAACGTACCCAGATTTTGCGTTTGCGAGTTCAACTCACGCATGGCGCCGACCTGCGCCGTACCGGTCGCATAGCGTACGACCGCCTGGCAGAACGGGCTGTTGGTGTCGTAAACCCCGCCGCTGTTGACGTAGCACTCGTTCAGGCTGGTGCCGCGCGCCAGGTTCGCGATGATGTCGTCGATTTCGATGTTGAAGTAATCAACCGAGAGCGAGAACGGCGCAAGCCAGTCATACCAATCGGCGTTGAACACCAGGCCAGCCGTAAAGCTGGTGCTTTCTTCCTGCTTCAGGTCGGCATTGCCGCTGTTGAAGCCACCGGTGCCTTGAGCTTCTGCCTGGGTTTGAGCGAAGACGCCATCACGAGCCACACGAGCCGCCAAGGTCGGATCAGCCAAGCAAGCCTTGGCGTTATCGCTGCCCACCGTGCTTGCATCAACCCCACTGGCCAACACAGCGCTGGGATCCCCGATGTTCTGACGCACATTGGTGAAGGCCGCCTGGCCGCCACTGATCGTCAGACCACGGCAGGGGTCTGCGTTGGTCGGGAAGGTCTGCGAACGTCCCGAGAACATTTCGCTAATATTCGGAGCACGAACAGCAACTGAATACTGCGTACGCAGCTTCAACCAGTCCGTAGGCATGTATTCAAGCGACGCGGCCCAAGCAGTGGCGTTACCGATCGTCGAATAGTCGGACAGACGACCCGACAGGTTCATGTCCAACAGATGGGCGAAAGGCAGGTCAGCAAGCAGCGGAATATGCAGCTCGGCGAAACCTTCTATTACATTGAACTCACCGCGAGTTTCTGGAGCGATGTTTCCGCTGGCCAGCCCCTGCTGCAAGGTGGCGTCCGGCGTATTGCGCGACTCCTCCCGGCGATACTCGCTGCCAACCACGAACTTAAACGGGCCGGCGGGGAGTTCGAACAGGTCGCCGCCAATGAACCCGCTCAAGACCTTCTGGTCGACAAAGGAATCGAACGTGTTTTGAACTGAGATGTAGTCGACCACTCCCTGAGAGGCTCCGCCTTCTTCAAAGATCTTGAAGGGCGTGCAACCCCGAGCGCGTTCGGAAATGTTGCGGCAGGCCAGGACGCCGCCACCCGTATCCACCACATCCAAGGTATTGATCAGGCGGTCCTTCAGGATGCCGCCCATCGTCAACTGCTGTTCCGAGCTACGGCCCCAGTTGGCGCTAATCTCATAGTTGAGGTTCATCGAACCCGGCAGTTCACCATTCAGACCCGCCACGACACGGAACAGGTCGCGAGTGGCTTCGTTTTGGCGGTTACCGAACTCAGTCATGCGGCGCTGGAAGCCAACCACGCGCTGGCTGTCTGTCAGGCCGGGCGTGCCCGCGCGAACCATATTGCGGATGGATTCCGGGACAATCGCGCTCAGAAGCGGAATGCCGTAAAGGCACCCTGTTGCGCCACATTGCGGGTTCAAGCCAATGTCTTGAGTATCCCGGAAAATGTCGGAGCCGCCAACCGGGCTCGCCTCAATATCACTCTTGGTATTGCCGCGGAAATAGGAGCCTTCAAAGAAGAAACGGTTGTTATCGTTGAAATTATAAAGCGCCTGACCTGAGAATTGCAGCGCAGAGTTCGGCACTGAGAGCAGACGTTGCGCTTGGCGGTTGTAGCCGTCCGAAGCTACATAACGGCGCGCCAGCCCCGTCGAGGGGTTGTAAACGGCATTGACGTTACCCACGCCGATGCCTGGAATAATAGCGACACCACCCGGGGTGAAGCTCGAGCCGTAGAAGTAACGCGTCTCGCCGAACGTGCCCCCAAAGTTCAGGCCGTTGGCGCCGTCGACAGCCATATCACGATCAGCACGATCCGCGGCAAAGACCGCCTTGTTGTCCTGATAAGACAAGGTACCGACGAAGTTGCCCCGGTCGTCGGCGAAGTTTGAGCCGAACTTGGTGCCAATCTTGAAGGATTCACGGTCACCACGGTCCGTGATGCCGTACTGGCCGAACATCTGGAAGCCTTCGTAATCCTTATCGGTAATGATGTTGACTACGCCGGCAAGGGCATCGGAACCGTAAATCGACGAGGCGCCGCCCGTAACGACGTCAATGCGATCGACGAACTCGGTCGGCAGACTATTGAAGTCGACGATCTGGGTGCCCGGCAGACCCGCAACGAAACGGCGGCCGTTGACCAGCACCAGGGTGCGATCTTCGCCGAGGTTGCGCAGGTTAACGGTGGCGACACCATTGCCTTGGGTAAAGAAGTTAGAGTTCGTCGGCGTCAACGACGACACGCCTGCGGCAGGCAGCGTACGCAGGATTTCACCCAGGTTCACTTCACCCGTCGTCGCAATGGCTTCCGCCGTAACGACCTGCACCTGAGTCGGAGCTTCTTGGTTGGGGCGCGCAATACGCGAACCCGTGACGACGATTTCGCCGACCTGGGTCGCGGCTTCTTCCCGCTCTTCCTGCGCCGTTTGTGCAAAGGCCGGAGCCGACATCGCGAGAACGCCCGCGAGCATCGTGCTTCCGAAGAGATATCTGCGTTTCAAGTGCATTTTGGACCCCAACTTCAAATGGAAACTGCACAGCGCAACGACTCTGCGCCACGCTTACAAAACAGGGGTCTAAGCGAAAAATGGAGGCAGGCAACCTTTGTGGCTCAAATTGGACCATTAGGCGTCATCGCTGTAACAATGAAGACACAGTTTGAACACAGACAGCCTATCATCGATATTTGTCGTATTGGATGTGGTTTTATCTAAATTTGCCAAATTGGATTCAAGTTGAATTCCATTTTGAAGATTTTTTCCATATCGCTGATTAGTCATTACGGGCACAAATGAGGCGCGCCTGTTGAGGTATGCGCTGGCGTGCGCCATCACTCCCATGGCCGAGCCGTGGGATCTGGGTCCGTAGATGCGCTCAAACGCTCAGATTCAGACGGATAGAAATCGTCGCCTTAGAACGCGGCCAACCTTTTACAGATTGTCGCGCAGCCAGCCCGCCGCACGGGCGACCATGCCGCCGCGGTGCACCTTGGGGGCGTCGGCAGCAGTGATCTGGCGGGACATCAGCTTGCGGGCGGAGACCGCCTCGCGCGGGCCGTATGCGGCGCGCAGAAGGACGCCTGCAGCCGAGCAGAAGGCCG
>NZ_DAMCNG010000125.1:0-8201 GCF_032107865.1 Brevundimonas sp.
AACCAGCCCGGGGCGGGCGCCACGGCGCGCAGTTCGGCCAGCACCGCCTCGGCCTTGTCCGCCCAGACCTCGCGGTCGGCCTGAACATAGGCCGTGGCGAGGGCGTGGGCATAGGCGTTGTGATCATTGGACCAGACGCGGAACCCCTCGCGCTTCAGCGCGTGGCCCACGCGCGCGGTGCCGGAGAACAGGTCGCAGACCGTCCCGCCCTGCGGCTGAGCCGCCCGCACCGCGCCGATCACCTGGCCCAGAAGCGCGCGCTTTGAGCCGATGTATTTGATCATTCCGCCCCGTCAGGTTTTGCGGGCGCGCTTCGCCCCGTGGTCGTGCCGGGGGGCAGCATGGGCCGGAGCATGGGCCAGACGCAACAGATTCGCGGCCCCGGGCGCGCCAAAGGGCGTTCCGGCCAGGATCAGGATGCGCTGTCCCGGCTCGGCCAGGCCGTAGAGCATGGCCGCCTCGACCGCATCATCGGTCAAGCCTTCCAGCGAGGTCGGCTGTTCGCCCAGACGCGGCTCCAGCCCCCAGACCAGGGCCAGACGACGCGCCGTCTCGGGCTTGGGCGTCAGCGCCAGCACCGGCTGCAACGGCCGCTCGCGCGACATCCGCCGCGCCGTGCCGCCCAGCGTCGTGAACACCACCATGCAGGCAGTGGACGACGCCTCGGCCGCCTTTCTCGCCGCCGCGACCAGGGCGTCCACATCGTCGATGTCCATGCCCGCGTGTTCGGCGTCCATCAGGCCCGGCCACAGGGGGTCGCGCTCCACCCGCTCCATGATGCGGTTCATGATGGTCACGGCTTCCAGCGGATAGTCGCCCGCCGCCGTCTCGGCCGACAGCATCAGGGCGTCGGCGCCCTCATAGACGGCGTTGGCCACGTCCGACGCCTCGGCGCGGGTCGGGGCCGGGGCGCTGGTCATCGATTCCAGCATCTGGGTGGCGACGATCGCGGGCACGCCGCGCTGGCGGGCGGCGCGCAGGATCTTCTTCTGGGCGACCGGCACTTCCTCGGGGTCCATCTCGACCCCCAGATCGCCGCGCGCGACCATGACGCCGTCGCAGTAGTCGAGGATGCTCTCGAGGTCGTTCAGGGCCTGAGGCTTTTCGATCTTGGCCAGGCAGGCGGCCTGACCGTTCACGATACTTTTCAGCTCGGCCATGTCCTCGGCCTTCTGGACGAAGCTGAGGGCCACCCAGTCGACGCCGAGACGAAGCGCGAAGGCCAGATCCTCGCGGTCCTTGGGCGTCAGGGCCGAGACTGGGATGACGGCTTCGGGCACGGCCACCCCCTTGCGGTCGGACAGCTTGGAGCCGCTCTCGACCGTGACGTCGCACCATTCGTCTGTGCGCTCGCCCACGCGCAGCCGCACCCGGCCGTCGTCCAGCAACAGCAGCATGCCCGGACGCAGGGACTTGAGGATTTCCGGATGCGGCATCTGCACCCGTTTCTCGTCGCCCAGCGCCGGGTTCAGGTCGAAGCGCATCTGGTGGCCCGGCTTGACCTCGATCTCGACGTCGGAGAAACGGCCCAGCCTCAGCTTCGGCCCCTGCAGGTCGGCCAGTATGCCCAGCGGCCGCTTCAACGCCATCTCGGCTCCGCGCACGGCCTTGAAGGCGGCGGCGTGATCGTCGTGCGAGCCGTGGCTGAAGTTCAGGCGAAAGACGTCCACCCCGGCCTGGGCCAGCGCCTTGACCGTTCCCGGCGCACGACTGGCGGGTCCAAGGGTCGCGACGATGCGCGCACGGCGGGCTCTTTGCATGAACGGGTTTCCTCTGATGGCTCTGACGGCCGGCGCCTCCCCTCAGAAGCGCTTCTCAGTCTCTTGTGCCAATGAAATGCGGGAGGCGTAAGGCCGCCTCCCGACATGGAAACACGAGTTTATGGCCGCGAAACACGAAGTTATGGCGACCGGCCGTCTTATTTCGTCTCGCAACGCCCCTTGGCGAACTGCGGCAAGTCCATGCAGCGGCCGTCGATCGGGGCGTCCGGCGTGACGCCGATCAGATTGGCCAGAGTCGGGGCGATGTCGATGGTGCGCATCGGCAGGAAGCGCTCCTGCCCCTCGGCGCCCGGCCACCAGAAGACGATCGGCACGCGGCGGTCATAATCCCAGGGCGAGCCGTGGCTGGAGATGGCGCCGCCGACACGGCCCTGGCCGGTCAGACCCGGCTGCCAGGCGCGCAGGATGTCGGGCGAACGGCCCGCCACCGCCGACAGACGCAGGCGCTCGCGCACGCTCAGGTCTTCGGGGTTGATCGAGTTCGGCACAGGCTCGGCCAGCAGTTCGTCGCGGGCGACGGCCAGGACCACCTGCGGCTCGGCGTTCAACAGTTCCAGGGCAGCGGCCAGCACCTGCGAGCGCAGCGGCTCCGGCAGGGACTTGCGGTCCTTGTCGACGATGACGAAGCCGCCCGCCGACGACACCACGGGATCAGCGTCCAGCCCGAAGCGGGCCTTCAGCGCGGCGTTGACGCGCGGCTGCAGGGCGCGATCCACCCGGCCCGCATGAGGATAGCCCTCGACCGACGAACGCTCGGGGAAGTCCGAGCCGCCGTGGTCGGCCGTCAGCACCACGATGGCGCCGCCCGGAACGGTCGACAGCTTGTCCAGGAAGGCGCCCAGGGCCGTATCGAGGCGCAGCATCTGCTCGCACATCTCGGGCCCCTGGGTGCCGTAGCTGTGGCCGATACGGTCCGTGGCCGACAGGCTGACGCCCAGCATGTCCGTGACGCCGCGACGGCCCAGTTGCTGGCTGTCCATCAGCTCGATCGCGCCTTCGATGGTCAGCTCGTCCAGGATGGGCGAGTTGTCGAGGCGGAAGTTGGCCGGCGGCACCTTGGAGTCAAAGGTCTGGCCCGCGATGGTCCACTGCCCTTCCAGGCGGCGGCAGGCGGCGTTGGAATAGGTCCAGCTGGGCGCCTGTCGCGTGAAGCGGTCGATCATGCGGGCGTTCAGGGCCGCCACCGGAGCCAGGCGCGCCTCGGCCGACTGGCCCGGCTCGACATAGGTGGTGAAGCCGAAATTGTCGGTCAGCCAGAAGGCGCCGTCGCCCTTGTGCCCGGCTAGGTTGATGGCGCCGCGATCCTTGCCCGACACACCGTAAACGCGGCTTTCAGGGCTGACCGCCTTCAGCCAGTCGCCCAGGGTCGAGGCGCTTAGCTGACCGGGGCCGACCGGGCCGTTGTCGGTGTTCTTGCCGTGCGCCAAAGTGTTCTGCGGCGCGGCCAGGCAATAGGTTTCCTTTCCCGTCGTCGTGTCGATCCAGTCGTTGGCCGGGATGCCGCTGCGCGCCGGATGGGCGCCCGTCAGCACGGTCGAGTGGCCGGCGCAGGTCACGGTCACGCCGTGGGTCTGATAGCCGTTGATCGAGACCATGCCCTGATCGGCCAGGGTCTTCAGCCCGCCGGTGAACTGGCTGCGGTACTGGTTGAACAGATTGGCGCTGAGTTGATCGACCACCACGGTGACGATCAGCGAAGGCGAGGCGCGTTCTGCCGCGGGCGCCGCTGCGGGGGCCGTCGTCTCCGCCGCCTGCGCGGCTCCGCTCAGGGCGACGAGCCCCAGGGTCAGGCCCAGGGCGGAGGCGAGAAGGCGGCTGCGGATCATCGGGAACACCAAGCGAAGCAGAAAGTCGTCAAATCCCTACGCCGCCGCCATGACGGGGCCAAGACAGCGCAGCTATGAAAAGGGGGCCGCAGCGCCCTCCGGCGTCAGATCATCGGCTCACCGCGTCGATGCGCGTCCAGCCACTCCCGGAAGAAGGCGCGGGCGATGAAGGCCAGCACGCCCGCGACGATGACGGGCCACATCAGGACATAGACGGTAAGCCAGAAGGGGGTCATGGAGATCTCCGGTCAGCGGGATTGAGGAAGTTGCGAGCCTGTCCGGGCCGCGGCAGACGCGGCGGCTGCCTCGGCGTCGGCCTCGTCGAAGTCGCCGGTCATGCGGGCGATGCGCGAGAAGTCGAAGCCGGTCCGGTTGGACAGGGACAGGACGGTGCAGACCACAGTGCTGACGGCATAGGCGATCAGCGAACCGCTCAACACGGCGTAGTCATGCAGGAAGCCGATGGCGAAGGGCGCGACAAGCAGGGCCGCCGCCACGCCGACGATCCGCGCGGGCCGAGCGCCGAAGAAGCCGAACACCATCAGGCCCGCAACCACGCCCACCCCGACCACGGCGACCATGTCAAAGACATAGCCGACGGCGCCATCCATCGAAATCCAGCCGAACCGCACGGGGAAGAAGATCGCCAGCGCCGCCAGCACCGAGACGGTGAAGGCCTTGTTGGTCACCTTCTCCCAATAGAAGCTGGCGATGACGGGGAAGACCAGCGCGCCCCAGATGGCGCCGACCAGGACCAGCAGGTCCAGAATGTTCATCCGCGCCCCAGCGAAATAGAGAGCCGTCCCGGTGGCGATGACCATGGTGGCCCGGCCGACGGTCAACATCAGGCGCGGATCAGCCTTGCGCTTGCCCGCCCGGCCATAGACGTCGGCCATCATGATCGACGACAGGGCCGACAGGTCGGAGTCCGCCGTCGAGGCCAGCGAGCCAATGATCATGATGAAGAAGACGCTCAGCAGCACCGGCCCGAAATAGGTTCCGGCCAGTTGCGGGATCAGGTTGTTGAGGTCGCCCTCCATCGGATTGATCCCGGCATAAAGGGCCACGACGCCCAGCATGCCGATGCCGATGATGGTCGCGCCATAGCCGACCGTGGCCGTAATGAAGGTCGGCCGGATCAGGTCTTCGCGCACGGCGAACAGACGCTGGGCGATGGTCTGGTTGCCGATGGCGTAGGCCAGGACGGCGGCGATATAGGGCGCCCCCTGGTTCAGGAAGGCCTCGGACGAGAAGAAGCTGGTCTGCTGCGGCGTCAGGTTGGATGCGCCTTCAACAAAAACCGCCGGGCCGCCCATGGCGAAGAAGATGGCCGGAATAACCACGATCACGGCACCCAGCATGGCGCACACCTGAATGAAGTCCGTCAGCACCGAGGCCCGGAACCCCGACCACAGCGTATACAGCAGCACTCCGCCAGCGATGACGACGACGCCCTGGCTGAAGTTGAACGGCGTCAGCATGGCGATCAGGGCGCCCCCGGCGATGAAGTTCGACGTCAGGCTGATCACGCTGCCCAGGATGTTGGATCCCGCCAGCATCAGCTGGCTTGAGCGGCCGTGCCGGGCGTACATGACCTCGGCCAGCGTATGGGCGCGCGGCGCCACGGCGCGGATGCGGCGGCCATAGGGGTAGATGAACAGGATCATCAGCGCCCCCCACAGCCCATAATGGATCGGCCCCGATATGCCGTAGACATAACCCGAGGTGGCCGACGCATACATCGACGCCGCCCAGATCCAGGTCGCCGTCATCGAGGCGGCCGAGACCCCCAGACCGATGCCGTTGCCGGCGGTCATATAGGCGTCGGCGTTTTCCTTGCGTCGGCTGATCCGCAGCGAGATCAGCATGGTCAGGCCAAAGAACAGCACCAGCAGGCCGATCGTCAGCGGCCCGCCCAGTTGTTGAAGTTGTACGTCGTCCACGCGCGCCTGCGCTCCTGTCTCTCAATCATCCTGCGAGCCCCCGGCCGCCATCCGCGCAGCCGCAAAACGCCGCCGCGCACAGCGGCGCAGACAGACGAGATGTCACGGTTGCCTTCGCGTCCGACATGAAAGCCAGGCGCAATGAACGGCGCATCGCACGCGCCAGCGCGGCTCAACCCCTCAAGCCGCGACGAGACAGCCTAATACATCAAAAGCGAAGCTGAGATAAAGTTTTTGTGCAGCGCGATAGGCTTGACAAAATTCAGGTCAATTTCAACCAAACGAAAGAGATTCGAATCTCAATTATCACATATGATATTGATGACGAAGAAGTTCGACTGAAATGATATTCAGGACAATCTATACTTTATAGTCAACGATTACCCATCGTCCATACAGAAATCGCACCAATGTGAAAACTGCATTCATCGACATCACACATTCGAAACGCAGGGATGCGACGGCGACAAGGACGCGCGCGCCAAAGCTCTGAGCCCAGACAGCATTTGGCCGCAGACGCAAAAAAACGCCTGCGTTCAGGAACGCAGGCGTGGAAACGGCCTCACAGGACCAAGGCCCGCAAGGGCGTCAGCCGGATCAGGTCCGGCCGAAGATGGTGCGAGCGGCGGGGGTCGAACCCGCAAGACCAAAGTCGGCAGATTTTAAGTCTGCTGCGTCTACCAGTTTCGCCACGCTCGCGGCGCGCGCCTCAGCGCTTCGCCTCCTGTGCCGCACGAGCGGCCCGGAAGTCCACATCGGAATCAGCGATCAGGCGCACCAGGGCCGCCCAGGCGGCGACATTCTGGGTCATCTGGGCCGGGTCGATCTTGTCCAGGGTGTCGTCAGCCGTGTGGTGCAGGTCGAAATAGCGCGTGCCGTCCTGGCGCAGGCCGAAGACCGGAACGCCCGCCCTCGCCAGGGGGCCGATGTCGACCCCGCCGAACAGCTCCGCCTCGCCCGGCAGGACGCCCAGCGGACGCAGGACGCCCTCGGCGATCTTGGCGAAGTCCGTGTGCTGCGAACCGGGCGGCAGGCCCAGGGCGTAGACGCGGTCTGCGCCGAAATCGCTCTCGCCGGCGACGACGTGCTTCTCGACGTCCGCGCCGATGTTGCGGACATAGGCGCCGCCGCCGTTGCCGTGGTCGGTCGGCTGGGCGACCTCTTCAGAGCCATACAGGACCACGCGCACCGTGCGCGCCGGACGGCCCTGCTCGGCGATCAGCTTGGCCGCGGCCAGGGTGATGGCGCCGCCCGCCGCGTCGTCGATGGCGCCGGTGCCCAGATCCCAGCTGTCCATGTGCGAGCCCAGGACGATGATCTCGTTCGGGCGCGAGGCCCCGACGATGTCGCCCATCACGTTCTGGCTGTGGGTCTCATAGGTGTGGGCGGTGGACTTCAGGCGCAGGCGCACCGTCTCGCCCATGCCCACCAACCGCGCGATCTGATCGGCGTCCGGCGCGCTGAGCGCAAAGGCGGGCAGCGGCACCTTGCCCTCGACATAGCGGGTCGTGCCGGTGTGCGGCATGCGGTGTTCGTCCGATCCGGCCGAGCGCATGACGAAGGCGACCGCCCCGCGCTTGGCCGCCTCGGTCGGGCCGACGCCGCGAATGCGCGACAGAGGGCCGTAGCCCGAGCCGTCCTGCATCCGCACCATCTGGCCGCCGTCGACCACGGCGATCTTACCGCTCAGCGACCCGGCGGGGGCCGCCAACAAGGCGTCCAGACCGTCGAAGAAGACAACCTCCGCCTCGACGCCTTCGGCCGGGGTGGCGATGGAATGGCCGAGCGCCGCGGCGACCAGCTTTTGCGGGCGTGCGCCCAGAATCTCGGCGCTTTCCTCACCCCGCTCCCAGCCGATCAGGGGGAACTGCTCGATGCGAACGTTCTGGAAGCCGTGGGCGCGCATGTAGTCGGCGGCCCAGGCCGAGGCGTCCTGCTCAGCGCGCGAGCCCGCCGGGCGCGGGCCGAAGCGGGTGGTGATCTGGGTGACGTAGTCGAGGGCGATATTGCCCTTCAGCGCCTGATCGCGCACCTGTTCGGCGGCGCGGATGGTGCGGGCGTCCTGCGCCAGAACCGGCGTAGCGACAAGGCCGAGCGCCACAGCGCTGGCGGCCATCAGACGGATAGTGAACGACAAGAGCGCCTCCCAGACTCAAACGACAGGCGCGGACCCTAGCGGGCGAAGACTGCGACCGAAAGTCTCAGCTTCGCCGCTGGGCGGAAATCACTCGCCCTTGATGAAGGGCTCGACCGGGCCTTGCAGCTTGACGGTCAGGGCCTTGCCGCGACGGTCGACGCGGTTGCCGACGGCCAGACGGACCCAGCCTTCCGAGACGCAGTATTCCTCGACGTTGGTCTTTTCCTCGCCCTTGAAGCGGATGCCTACGCCGCGCGCCAGCAGCTCGGCGTTGTGGAAGGGGCTGTCGGGATCGACCGAAAGGCGGTCAGGCAGGACGTCGGACATGGAAAGGTCTCGCGAAAAATCGAAGCGGGCTGAATAGCCGCGCAAGGCCTTTGCGACAACCGTCGCCTATTGCACCGATTGACGGGCGGCGGCCGGAGCGTCGGCAGGGGCCGGAGCGTAGGGACGCGGGCCGGTCTCGGCAGGAGCCGGAGCCTTGGCCGCAGGCTGGGCGGCAGGGCGAGCGGCC
>NZ_DAMCNG010000126.1:0-8120 GCF_032107865.1 Brevundimonas sp.
CTGGCGGGACGCGCCGCGCCCGCCGCCTCGGACGGCGCAGGCGCTTCGACGCATCTGCCGTCCCAACCCTGGTCCGAACAGGCGGTGAAGGCCGCCTTGGCCGAGGGGCGCCCGGTCCTGGTCAACTTCACCGCCGACTGGTGCGTGACGTGCAAGGTCAATGAAAGCACGGCCCTGTCCTCGTCCCGTACGGCTGAGGCATTGGACCAGGCGAACGCCGTTTATCTGGTCGGCGACTGGACGCGACGCGACGACGCCATCACCGCCGAGCTGCAACGCCACGGCCGCTCGGGCGTGCCCCTCTATCTCGTCTATGCGCCCGGCCGGCCTGAGCCGCGCATTCTGCCTCAACTCTTGACCGAAGGCGTCGTCATCGACGCCCTGAAAGACGCCGCCGCCCGCTAAACCATCCCCCCGAGGAGACCGCCATGTTCCGCCTGCTGACCGCCGCCTCCGCCTCGCTCCTGCTGCTCGCCGCCTGCCAGCAGCAACCCGCCGCATCGCCTGAACGGTCCAAAACCGCCGCCGTCGCGCCCGAAGCGACCGAGGCGCCCGCGCCTGGCGAAATGGCCCCGGCCTTCACCCTGGTCGACGCCGAGGGGCAGCAGCGCTCCCTGGCCGATTTCCGCGGCAAGACGGTGGTGCTGGAATGGACCAACGAAGGCTGTCCCTTCGTGAAGAAGCACTACACCGGCGCCATGCAGGCCCTGCAGCGCGAGGCGACCGCCGACGGCGTGGTCTGGCTGACCATCATCTCCTCGGCGCCGGGAACTCAAGGCTTCGTCGAGGGCGAGGAGGCGCAAGCCTGGAAGGCCAAGCATCAGGCCGCCTTCACCCATCTGCTGCTCGACCCGACCGGCGAGGTCGGCAAGCGGTATGACGCCAAAACCACGCCGGACATGCGCATCATCGACCCGGAGGGACGGCTGATCTTCGTCGGCGGCATCGACGACCGGCCGACCAACAAGGTCGAAGACCTGGACGGAGCCAACAACTTCGTTCGCGCCGCCCTGGCCGACGCCAAGGCCGGCCGCGCGGTCCAGACCGCCTATGCCGCGCCCTACGGCTGCGCCATCAAATACCCGGAGACTGTCGAGGGCTGAGGACGGCCTTCCCGGCCATCCTCCAGTCGGGCCTCAACTCGAGGCTAGGCCTCGGGCTGAGGCGGCGAGGTGATGACCTCGACGTTGTCGTTCAGCAGATAGGACAGCTCGTCGAGGGCCAGCTTGCGGGCGGCCGCGTCGGAGGCGCTCTCCAGCGCCGCGACCTTGACCGGAATGTCTTCGGAAATGCCGCGCAGGATGCATTTCAGGTCGTTGTCCGTGCCGCGCTCCTTGAGGATCAGATGGCCCTGCATGTCGCGCTGGGCCAGGTCCGTCGCCTGCCCCTTGAACGTCGCATAGGCCGCACCGGTGAAGAAGCCGGCCTTGTCCGCCTCGCCCGAAGCCATCCAGGCGTCGACGATCGTCTTCAGGGCGCCCGAACGGGCCACCAGATCGGCGAACAGGGGCTCCTGGGCCACCGAGACCGGAGCGGCGGGCGCCACCGGCGGCAGGGCGGCGGCTTCGGCGACGGCGGGATCAGCCAGCATCAGGGCGACGGCGAGAGCTATTCCGCAGGACATGGCGTGCCTTTCACAAGGGACTGGAGCGACGGACTTCCACCAGGAAATCCTTGTTGACCCAGTCTTGGATTGAACTCTTCACGGCCTGAGCCGTAAACCAGAGCTTGCAAGCGCCGGGCCAAAAGCCGGGACCGCCATGGGGAGACGACGATGCCGCACGCCGCCTGGGCCGAACTCGAGGCCGCCGCCCGCCGGGACATCGACGCCCGCATTCAGGATCAATTCACCGCCGACGCCGGCCGACTGGCGCGGCTGACGCTGGACGTGGCCGGTCTGCACATCGACCTGTCCAAGCAGAGCTGGACCCAGGCGGGTCTGAAAGCGGCGCTGGCCCTGGCCCGCGCCTGCGACGTCGAGGGCCGACGCGCGGCCCTGTTCAACGGCGAGGCGGTCAATCTGACCGAAGGCCGCGCCGTGCTGCATCCAGCCCTGCGCGCGCCGGACGGCGGCGACTTCCGCGCCCTGGGCGAGCCGGTCTCGGCCGAAGTCGAGGCCGTGCGTGCTGAAATGAAAGCCTATGCCGAAGCTTTGCGGTCCGGGAATGAAACAGGCGCGAGCGGACGCCCCTTCAAGACGGTGCTCCATATCGGCATCGGCGGTTCCGATCTGGGACCGCGCCTGATCTGGGACGCCCTGCGCCCGCTCGATCCGGCTATCGACCTGCGGTTCGTCGCCAACATCGACCCGCGCGACATGGCCGAAGCCCTGATCGGACTGGACCCCGAAACCACCCTGGTGATCGTCGTCTCCAAGAGCTTCACCACTCAGGAGACCCTGCTGAACGCCCAGGCCGCCAAGGCCTGGCTGGCCGCCGCCCTGCCCGCCGAGGGGATGGCGAAACACTTCATCGGCGTGACGGCCGCGCCAGACAGGGCTGCGGCTTTCGGCTGCGGCCGCACCTTCGCGTTCCGGGACTGGGTCGGCGGGCGCTATTCCCTGTGGTCGGCGGTCAGCCTGTCCTGCGTCATCGGCCTGGGCTGGGAAGCGTTCCAGGGCTTCCTCGACGGCGCCGCCGCCCTGGACCGGCACTTCCTCGAGGCGCCGCTGGAGAAGAACGCGCCAGTGATGCTGGCCCTGGCCGAGATCTACAACGTCGACGGCCTGCACCGCCCGGCGCGCACTGTCGCCCCCTACGCCCACGACCTGCGCCGCCTGCCGGCCTTCCTGCAGCAGCTCGAAATGGAATCGAACGGCAAGCAGGTGCGCCGCGACGGATCGCCTGTCGGCCGCCAGACCTGCCCCGTCATCTTCGGCGAGCCGGGCGCCAACGGCCAGCACGCCTTCTTCCAGCAGTTGCATCAGGGGCCGCAGGTCGTTCCGGTCGAATTCATCATCGTGGGCCGCACCTGCGCGGAAACGCCCTCGACCTATCTGTGGGCCAACGCCCTGGCCCAGGGGCAGGCCTTGATGCTGGGCAAGACAGAAACCCAGGCTCGCGCTGAACTCATCGCGTCGGGCGCATCCGAGGACGAGGCCGACCGCCTGGCGCCGCACAAGACCTTCCCCGGCAACCGACCATCGACCGCCATCCTGATGGAGCGGCTGACGCCGCAGACCCTCGGCGCCCTGATCGCCCTCTATGAGCACAAGACCTTCGTTGAGGGCGTGCTGTGGGACATCAACAGCTTTGACCAATGGGGCGTCGAACTGGGCAAGGTTCTGGCCAAGGCCCTGCTGAAGGACGCCGCCACGGGCACGCCCTCGGCGGATCTCGACCCCTCCACGGCGGATCTGTTGCGACGGCTGACGGCCTGATCCTCGTAACACCGACCCTGCGGCGGCCGATGAGTCTGACCAGGCGCGCGGCGCAAATCCGTCAGTAGGGATCGATGCTGCGCACTCGGCCGTCGTCGCTGACCACGCAGACCGAGCGATAGGAGCCGGTCCCCATCACCATGCGCCAGTCTCCGCCCCCGGCCTCACGCACGCTGATGGGCGTCGAACTGCCGCGCGGTCGATTCTGGAAGTCATCGGCGCGCGACGAACAGGCCTGCTGCGCCGCCCAAGGCGCACGACGCACATGGTCGGTGTTCGAGGCCCGGCGATTGCTGCGCTCGGCCTCCCCCGCCAGATAGCCGTCGTGATAGGCCTCGCTGTCGTTGCGGTCATAGGTCGCGCCATAGAGGGCGTCCTGATAGCCGCGCGAATAGTCTCCGTCGTGCTGCTCGTCGCGCTCGTCATGGTTGCGGTTGTGATGCGCCAGCGCCGCCGCCAGGCCGATCACGGCCGCGCCCGCCAGAACAGCCGCTGCGGCGTTGCCGCCGCCATGCGACCCGGCATCACACTGCCCGCGATCGACCCGGTCGATGGCGGCGTAGCGGCCGTCGGCGGTCGAGATCTGCACACAGTCGCCGCCGCGTCGCCAATAGCTCCACTTCGTCGCCCCGCCTTCCTGGGTGCGGACGAATTCATAACCGCGCCGCTGGAGCTCGCCCTCGGCCTGGCCCCCTCGGGCGCCGACAAGGTCGCGAAGGTCAGGCGGCGTCTGGGCCTGGGCGGCCGAGGCGGCAAGGCTTGCGGCCGCAAGGGCGGCGATACTGGATTTCATCATGGACATGGGGCGTCTCGCGGTTGAGGGGCTCAGGGCACGCATACGCTTGGGCCGCACCAGGGGCGGCCTCCTAAAATACCACCGATTGGCGGAGGGCGCAGCCGTCCGAACCGAGGTTCCTTGACGCAGGGCGCCGGTGCTAAGCATGGCGCCGCAACGAACAGCGAGGCGGCCATGGACATGATGCTGGAGTTGACGGTCGCCACCGCCATGGTGCTGCTGACCGTGGGCACGCACGCCATCGGGCTGCTCTGCCTGGGTCGCGTGCTGGCGGCCCTGGAATCACGCGAAAGCCGGGTTCCGGCAGCGGTCCGCCTCAACCCCCTGTCCACACGCGGCGCCCTTTATACGGTGACGCTGGTGCTGGGCCTCTTCTTCATCCACGGCTTGGAGATCTGGAGCTACGCCGCCCTCTTCTACCTGCTGGGCGCCGTGTCGGACCTGCGCGAGGCGGTCTATTTCTCGTCGATCAGCTACAGCTCCATCGGCTATGGCGACGCCTCCATCGACCCCGAATGGAAGCTGCTGGGCGCGATCGAGGGCATCAACGGGGCCATACTGCTGGGCTGGACCGTGGCCTTCTTCGTCTCCGTCATGGGGCGGTTGATGCCGACCGCCGAACGAGGCAGCGGCTTCGAATAGGGCCGGGCCAAAGAAAAAGGCCCGGCCGTTCAGCCGAGCCTTTCCTCATCTCACGCGCCGCCTACCAGCGGCGGTCGTAACGGTAGTCGCGATCCCGATCGCGGTCGCGGCGGTTCTGATGGCTGCGCCATTCGCCGTGGTTCCGCCAGGAACGGCCGTCGCGGTAATAGCGGCCGTCGTCCCGTTCATAGCGACCGTTGTAATAGCCGTCGCGGCTGTTGATGCCGTGCTCGCGCTCCCAGTGGCCCTGGTTCCGATAGCAGCGGCCGCCACGGCGGTAGCCGCAGTCGTCGTTGTTCGAGGACGACGCCGCGCCCAGGGCCGCACCCGCCAAGGCGCCGCCCGCGACATAGCGTCCGTCGCCCTGACCGATCAGAGCGCCGGCGACGCCGCCGACCACGGCGCCCAGGACGGCGTCACGACCGGTGTTGTCGCGATCGCGGTCGCGATAGTGCTGAGCGGCGGCCGGGGTCGAAGCCAGCATCGTCAGGGCGATAACGCCGACGCCGATCTTGGACAGGGTCTTCATGGCGGGCTCCTTTCGAAAGCCGGTTGATCCGTTGTCCCCCTTTTAGCGCCGCCTGTCTGAACGACCTCGGGGGGGACCGTTCATTTTCGCTTCATCTGAGCGCCGAATTTCAGGCCCCGTCGCCCTTGACGCTCTCCCTCCCCCTGCCTAACTCCCCGGTCGTTAGCACTCGGGGAGGGCGACTGCCAAAGTCGCGGGCTCCGAGGGCTGGAACCAACATCCTAACGGGAGTTACTCAGATGGCGTTTCGTCCGCTCGGCGACCGCGTGCTGGTCAAGCGCGTTGAAGAAGAATCCAAGACCAAGGGCGGGATCATCATCCCCGATACGGCCAAGGAAAAGCCCCAGGAAGGCGAAGTCGTCGCCGTGGGCCCCGGCGTCCGTGACGAAGACGGCAAGTTCGTCGCCCTGGAGCTGAAGGCCGGCGACCGCGTCCTGTTCGGCAAGTGGTCGGGCAGCGAAGTGAAGATCGACGGTGAAGACCTGATCATCATGAAGGAATCCGACGTCCTGGGCGTGCTGTCGTAAGACGCGCCTCGGTTTCCGGTTTCTCTCGTAAAAACATCTAGATAGGAGCTGCCCGCATGGCCGCTAAAATCGTAAAATTCAACACCGACGCCCGCGACAAGATGCTGAAGGGCGTCAACGTCCTGGCTGACGCCGTCAAGGTGACGCTGGGTCCGAAGGGCCGCAACGTCGTGATCCAGAAGTCGTTCGGCGCCCCGCGCTCGACCAAGGACGGCGTCTCGGTCGCCAAAGAGATCGAGCTGGAAGACGCCTTCGAGAACATGGGCGCCCAGATGATCCGCGAAGTCGCCTCCAAGGCGAACGACAACGCGGGCGACGGCACCACCACCGCCACCGTTCTGGCCCAGGCCATCGTGCAAGAGGGCCTGAAGGCCGTCGCCGCCGGCATGAACCCGATGGACCTGAAGCGCGGCATCGACCAGGCCGTCGCCGTGGCCCTGGACGAAGTGAAGACCATCTCCAAGCCGGTCTCCAACAACTCGGAAATCGCCCAGGTCGGCACCATCTCGGCCAACGGCGACGCTGAAATCGGCGAGCTGATCGCCCTGGCCATGGCCAAGGTCGGCAACGAAGGCGTCATCACGGTTGAAGAAGCCAAGACCGCCGAAACCACCGTCGACATCGTCGAAGGCATGCAGTTCGACCGCGGCTACCTGTCGCCCTACTTCATCACCAACCCGGACAAGATGGAGGTCTCCCTCGAAGAGCCCCTCATCCTGCTCCACGAGAAGAAGCTGACCTCGCTGCAGCCGATGCTGCCGGTGCTGGAAGCCGTGGTTCAGTCGGGCCGTCCCCTGCTGATCATCGCCGAGGATATCGAAGGCGAAGCCCTGGCGACCCTGGTCGTCAACAAGCTGCGCGGCGGCCTGCGCGTCGCCGCCGTCAAGGCTCCGGGCTTCGGCGACCGCCGCAAGGCCATGCTGGAAGACATCGCCATCCTGACGGGCGGCCA
The DNA here is from genome assembly GCF_032107865.1 of Brevundimonas sp. Taxonomy (GTDB): domain Bacteria; phylum Pseudomonadota; class Alphaproteobacteria; order Caulobacterales; family Caulobacteraceae; genus Brevundimonas. The sequence continues at coordinate 6,826 of NZ_DAMCNG010000126.1, forward strand.
GGTCATCTCGGAAGACCTCGGCATCAAGCTTGAGACGGTCACGCTCGACATGCTCGGCAAGGCCAAGAAGGTCCAGATCACCAAGGACGACACCACCATCGTCGAAGGTTCGGGCGAGAAGGACGGCATCGAAGCCCGCGTCGGCCAGATCAAGCGTCAGATCGAGGACACCACCTCGGACTACGACAAGGAAAAGCTGCAAGAGCGTCTGGCCAAGCTGGCCGGCGGCGTCGCCGTCCTGCGCGTCGGCGGCTCGACCGAAGTCGAGGTGAAGGAAAAGAAGGACCGCGTCGACGACGCCTTGAACGCAACCCGCGCCGCTGCCGATGAAGGCATCGTCCCGGGCGGCGGCGTGGCCCTGCTGCAAGCCTCCAAGAAGCTGATCGATCTGAAGGGCGTCAACGCCGATCAGAACGCCGGCATCAACATCGTGCGCCGCGCCCTGCAGGCTCCGATCCGTCAGATCTCCGAGAACTCGGGCGTCGAAGGTTCGATCGTGGTCGGCAAGGTCATGGACTCGACCGACGCTTCGTTCGGCTTCAACGCCCAGACCGAAGAGTACGGCGACCTCGTCCAGATGGGCGTGATCGATCCGGCCAAGGTCGTCCGTTCGGCTCTGAAGTCGGCCGCCTCGGTCGCCGGCATCATGATCACCACGGAAGCCGCCATCGCTGACGCGCCGAAGAAGGCCTCGGCCGGCGGCGCCCCCGACATGGGCGGCATGGGCGGTATGGGCGGCATGGACTTCTAAGTCCAAGTCACCTCACGCTGAGACTACGGAAGGGGCGGGATCGAAAGATCCCGCCCTTTTCTTTTCCTTCTCCCCTTGAGGGAGAAGGTGGCTTGCGGAGCAAGACGGATGAGGGGTGGCGGCGTGACGGTCTGATTTCAGCCCGTGCCGCCCACCTCCCCGACTTCTCGCCCCGCCAGACGCGCGCCTTCGACCACCGCCGGGTCGGTCCGGGCCGTGTCCAGCACCCAATCGCGGAAGCGGGCGATCTTGGGGGTCAGACGGCGGCCGGGCGGGTAGCAGAGCCAGTAGCCCTCAGCTAGGGCGACGGTCTCCTTGAATGGGCGCACCAGCAGGCCGCGCTCGATCTCGCGGCCGTAAAGGATGGGCGAACCCAGGGCCACGCCCTGATCGCCCAGCGCCGCCGCCACCTCCATCGCCTGGTTGTCGGCGGTCAGGCGCGGCGGCGGAGCGGCGTCGGCAGGCGCCACCCCGGCGGCGGCGAACCAGGCGGCCCACTCCTCCGGCTCTCCGACCAGATGGGCGCGCTTCAGGTCCGCAGGCG
>NZ_DAMCNG010000127.1:0-8074 GCF_032107865.1 Brevundimonas sp.
AGGCGGAGGCGGCGGACGAACCGTCAGCGGGCCGGGCGGCGCAGGCGCGGCCGGCGTGGTCTGGCTGACGGCGGTGGGGTGAGCGCCATGATCAGACGCCTGCATCGCATCATCGACGCTGAGACGCCCCTGTCGCTCGGCGAACTCGAACCGCTGCTGGACGCCGAGGCCTGGGCCGCGCCCGAGCGCCTCTCGACCGACGACTGTTTCGATCACCTGGGCGGCGACTGGCGAAGCTCGACCGCGCCCCATGACCCGGAGGACGGGCAATGACGTCCGAGCATCAAGATAAGCCGGCGGCGCGCCCGCAGGAGCTAGCCGAGGGCCGCTGGCTGTGGCGGCGTCTCTATGTCTATGCCGCCAGCCTGGCGTTGTGGCTGCTGTTGCGGCTGGCGGTGACGCGGGCGACGGCGGCGGACCTGCCGCGCATCGCCGAGGGGCTGATGGGGCTGATCGCCCTGATGCTGTTGCTCTATCTGGTGGCGCCCAGCGCCCAGCAGATCGTCAATCTGGCGCGGTGGCGTGTGGGAGGCAGGCCATGAGCTTTCGTCTGTCGCAACGCTCGCGCGAGCGGTTGAAGGGCGTCCATCCCGATCTGGTCGCCGTGGTCGAGGCGGCGACCCTGCTGACGCCGGTGGACTTCATGATCACGGAGGGGCTGCGGACGCCTGCGCGCCAGGCGGAACTGGTGCGGACCGGGGCCAGCCGGACGCTGAACTCGCGTCACCTGACGGGTCATGCGGTGGATGTCGCCGCCTGGATTGATGGCGGGGTGCGCTGGGACTGGCCGCTGTATCCGCGCATCGCCGAGGCGTTCAAGGCGGCGGCGAAGGACAGGGATGTGGCTCTGATCTGGGGCGGAGACTGGCCGCGTTTGCGCGACGGACCGCATTTCGAACTGGATCGGAGGGCCTATCCATGACGGGGCGCTTCCTGCGGGTTCTGACGCCGCTCGGGTGGTGGGCGATGGTGTTGGCGGTTGGCCTGATCTTGCTCATCGTCGGGCGGGGGTTGGGCTTGCGGTGGGATCCGCTGCACCTCCAGGCGCGGCGGATGGAGGCAGCCCAACAGCGCTTCGGCCAGGCGGAATCAGAGGCGACCGCCCGCAGTCTGGAGGCCGCCGCACGCGGTCGCCAGATCGAGGGTCTCGACGCCTTTCACCGCAACGCCAAGGCCGTGACGCAGACGACCGTCGCGGCTGAAACTCGAGCAAGGACTGCTGATGATGCCGATACGCCCCTGGACCCTGATCGCGCTCGGCGCCTGCGCGATCATGACCGCGAACTGTGCCGCGTCGCGCCCGCCGTCGCCGGTTGCGCCGCCCCGGTTGATCCTGGCTGAGGCGGCGACGCAGTCCTGCGAACTGGCGATGTTGCCCGAGCGTCCGACGGCGGCCGATCTGGAGGCGGTCTATGTGAGACGCGGCGCGCAGGTGGCGGCATGCGACGCCGCCCGGCGCCTGGCGGTGGAGACGCTGCAGGCCGAACGGAGCTTGATTGACGCCTGGGTGCAAAGGCGTGACGGAGCCGGGTCGATATTGCCGGGCGACTAGGCAGAAATCACCGACCTGCCGCCTTGGTGGGCAGATATTGCCGAGTTCGTCGATGTGCTTCTTTGAGCTTAATGTCGAAAATTCAAGGAGATGCTGCGGGCCAGGCTCTGCGTAAGCCTGGCCCGCTCCTTGCGACGTAAGCATCCGAGCAGAATGCTCCCGGCAGCCAAAATGGCGTCGGACATCGTCTGAAGACAAAGGACAGCCAAAATGGCTAACAGCATCAACACCAATGCTGGCGCTCTCATCGCCCTGCAAAACCTGAACGCGACGAACCGTGACCTGAACGTCACGCAAAACCGCGTGAACACGGGTCTGAAGGTCTCTACGGCCAAGGACAACGGCGCGATCTTCGCCATCGCCACCGCACAGCGCGCCGAAATGGGCGCTCTGGACTCGGTGAAGCAGTCGATCCAGCGCGGTCAGTCGATCGTCGACGTGGCCCTGGCCGCCGGCGAAACCATCACCAAGGCCCTGGAAGAACAGAAGAGCCTGGCGGTCGCCATCGCTTCGTCGACCGGCGCGGCACGGACGGCCTACCTGGCTGACTACAACGCCCTGGGCGGTGAAATCACCAAGGCCCTGACCGGCGCGACCTTCGACGGCGTGAACCTGTTCTCCAACACGACCCAGCAGTCGGTTCTGACCAGCACCTCGGGCGCGACGCAGAACATCGGCACGGGCGCGGCGATCACGGTCGCTACCACGGCCACCCTGGCGGCTCCGGCGGACGCTACGGCCGCTCAAGCTGCGATCACGGCCGTCGACACCGCCATCAGCGGCTTCACCGCCGAACTCGGCAAGCTGGGCACCCAGTCGAAGTCGATGGAGCGTCAGCTGACCTTCGTCAGCAAGATGCAGGACTCGCTGGAAGTCGGCATCGGCAACCTGGTCGACGCCGACCTGGCCAAGGAAAGCGCCCGCCTGACGGCTCTGCAGACCAAGCAGCAGCTGGGCGTGCAGGCGCTGTCGATCGCGAACCAGTCCAGCTCGATCCTGCTGGGCCTGTTCCGCTAACGCTGAAGGCGGCGGCTGAGGCCGCCGTCTGACCACCTCATCGCTATCGAGCAGAATGCTCACCGACGCCAAAACGGCGTCGGCCATCGTCTGAAGACAAAGGACAGCCAAAATGGCTAACAGCATCAACACCAATGCGGGCGCTCTTATCGCCCTGCAAAACCTGAACGCGACGAACCGCGACCTCAACGTCACGCAGAACCGCGTTAACACCGGCCTGAAGGTCTCCACGGCCAAGGACAACGGCGCGATCTTCGCCATCGCCACGTCGCAGCGCGCCGAAATGGGCGCTCTGGACTCGGTGAAGCAGTCGATCCAGCGCGGTCAGTCGATCGTCGATGTGGCCCTGGCCGCCGGCGAGATCGTCACCAAGGCTCTGGAAGAACAGAAGGGTCTGGCGGTCGCCATCGCTTCGTCGACCGGCGCGGCTCAAACGGCCTACCTGGCTGACTTCAACGCCTTGGGCAATGAAATCACCAAGGCTCTGGGCGGCGCCAGCTTCGACGGCGTGAACCTGTTCAAGGCGAACACTGCGGCTGTCGACGTCCGCACCGGCACCGGCGCGGGCGACACCTTCACCGTGAAGGCGATCGCTGGGGCCGACACCGCTGTCGTCACCGCTGGCGGCGCGACGGCCGTGGCTGACGCCACGACCGCCGCTGTCGAGGGCGCGATCACGGCCTTTACCGCCGTGCTGGGCGACCTGGGCACCAAGTCCAAGTCCATGGATCGTCAGCTGACCTTCGTCAGCAAGATGCAGGACTCGCTGGAAGTCGGCATCGGCAACCTGGTCGACGCCGACCTGGCCAAGGAAAGCGCCCGCCTGACGGCTCTGCAGACCAAGCAGCAGCTGGGCGTGCAGGCGCTGTCGATCGCGAACCAGTCCAGCTCGATTCTGCTGGGCCTGTTCCGCTAATCCGACGCGGTTAAGGAAGGGGCGGGCCGCTGGTTCGCCCCTTTCTCGCATCGTTGAGACGGGAGGCGCGGCAGGTCCGCGCAGAGGGATATGGCTGACAATGTCGCAGGAGTATCCAGCGTAACCTACCTTGATCGCGAGCCGCAGGGCGTAGCGGTCGAGCCGAAGCCTGCCGCCCGGGCGCAGCAAGACGCAGCCGATGACGCCGGCCGTTACCGGCTGACGATCGAGCGTGAGGCGACGGGCTATGTCTACAAGACCCTGGATCGCGTGACCGGCGAGGTGATCCGCCAGTTCCCGCGCGAGGAAGTGCTCAAACTGCGTCAAAGCCCGGCCTACGACGTCGGGAAGATCATCAAGACCGAGGCTTGAGCTTCGCGTTCAGGATCTCAACGCCCCTCGGCATCGCCGGGCGGCGTTAATAGGCGTTGCGACGGCGTTAACCATACGCTCAGGAATCAGCGTCACTAATGCTCGCCAGAATCGGACTGAGGCGAGAACAGCCATGAGCAACAGCGTAATCACCAATGCGTCGGCGCTTGTCGCGCTTCAGAACCTGAACGCCACCAACTCCAAGCTGGCGGCGACCCAGAGCCGGGTGAACACGGGCTTGAAGGTGCAGGGCGCGCGCGACAACGCCGCCACCTGGGCCGTCGCCCAGAACCAGCGCGCCGACATGAATGCGCTGGAATCGGTCAAAACCAGCCTGAACCGCGCGACCTCCATCGCCGATGTCGCCTTGGCCGCTGGTCAGCAGATATCCGACATTCTGGTGGAGCTGCGCCAGAAGGCCACGGCGGCGGCTGATCCGTCGGCTTCCGACGCGACCCGCAAGGCCTATAACGACGAGTTCCAGTCGCTGCTGAAGTCGCTGCAGTCGTTCGCAGACAACGCCGCCTTCGACGGCGAGAACATTTTGAACGGCAAGGTTCCGGGCGTGACGCCGACGCCGAACCCGTTGACGCCGTTGAACTTCCTGGCCAATGCGGATGCGTCCGAGACGATCACCATGAACCGCCAGGACATGTCGCTGCGCGGCCTCGCTTTGGCGACGGCTGGGGCTGCACCGACGGACCCGGACGTCATGCCTGAACTGCTGACACAGGCGGATGCGGCCACGGCTCTGACGGCTGTCGAGACCGCGCTGGCGACGGCCAACTCCCGACTCGCCGAACTGGGCGCCCAGTCCAAGCAGATCGAGAAGCACACCCAGTTCGTCACCAAGCTGATGGACTCGCTGGAGGTCGGCGTCGGCAACCTGGTCGATGCGGACATGGCGCGCGAAAGCGCGCGCTTGCAGGCTCTGCAGGTTCAGCAGCAACTCGGCGCTCAGGCGCTGTCGATCGCCAACCAGGCGCCGCAGATCATCCTGTCGCTGTTCAAGGGTTGATCGCGGCCCTAGCCCAGCCGCCGGTGCGCGCCGTGTCCTAGCGACAGGGGAGGCGGCCGACGGCGGGTCGGTCGGGGGATCAGGCCATAGAGGCTCATCAGCCTCATCAATATCCAGCGCACACGTGACATGGGTGGTCTCACCTCGGCTGTGGCGAGGCGAAAACGACGCCGTCAGGCGCCGGTTCCTCGCGACGGTTAAACAGTTCGTTACCGCTGTGGGCGATGCTGGCGGGCGGAGGTTTGCGTGGCGGCGATCAACAACAGCTATCTGCTCGGTCTTTTCGGCACGGGGACGGGTCTCGGGAGCCTGCCTTCGGCCGCGCCTGCGCCGAAGCCCAAGACGCAGCCGACCGCGCCCTGGACGCTGACTCCCAAGGAAAAGCCGAGCCAATCGGACCTGCTGCGCTCGGCGCTGAGCGGGCGCAAACTCGTCAACGAAGAGAATGCGGTCCTTGACGTCAAAGGGGCCTCATCCGGCGACTATCGCAAGATCTTCGCCATGTATCAGGGGCTGACCATGCTGGAGGCTCTGACGACGCGGGCGGGCGAGCGGGGCGTGGGGCGGTTGGAGGCGGATCAGTTGTCGCGCCGGTTCGCCTCGGGCGTGGCCGAGATGACGGACTTCCTGGCCTCGGCCCAGTTCGACGGCGTACGTATCGTGCAGGGGGTCTCGGCCTCTCAGAGCCAGTCCACGGCGGCCGTCGCGCGCGACAATTCGAAATATCTGACCGGCCCGATCCATGACGGCGCCCTGACCGACCCGGTCGCGGCCTTCCAGGGCGACGTGCGCTTCGGCGTCACGGTGAAAACCCTGACGGGAACCCAGACGGTCAACATCGACCTGGCCGAGATGGGATCGACGCCGCGCACCATGGATGCGGTGCTGGAGCACATCAACGGCAAGCTAGAGGCGGCGGGCGTGCAGACCCGCATCCATCGCCAGATGATCGAGGCCGAGCCGCGAACCGTGAAGGCGGGCGACAAGACCATCACCCTGCCTGCAGGGCCCCCCCGCTGGGGGCTCACGGTCAGCGGAACCTCGGTGGAGACGATCAGCTTCGTCCCGACTGTGGCGCGCGATTCGATCCAGGTGGTGCAGGGCGCCGGAACCAAGGGCGCCCATGAGGTGCTGAAGTTCGACCCGGACGGCAATCCGGTCGCCAGCGCGGGCGGCGAGAGTTTCTGGGTCGAGGGCCGCAGCGGCGTCTCCAACCTGCCGGACGGCGTCGAGACGGTGCGCGCCAGCGCCGCGGGGGCGGACGGCTCCATGTGGATCGTGGCCGACGTCAACGTCGGTTCCTCGACGCAGCCGATCAAGGGCCAGGCCGACGTCGTCCTGATGAAGCTGGATTCGGCGGGTAATGTGGTGGTCAGCCGAGCTCTGGGCGCGGCCTCGAAAGCCAGCGGTTACGCCATCGCCGTGGATGCGGACGGACGGGTAGCGGTGGCCGGCTCAGTGGTCGGCGCCCTGGTTCCGGGCGAGGCTGGAGCCTCGGCCACGACGGCGGACAGCTTCGTCACCATCTTCGACGACGAGGGCCGCGAGCAGTGGACGCAGAGGCGCGGCGCCAGGGCCGAGGACGAGGCGACGGCGGTCTCCTTCGGCGCTGACGGCCGGGTCTATGTGGCGGGACGCGCCAAGTCGGCCATGCCGGGAACCTCGGCCGTGGGCGGCTGGGACGGTTACGTCCAGGCCTTCAGCGAAAGCCAGATCCACAGCCTGGCGCCGATCAAGGCGACGGCGACCGGCGCGGCCCAGTTCGGCACGGCGGGGGACGACAACGTCCAGGCCATGACCATCGACGGCGACAATCTCTATACGGCGGGCGTCGAGAACGGCGCCTTCGTGCTGCGTCACTTCCGCGTCGGCCCGACGGGCGCGCCGGAACTGTTGAGCGTGCGCGACCTGGGTGCGTCCTCGGGCGGCGAGATCGCGGGTCTGGCGGTAGCGAACGGGCGGCTGATCGTGTCGGGCGCGACCGGCAACGGCGCTCTGAACGCGGGTCAGGCCGCCAACGCGCACGCGGGAGGCCAGGACGCCTTCGTCGCCACGCTGTCCACGGATCTGGTCGCTTCGGGCGCGGATCGGCTGACCTATTACGGCGGCGAGGGCGACGACACCGCCGCCGACGTCAAGGTGCATGACGGCAAGGTCTGGCTGACCGGCGTCTCCGACCGCCCTCTCGGCGCCAAGAAGGACGATCCCACGCGCGGTTATCTGGCGCGGCTGGACGCTCAGACCGGCCAGGTGGAATGGAGCCAGACCTGGACGGCGGCCGAGGGGCAGGCCAAGCCGCTGGCCCTGACGGTTTCCTCCGGCGGCGCCAGCGTTCTGGACCGGCTGGGCCTGCCGCAGGGCGAGATCGACCAGAGCGATTCCAAGGCCCTGGTGGACGCCACCGCCGTGCGCGCGGGCGATCGCTTCTATGTGCAGAACCCCGCGACCGGGCGGCAGACGGCCGTGACCATCGAGGCCAAGGACACGCTGCAGTCCCTGGCGCGCAAGATCGAACTGGCCTCGGGCCGTCATCTCAAGGTCACGATCAAGACGGATCGGGATTACCTGACCGGCATGGACGGCGACACGCGCGTGACCAGCGGCGGCGTCCAGCGCCTGTCGATCACCAGCGCTGACGGGCGGGCGGGGGCCGTGCTGATCCCTGGTGAGGGCGGACGCGACGCCTTGGCGGGGCTGGGCCTGACGCCCGGCTTCATCGGCAAGTCGGCGGACGACAAGAAGAAGACCTTCGGCGTCGACCTGTCGCCGCTGCTCAACCTGTCCAGCGCCGAGGCGATCGCCAAGTCCAAGGATCAGGTGCAACTGGCGATCAAGGCCATGCGCGACGCCTATCGCGCCCTGTCGCCCGAAGCGTCCAAGCCGCCGGTCACGGGGCAGGCGCCGGCCTATCTGCAGGCTCAGCTGGCCAACTATCAGGCCGCCCTGGCGCGACTCACAGGCTAAGCCGGGATGAACGGCGCTTTCGGTTGACGGCCGTAGGGCGGACGGGGTTAGTGGGGCCTTCGTTAGCGTTGAGAGCTGCATGGCCCTTTCCAAAGACAATCGCACGGTCCTGATCGTCGGCGCCGGCCTGGCCGTCGTCGGCGCGGTGGCGGCCGCCCTGGTGTTCAGCGGCGGGCGCGACGGACCTGTCGAGGCGCCGCCGGCGTCCAAGGGAGGGCTGACCATCGACGTCGCC
>NZ_DAMCNG010000128.1:0-3748 GCF_032107865.1 Brevundimonas sp.
GGAGCCGGCGCGGGTCGCGGCGCGGCGGGGGCCAGGCCCGACGGTGCTGTCCGCTTGCCGAACACGGCCTCAGCGCTTCTTGCTGAACAGAGAGCCGAGCAGAGAACTGCCCCCGGCGCTCTTGGCCGCTGCTGTCGGCTTGGCGCGCCCTGCAGCGCGCGCGGATGCGGCGGGCAGCTCACGGCGCGAGACGATCTGGGCCAGGGTCTCGAAGGCTTCGGCCGCCTTGGTCTTGGCGGCGGCGTCGATGATCATCTGGCCGTTGTTGGCGGCCGAGCCGAACACCTTGGCGTCGAAGGGGATGCTGAGGCTGGGATGGATGCCCAGGGCCGCGCCGAAGTCCTTGGCCGGTATCTCGGGCCGACCCGGTATGCCCACCTGGTTCAGCACCAGACGCGGCGGGGCGTCGTTGGGGCGTCCCTGCTTGATCAGGTCGATCATGTTCTTGGCGTTGCGCAGCGAGGCCAGGTCCGGCGTCGCCACCACCACCACTTCATCGGCTGCGATCAGCGCCCGCCGCATCCAGCCCGACCACAGGTGCGGCAGGTCCAGCACGACGAAGGGGGCGGTCGCCCTGATGCGGGTGGTGACCTCCTCGAAGGCCTCGGCGCCGATGTCCCAGTCGGTCTCCAGCGTCGCGGGCGCGGCGAACAGGCTCAGCTTGTCGGTACAGCGGACCATCATCCGGTCCAGCAAGGTGGCGTCCAGGCGATCCGGCTGGTTCAGGGCGTCCGCCACGCCGTTCAGCGGATCCTGGTTGAAGTCCAGCCCCGCCGTGCCGAACGGCAGATCATAGTCGACGATGACGGTGTTGACACCGATCCGCTCGCTCATCGCATAGGCGGTGTTGTGCGCCACGGCCGAGGCGCCTGCCCCGCCGCGCGCGCCGACGAAGGCGATGGTGCGGCCGACGAAAGGCTGGGCCGGATCGGCAAACAGGCCCCCGATGGCGGCAATCAGTTGCAGCGGCTGCACCGGCGCCACCAGATATTCGCTCACGCCCCGCCGCATCAGCTCGCGGAACAGCAGGATGTCGTTGGTCGCGCCGATGATGACGACCTTGGTGCCCGCGTCGCAGACCTGGGCCAGTTGGTCGATCTCGGCCAGCAGATCCTGCGGCGCCTTCAGGCTCTCGACGATGATCAGGGGCGGCGTCGGCTCGGCCTGATAGGATTCGATCGCCGCCTGGACGCCGCCGAGGCGGATCTGGGTCGTGGCGCGGGCCATGCGGCGGTCCTGGCCGGCGCGTTCGGCGGCGGCGGCCGTATCCTGGCGCTCGGCGAAGATGTGCACGCCGATGCGCGGGATCGACACCTCGACCGAGGCCGGCCCGCCCATCGCCAGGGCCGTGGACGTCTCGACCGCGGGCATGGCGGCGACCACCGGCGGCGCGACGGCGGGTGAAGCGCCCGAGGCGTTCATCGCCGTCTCGGTTTCCGTCCGCATCCGCCCGACCGGATCAAAGGGGTCAGACGCCTGTCCCATGGGCGCAGGCGCGGGCGCCCCCGTCGGGTGCAGGTCCATGAACTCATCATCAAGATCGAAACCGTCCAGGGCGTCGAAATCCTGAGAAGGGAAGGGCTTGGGCGCCGTCGTCATTGCACAGCCTGTGAAATCTTGGTCTGCGACAACAGGGTCTCACGCTGGGCGGAGGTCTGCCCGCCCTCGCGATAGGCGTCGAACACCACCGAGCGACGACCGGAATCCGCCGGGGTCATGGCGCGCGGGGCGACGATGTCGCGCGGATCGGCGATCTGGGCGGCCAGGTTGGCGTTCACGGCGCAACCGAAGTTGGAGGCCGATTGATTGTCGCCGGTGCGGCCCAGATTGCCCCACTGGGTTCCGCACTGCGGCACGACGGCGCGCACCGTCTCGAAGCCGACCAGCACCGGCGCCCTGGGGTCCGGGGCGGCGTAGCCGACCAGTTGGATACGCTCGCCCGGCACGCCCGCCGCCTCGAACGCCGCCTTGACGTTCCAGGCCGCCTGGGTTGCTACGGGATCGCCGCCCGCCGGCGCCTCGATCACCAGCACCGGCGCGCCTTCCATGGCGAAGCGCCCGACCAGAGCCTCCAGCGCCGCGCGCTGATTGGCGGACAGACCGGCCTCGTGCACCGCCAGGGCGATGCGATCCACCCCTGGCTCGACTTGCAGACTGAAGCGCGAGGTCGGCGTCAGCGGCGGCTCGCCGCCCAGACTGGCCGGCCCTCCGACGCAGGCCGACAACGCCAGGCTCAGGCTCAGGACAGCAGCGGAGATGGAGACGGTGCGGATCATGGCGCTCACTCGATCACATAGCCGACAGGGCCGCGCCATCCGGCGCCCGGCTGGGCCGCCGGGGCGGGCGAACCGTAGACCTGGTTCAACTGGCCGAAGAAGATGGTCTGGGCGTCCTGGGCGATGCGCAAGCCATCGGCGGGCGTCTGCATCCGATCCGGCGAGGTCGGGTTGACGATATAGGGCTCGACGATGACCACCAGCTCGGTCTCGCCCATCACATAGTCGCGCGAGCGGAACAACTGGCCCAGCACAGGCAGATTGGTCATGCCCGGCAAGGCGTCGATCGCCTGTCGCGTGGATTCCTGAAGCAGGCCGGCGATCATCATCGACCCGCCCGAAGGCAGTTCGATGGTGTTCTCGCTGCGCCGCACCGTCAGACCCGGCAGGGTGATGGAGGACGGCGTGCCCGCGCCGATAGTCAGGCCGCCGCTGGGCGTAAGCTCCGACACCTCGACCTTGACCTGCAGGCTAATACGCCCTTCCGACAGGACCACCGGCCGGAACGACAGGCCGACGCCGTAGGGCTTGTATTCGACGGTGACCTGGCCTTCGCGATCACGTCCGGCGGGCACGGGGAACTCGCCCCCGGCCAGGAAGCTGGCCGCCTCGCCGTTGACCGACGTCAGATTGGGCTCGGCTAGCATCCGCACCAGGCCGACGCGCTCAAAGGCCTTGAGCATGGCCTCGCCCTTGTTCAGCCCGTCCGAGCCGGGGCCGGTTCCAGGCTTTGCCGTGTCCCAGTTGGACGGATCGCCGGGGCTGCCGTCGACCGTCACCGGGCACATGGCGCCTTCCGGCCAGCCCGGACCGATACAAGGCACCTGCATCTGGAAGTTCTTGGTGGTGTCGCGCGCGATCCCGCCCGCCAGACCGCCCAGGAAGGAGCCGTTCACGCCCCAGGTGGCGCTGTTGCCCAGCAGCCATTGAGTGTCGCCGACACGGCCGAGCACCGCCTGGGTGTCAAAGCCGAGCTGCTTGATGGCGTTGCGCTGCACCTCGACCACGCGCACCTTCAGCGTCACCTGATCCGATCCGGCGACGGCGATCATGTTCATGACCTTTTCGGGCGCGCTGACGAAGGCGCGGGCCACCTGGGCGGCGCGTTCGGCTTCAAGCGGGCTGGCCGCCACGCCGGTCAGGATGATGCTGTCGTTGACCGCCTCGGCGCGCACGTTCGAGCCCGGCGCCACGCGCGCTAAAGTATCCTGAAGCGCGCTGACCCCCGCGTCCACGCGCACCCGCAGCGCCAGGATGGTGCGCCCGCTCGCGTCCAGGAAGACGGCGTCCGTCTCGCCGCCCGCCAGGCCGATCATGGTGATCCGGCGCGGCGAATGCAGCATGGCCTCGGCCACGGCCGGATTGGAGATGATGACGTCGCGCGCATCCGCCGGCAGGTCGACGGCGAAGGAGGTTCCGCGCGGCAGATTGACCATCTGCGGGGCCGAGCCTGCGGTGATGGCGGCGCGCGT
>NZ_DAMCNG010000128.1:3884-8048 GCF_032107865.1 Brevundimonas sp.
GACCCTCGCGATAGACGCGCACGACCGAACCCCCGCCCGCCGCCCGCCCGCGCACCGCGCCCGGCACATGGCCCGAAGGACCGGCGGTATCGGCATAGGAGCGCAGCACCAGCGACAGCTCGCCCTCGGACTTGGCGAGGGCCAGAACCTCGGCGTCGCGGCCGGTCAGCTCCAGCGTCGCCGTGGCGCCGACCACCGCCTGCTCGTCCTCGGCGGCGCGGGTGCTTTGGTCGATGGCCAGAACCTTGACGTTCCGCATCACCGTGGCGGCTGAATATTTGGTCCCGCCCTCATCGCCGGAGCCCTTGACCTCGCGGGTCAGCAGCACGTCCACGCGGTCGCCTGGCAGGATGAAGCCGCCCGCGGCCGTCTCGACCGTCACGCGGATCGCCATGGCCCGCATGCCCGGCTCCAGATAGGCGGCCATATAGCCGCTGTCGCCGGCGCGCACGATCTTGCGCGCCACCAGGGGCTCGCCGGCCAGAATGGGTTCACGCACCACGGCGCCGATATAGTCCGACTTGGCGCCCGGCGTGTTCAGTTCGGCGACGGCCTTCATGGCCTTTTCCACCGTAGCGCCCTTGGCGTCGCCAGAGCCTTCGACGGCCGCGTTCTCGGCGGCGGCGCCCTCGGCCTTGGAGGGCGGCGGCGGGCCGTCGGTGATGAAGAGGGGGTTGAGTTCGTCGGCTGGCCAGTCTTTCCAGCTCAGGTCCGCATCGACCAGGCGACGGCCCGGCTCCAGATCACGCGCAGCGACCAGCACCCTGGCCATGGGCCGCGTCTCGACGGCGGCCGTGGCGGTGGCCGTCGGCTGCCCCGACGACCCCATGGCGCGCACGACCAGCGCCAGACCGATGGCCGCGAGGGCTGCGATGCAGATGACAGCGATCTTGGCGGGTTTCATCCAGTGTCTCCGGCAGACGCGATCGCGCGAACCCGGATGATCCGCCCCCTGCCTGTCAGAGATAATGGCCCGTCATGGTTAACGCGCCCCTAAGCTGGACCGCCCTTGACGAACAACGTCATCAGCCCGCGATGTAGGCGGTCATCAGCGGACTGGACGGATAGGCCAGCAGGGCGCCGATGGCGATGGCGACGCCATAGGGAATGTCGCCCTTGGGCTGCATCAAGCGCATGACCCAGCCGGGACCGCTCTGAGCGAAGAAAGGCAGATGGCTGCGCGCGGTCATCAGCAGAATGCAAAATCCGCCGCCCACCAACGCTGTGTAGAAAACAAAGAGCACGCCGCCCGAAGCGCCCATCCACAGCATGGCGGCGGCCAGCAGCTTGGCGTCGCCGCCGCCAATCCAATTCGCCGCGAACATCCCCATGCCGACGACGAGCATCGCGATCGCCAGACCGACCGAAACGCCCACCACGTCCAACGGCAGACCCAGCGCCAAGGCCGCCGGGAAGAAGGCGACGAGCAGCACCCCCGAGATCCAGTTTGGGATCTTCATGGTGATCAGGTCATGCAGGGCTGCGCCGATCGCCAGAACAGGCAGGACGACCAGCAGGATCATGGGCAGTTCGGTCATACGCGCACCCTAGGCCTGGTTTCTTAAAGGCAGGTTGTCGTTCAGCAGGTCGTGTTTCTGCGCCTAAAAGAAAGGCCGGAATGTCTCCATTCCGGCCTTCCTCAAAGCTGCTTATCGGTCGCTTAGGCCGTCTTAGGCGGCGTCTTCATGTCGGTCGTGACCTTCTTGAAGGTGTCGTTGAGCTGAGTGCCCAGAGCGGCGACGGCGCCGATGATGACAACCGCGATCAGAGCAGCGATCAGGCCGTATTCGATGGCCGTGGCGCCGGATTCGTCTTTAGCGAAGCGCGTGATGAAGTTACGCATGTTATGTCTTCCTTCTTTCAATAACGAGCAGATGACCCACTATCAGGGTCGTCGGTTTTGCCCGCTTGACCCCCGTTTGCATGAAGACAATGCGACGACGCCCCTTAAGAGCGGGTAAAATCTCGACGCCCCCACGCAATATTGATGGTTACTTTCTTGTTTACTAGAATTCGTCCTTGATTTCGGAGCTCGCCGGGAATTTCAGGGTTTCTTGACCTTTGACCGTCAGCTTCCACGTGCGGCGCTCGCGCGCGCCCGTTCTGATCCTCACGGAGGCCCGCCATGCGCCCAGCTTCTCTTCTCGCCGCTCCCCTGGCCGCGCTGCTTGTTCTGGCCGCACCCGCCATGGCGCAGGAGCGTCCGCTGGACGTGCAGATCGACCAGGCGACGCGCGTGCAGCTGCGCGCCCCGGCCGGATCGGTGATCGTGGCCAATCCGCGCATCGCCGACGTCACCGTCACCGACGCCCGCACCCTGTTCATCACCGGCAAGAGCTATGGCCTGACCGAGATCATCGCCGTCGACGCCCTGGGCCGCCCCCTGTTCCAGCGCCAGGTGGCCGTCAGCCCGGGCGAGACCGGCTCGGTGCGCGTCTGGCGCGGCGGCGAAGCGGTCGAAGTCGCCTGCGGAACTCGCTGCGCGCCCGCCGCACGCCCGTCCACGGCGCCCTGACCCCATGCAGCGGGGGCTAAGCCTGATGCATCGTCGGCGTCGCCGCGAGGGCTCCACCGCCGTGGAGTTCGCCCTCGTGGCCTTCCCCTTCTTCATGCTGCTGTTCGGCATATTGGAGATCGGCCTGCTGCTGCTGGTCGACGCCCTGGTCGAAACCGCCGTCTCCGACGCCGGACGCCAGGTCCGCACCGGCCTGGCCCAGGAACAGAAGCTGGAGATCGAGGACATCAAGGAGCGCTTGTGCGCCAATATGAGCGTCTTCGCCGCCGACTGCCCCAGCCGCGCCTTCATCGACATCCGCGTGGTCGAGGGCTTCTCACCCCCGTCCGACGCCGACCCGCTGAAAACAGGCGTCTTCGACCCCAGCGTCCTGACCTACAGGCCGGGCTCCCCCGGCGACCGAGTGCTGGTGCGCGTCTGGTATGAACACCCCATCGTCAGCCCCTTTATCGCCCAGGCCGTGTCGCGCACCACCGATCGTCGCGTGATGCTGACCACCACCCTGGCCTTCCGTAACGAGCCCTATCAATGAGGCGCGTCGCATACATCCGGCTACTGAGCCGCCTGTTGCGGGACCGGCGCGGCGTCTCGGCCATCGAGTTCGCCCTGATCGCGCCGGTGATGATCGTGATCTATTTCGGCCTGATCGAATTCACCCAGGGCTATATGGCCGAGCGGCGAGCCGGGCACGTCGCCTCTATGGTCGCGGATCTGGTGGCCCGGTCGGACGGCGCCAACGTCAAGGATCTAGAGGGCATCTTCGCGATCGGCGACATGATCATGCGACCCTTCTCGTCTGCCCCCCTGTCGATCCGCGTCTCAAGCGTCACCGTGGATGCGCGCGGCGTCGCCACGGTCGAATGGAGCCGCGCCAAGAGCGCCAAGGACGCCGACGGCGTCGATATCATGCCTGCCCGCAAGCGAGGCGATCCCATCACCGACCTGCCGCCCGACCTGATCACGGACGGCCAAACCGTGATCCTGGGCGAGACGAACTACGGCTATGTCTCCGCCTTCGGCCAGATGATACCGGGCGGCATAAGCTTTCAGCGGAATTACTACCTAAGGCCGCGGACAACCGACCGGATCGCCTGCACCGACTGCTAGTCGGCGCCGATCAGAGCGTCCTTCAGCGCACGGAACTTGGCCTCGGTTTCCAGCCGTTCGGCGCGCGGGTCGCTGTCGGCGACAATCCCCGCCCCCGCCAGGGCGCGCCAGCACCAGCCGTCCGCACCACGTTCGAACGCCGCCGTGCGGATCAGGACCGAGGCCGTCAGCCGCGCCTCCTCGCCCAGTCCCCAGCCGAACAGGGAGCCGCACCACGGCCCGCGCGGCGGTTCATGGCTCGCGATCACCTTCATGGCCTGATGCTTGGGGGCGCCGGTGATGGAGCCGGGCGGAAAGGCGGCTTCCATGACCTCGGCCGGACCGACGCCCTGCGCCGCCTGGGCGCTCACCGTCGAGACCAGATGATGCACCGTCGGATGGCTCTCCAGCTCGAACAGGCGCTCGACCTGGACCGAACCGGGCTGCGCCGCCCGCCCCACGTCGTTGCGCATCAGATCGACGATCATCAGGTTCTCGGCCCGGTCCTTGGCGCTGGCGACCAGCTCCGCCGCCAGGGCCGCGTCGCGCGCCGGATCGGGGTC
>NZ_DAMCNG010000129.1:0-7928 GCF_032107865.1 Brevundimonas sp.
AGCTCCCTCCATAGCACCACGCTGCCGTCGTACACACCGACCTGCGCGCCGCCGCCGACGTCCTGCGCGGCCGCAAGGTCCAGCCGGGCGTGCGTATGCTGGTCGTGCCCGGCTCGGAGGCCGTCCGCCGCGACGCCGAGGCCGAAGGCCTGGACAAGGTCTTCACCGAGGCGGGCGCCGAATGGCGCATCCCCCGCTGCTCCATGTGCATCGCCATGAACGGGGATTTCGTCGCGCCGGGCCAGTTGGCCGTCTCGACCTCCAATCGCAATTTCGAGGGCCGTCAGGGCAAGGGCGCCCGCACCATACTGGCCAGCCCCGCCACCGCCGCCGCCAGCGCCGTCGCCGGGGTGCTGACCGACCCGCGCGCCTATCTGGAGGCCATCCATGCCTGAGGCCTTCAAATCTCTAACGTCGAAGACCCTGACGCTGAGCCAGGCCAACATCGACACCGACCAAATCATCCCCGCGCGCTTCCTGACCACCACGACGCGCGAGGGTCTGGGCGCCCACGCCTTCCACGACTGGCGCTATGAGGCCGACGGCTCGCCCAAGCCCGAGGCGGTGCTGAACCGCATCGACCCGGCCGAGCAGCGCATCCTGCTGGCGGGGCCGAACTTCGCCTGCGGCTCATCGCGCGAGCACGCGCCGTGGGCCCTGCTGGACTACGGCTTCCGGGCGGTGATCTCGACCGAGATCGCCGACATCTTCACCTCCAACGCCCTGAAGAACGGCTTCCTGCCCATCGTCGTCGATCAGGCGGTCTGGGACGATCTGGCCGCCCATCCGGAACAGCCGGTGACCATTAATCTGGACGCCAATGAGATCCGGCGCGGCAACGCTCCGGCCGTGCCGTTCAAGGTCGAGTCCTTCGCCCGCCAGTGCCTGCTGGACGGGGTCGACGCTCTCGGCTGGCTTCAGTCCAAACTGCCCTACGTCGCCACCTTCGAACGCCTGAGAAACGACGCCCCCCAAACGGAGACCGCACGATGACCGCTCCCGCCCCGCGCACCTTCAACATCGTCGTCCTGCCCGGCGACGGCGTCGGCCCCGAGGTCGCCCTGGCCGCCCAGCGGGTGCTGACCTGCATCGGCGACATCTACGGGCACCGCTTCGACTTCGCCGAACACCTGATCGGCGGCGCCGCCATCGACGCCACGGGCGAAGCCCTGCCGGAAGAGACCAAGGCCGCCTGCCTGGCCGCCGACGCCGTGCTGCTGGGCGCGGTCGGCGGTCCCAAGTGGGACGGCGCGCCGGTGCGACCGGAACAGGGCCTGTTGTCCATCCGCAAGGCCATGGGCCTGTACGCCAACCTGCGCCCGCTGCAGGTCTCGCCGGTCCTGGCCCACCTGTCGCCGTTGAAAAAGGAGATCGTCGAGGGCGTCGACCTGATCGTCTTCCGCGAACTGACCAGCGGCGTCTATTTCGGAGAGAAGACCCGCACCGAAACCAGCGCCTCGGACCTGTGCGTCTATACGGTCGAGGAGATCGAGCGCGTCGCCCGCGCCGCCTTCCAGGCCGCCCAGCAACGGCGCGGCAAGGTGACGTCGGTCGACAAGGCCAATGTCATGGAGACCAGCCGCCTGTGGCGCGAGGTCGTGAGCCGCATCCACGCCGAGGAATATCCGCAGATCACCCTGGAGCACGCCCTGGTCGACTCCATGGCCATGCACCTGATCAGGAAGCCGCGCGACTATGACGTCATCCTGACCGAGAACATGTTCGGCGACATCCTGTCGGACGAGATCTCGGTGCTGGGCGGCTCCATCGGCCTGCTGCCCTCGGCTTCCCTGGGCGCCGAGGGGCCGGGCCTGTTCGAGCCCATCCACGGCTCGGCGCCAGACATCGCCGGACAGGATCTGGCCAATCCGGTCGGCATGGTGCTGTCGGCGGCCATGATGCTGCGTCACAGCTTCGATCTGGAGGATGAGGCCGACTCCATCGAGGCGGCGGTCGCGGCCGTCCTGGCCTCGGGCGCGGTCACCGCCGACCTGGGCGGGCCGCTGGGCACGGTGTCAGCCACCCGCGCCATCGTCGACGCCATCCGCGCCATCCACTGGGCGGCGGCGCGCCATGTGCCGATGCACTGGGCCTAGACGACATCTATAATAGGAGACGAGAGGCGGGCTGCGGTCCGCCTCTTTTCAATTCAGCCGTCGATCAGACCCTGAAGCGCCTTGGCCATGCGGTCGCGCAGGCGGTCCCGCTGCTCGTCCGTCAGGGCGGAGAAGCCGTCCGACAGTTCACGGCCGATGGCCATGCCCATGATCAGGCCAGACGCCAGGCGCGCCCGCACGGCCGCGTCCTCGCCGCCGATCCACTGGGTCAGGGGATCGAAGAAGCGGTTGTTCGCCGTGCGCTGCACCACGTCCATCGCCTTGGTCGAACCGATCGAGCGCAACAGGATCAGCAGGCCGCGCATCTTCTCGCCGGTCGGATCGGCGTCACAACGGGCCGCCTCGCCAAAGACGACTTCCGTGGCCAGGCGCTGACCGAAATCGGCGCGGTCGCCCTCCATCAGGTCGCGTCCGTTCTTGCAACTGTCCAGCACGGACAGGAACAGATCTTCCTTCGAACCGAAGTAGCGGCTGATCAGCGCCGCATCGACGCCGACGTCGCGCGCCACGTCGCGCATGCCGACATCATCATAGCTTTCCGCGCAGAAACGCTCGCGCGCCGCCTCCAGGATGGCCTGGCGGGTGGCGTTGGCGTTACGCGGGCGGGGGACGTCGCACAGGACCAATTGGTCGCACTCCAATAAACCTTACGCGCTATATGGCCTTGTCATCAGGCGTTGACAAGCGCGGCTTTCGTCGTCTTTAAGTCAGCCAGCTTTGACTGGACGCATCCTCCCCAAAGAGCGACAGTCTCCCAGATCACGTTACTCCCAAGGAGATTGCGCCGATGCGCACGGTTAAGATCGCGGCCGCGTCCGCTTTGATGGCGGCCGCCCTCTATGGCTGTTCCAAGGGACAGGAAGCGCCCGCCCAGGGCGCGCCGCCCGTCACGGTGGCCGCCCCCCTGTCGCAACAGGTCGTCGATTGGGACGAATTCACGGGTCGCTTCGAGGCGCCCCGTTCGGTCGACGTGCGCGCGCGCGTCGGCGGCTACATCCAGTCGGTCCACTTCAAGGACGGCGACTTCGTGCGCCAGGGCCAACCCCTGTTCACCCTGGACCCGCGTCCGGCCCAGGCCGCCCTGGCCTCGGCTCGCGCCCAACTGGCCCAGGGTCAGGCGCAACTGACGCTGGCCCGCACGGAACTGGCCCGCGCCGAGGGCCTGCTGGCCTCGCAGGCCGTGTCTCAGGCCGAGGTCGACTCCAAGCGCGGCGCCGTCCAGACCGCTGAGGCCGCCGTGGCCGCCGCCAACGCCGCCATTCGCGCCCGTCAGCTGGACGTCGAGTTCACCCGCGTCACCGCCCCGATCTCGGGCCGCGTGTCCGACCGCCGGGTCGATCCGGGCAACCTGATCGGCGGCGGTTCGTCGGCCGGCGACGTACTGACGACCATCGTCTCGTCCTCGCCGATCTACTTCGTCTTTGACGGCTCCGAAGCCCTGGCGCTGAAGTATCAGCGCGACGCCCGCAACGGTTCGGCCCCGATCCGCATCCGCCTGCAGGACGAGACCAGCTATGACCGCACCGGTACGCTGGACTTCACCGACAACGCCATCGACGCTTCCTCGGGCACCATCCGCCTGCGCGCCGTGGTGCAGAACGCCGACGGCTTCCTGAAGCCCGGCATGTTCGGTCACGCCCAACTGGCGGGCTCGGGCGGCTATGCGGCCATGCTGGTGCCGGATTCCGCCGTCGTCACCGATGGCCCGCGCAAGGTGGTCTATGTCGTCGCCAAGGACGGCACGGTCGGCGCCAAGCCGGTCCAGCTGGGCCCCTTGGCCAACGGTCTGCGCGTCGTGCGCACGGGCCTGACGCCGGACGACCGGGTCATCATCAACGGCCTTCAGCGCGCCCGTCCGGGCCAGAAAGTCACCGCCCAGAACGGAACCATCAAGGCCGAGCAAACCAAGACCGACGCGCCCGTGACCACGGCGCCGGTCGCTTCGTCCGCCACCTTCGTCGCCAGCGCCGGCTGAGGAGGGGGCTCACGAGCCGGAACCTGATTCATGAACATATCCCGCTTCTTCATCGACCGACCGATCTTCGCGATCGTGATCTCGGTCTTCATCACCCTGATCGGCGCCTTCGCCATGCCGATGCTGCCGCTGGCGCAGTATCCCGACATCGCGCCGCCGACGATCAGCGTGACCGCCTCCTACGCCGGCGCCTCGGCTGAAACCCTCTCCGAAACGGTCGCCGCGCCGCTGGAGCAGGAGATCAACGGCGTCGAGAACATGCTCTACATGACCTCGTCGTCCACCTCGGACGGCCGGGTCTCCGTGACCGTGACCTTCCAGCCGGGCACCGATCTCGATACCGCCCAGGTGCTGGTGCAGAACCGGGTCGCCCTGGCCGAGCCGCGCCTTCCGGCGCAGGTCCGTCAGGTCGGCGTGGTCGTCAACAAGGAGTCCTCGGGCTTCCTGATGCTGGCCTCGCTGACGTCCGACGATCCCGGCATCGACAGCGACTACCTGGGCAACATGGCTCAGTCGACGATCCGCGACCGCCTGCTGCGGATCAACGGCGTCGGCGGCGTCCAGGTCTTCGGCGGCGGCAACTACTCCATGCGCATCTGGATCGACCCGGCCAAGGCGGCCGCGCGCGACCTGACCGCGCCCGAGATCGTCGCCGCCCTGCAGGCCCAGAACGTCCAGGCCGCCGGCGGCTCGATCGGCCAGCCCCCCTTCCCGACCAACGCCGCCGCCTTCGAGCTGCCGGTTCAGGTCGAGGGCCGTCTGTCGGCCCCGGAAGAGTTCGGCAAGGTCGTGCTCAAGACCGACGCTCAAGGGCGCGTGACCCGCGTCAGCGACATCGCCCGCATCGAACTCGGCTCGGAAATCTACGGCGTCGAAGGCTACTTCAACGGCCAGCGCGGCGTCGGCATCGCCGTCATCCAGCAGCCCGGCTCCAACGCCCTGTCGACCGCCGAGGCCGTCATCGCCGAGCTGGACGCCATCAAGGCCGACTTCCCGCCGGGCGTGAAATACGCCATCCCCTATAACCCGACGGAATACGTCGCCGCCTCGGTTTCGGCCGTGGAGGACGTGCTGATCGAAGCCGTCTTCCTGGTGATGATCGTCATCCTGGTCTTCCTGCAGACCTGGCGCGCGGCCATCATCCCGATCCTGGCCATCCCGGTCGCCCTCGTCGGCACCTTCGCGGTGCAGCTGGCCCTGGGCTATTCGATCAACT
Source organism: Brevundimonas sp. (assembly GCF_032107865.1). Lineage (GTDB taxonomy): Bacteria > Pseudomonadota > Alphaproteobacteria > Caulobacterales > Caulobacteraceae > Brevundimonas. Next base: position 5,309 of record NZ_DAMCNG010000129.1, read on the forward strand.
CCCTGTCGCTGTTCGCCCTGGTTCTGGCCGTCGGCATCGTCGTCGACGACGCCATCATCGTGGTCGAGAACGTCGAGCGTTACATCCGCGAGGGCCTGACCCCCAAGGAAGCGGCCTATCGGTCGATGCAGGAAGTGTCGGGCGCCCTGATCGCCATCTCCCTGGTGCTGACCTCGGTGTTCGTGCCGACCGCCTTCGTGCCCGGCATCCCCGGCATCTTCTTCCGCCAGTTCGCCGTCACCATCGCCTCCGCGACGCTGATTTCGCTGCTGGTGTCGCTGACCCTGTCCCCGGCCCTGGCCGCGCTGCTGCTGAAGCCGCACAAGGATCATGACCATCACCGCAAGCCGGGTCTGATCGGCACGGTGATGTATTACCTCGGCTGGGCCGGAGCCAAGTTCAACGAAGGCTTCGACTGGGTGTCGGACCGCTACGGCCGCCTGACCGCCAAGCTGATCCGCATGGTCACCATCATGCTCGTCATCTACGCCGCCCTGCTGGCGCTGACGGGCTGGCGCATGGCCGATACGCCCACGGGCTTCATTCCGGCGCAGGACCAGGGCGTGCTGATCGGCGTCGTCCAGCTTCCGCCGGGCGCCTCGCTGGAACGCACCAAGGCCGCCATGAATAAGGCTGTCGAGATCGTCCAGAAGGCCGACGGCGTTCAGGAAGTCACCGCCTTCGCCGGCCTGGACGGCTCCAGCTTCTCGCTGTCGTCCAACGCCGCCACCATGTTCATCAAGCTGAAGGACTATGATGAGCGGACCACGCCCGAACTGGAAGCCTCGGCCCTGGCCGGCGCGCTCAGCGGGGCGACCGGCGTCATCGAGGAAGCCAGCATCTTCATGCTGTCGCCCCCGCCCGTTCAAGGCATGGGCACCGGCTCGGGCTTCAAGATGATGATCCAGGACCGTTCCGGCGCCGGCTTCCAGGCTCTGGAAGGCGCGACCTTCGCCATGATGGGCGCGGCCGCTCAGGCGCCGGAGCAGGTGCAGCAGGTGTTCAGCCTCTACAACACCGGCTCGCCGCGCATCGCCGCCGACGTCGACCGCGACAAGGCCCTGTTGATGGGCGTCCAGCCCTCGACCGTGTTCAACACCCTGGGCACCTACCTCGGCTCGACCTACGTCAACGACTTCAACTTCCTGGGCCGCACCTTCCGCGTGACCGCCCAGGCCGAGCCCGCCTACCGCGACGAGCTGGCCGACATCGCCAACCTGAAGGTCCGTTCGGCCTCGGGCGGGATGGTGCCGATCGGTTCGGTGGCGACCCTGGCCGACGATTCCGGCCCGGCGCGCGTGGTCCGCTACAACCTGTTCCCGGCTTCGGAACTGCAGGGTGAAGCGGCGCCGGGCGTGTCCACCGGCGACGCCATCGCCACGATGGAAGAGCTGGCGGCCAAGACGCTGCCGGAAGGCTTCAGCTACGAGTGGACCGAAATCGCCCTGCAGGAGAAGCAGGCGGCGGGCGGCGCGACCATCATCTTCATCATGGCGGTGGTGTTCGTCTTCCTGGTGCTGGCCGCTCAGTATGAGGCCTTCACCCTGCCGCTGGCGGTCATCATGATCGTGCCGATGTGTATCCTGGCGGCCATTGTCGGCGTGAACCTGCATGGTCTGGACAACAACATCCTGACCCAGGTCGGCCTGGTGGTCCTGATCGCCCTGGCGGCCAAGAACGCCATCCTGATCGTGGAGTTCGCCAAGCAGGCCGAGGACGAAGAGGGTCTCGACCGTTGGGACGCCGCCGTTCAGGCTGCGCGCCAGCGTCTGCGCCCGATCCTGATGACCTCGTTCGCCTTCATCTTCGGCGTGCTGCCCCTGGCCATCGCCACGGGCCCCGGCTCGGAGATGCAGAACGCCCTGGGCATCGCGGTGGTTTATGGGATGCTGGGGGTGACCTTCTTCGGTCTGATCTTCACCCCGGTCTTCTATGTCATCTGTCGCTGGATGGCGGGCAAGCTGCCCAAGGCGCCGGGCAAGGAGCGCGAGCTCCCGACCAGCTTCGGCTCCACCCCGCACGACCCCTTTGCCCCCGACGGCCCGGAACCGGCTCCCGCCGCTCCGCGCCAGGGAGATGCGTAAAATGAACGGCAAACTCCGCACTCTGCTGACCGCCGCGGGGTCGGCCGCCCTGCTCGCCGCCTGCGCGGTGGGCCCCAAGGCGCCGCTCCCCACCCTCCCGGCCGAAGGCCAGGGCGCCTTCGTCGGCTCGCAATCCGCCTCGGTTTCGACCGAGGCGGCCCGCGACGACTGGTGGCGGCTGTATCAGGATCCGACGCTGGACGGCCTGATCCAGCAGGCCCTGACCGAGAACAACGAGCTGGAGGCGGCCGCAGCCAATCTGCGCGCCGTCCGGGCCTCGCTATCCGAAGCCCGCTCGGGCCGGTTCCCGACCACCACCACCTCGGCCGCCTATAACCGCAGCCGGGCCTCGACGGACACCGTGCCGACCGCCGGCGGCGCCAAGCTGCCGGAGGTCGACACCTATGACGTCGGCCTGGACGTCTCCTATGAGATCGACCTGTTCGGCCGGGTGGAGTCCTCCATCCGCGCCGCGCGGGGCGACGTGGCCGCCGCCGCCGCCGCCCTGGAGGTCGTGCGGGTAACGGTCGCGGCCG
>NZ_DAMCNG010000130.1:0-7832 GCF_032107865.1 Brevundimonas sp.
GCCCCGCCGCGCCACGGCCGATCGCCGCCCCGCCATCTCAACCCGCGGCGCAAGCGCCGACGCCGACCGCGCCTGACGGAGGTCGCGAGTGAGACGGACGATCACCGTGCGGATGGTCGGTCCGATGCAGTGGATCGGCTACCCGGCGCTGATCGCCGCGGCCGCCACCATTCTGTTCTCCATTCCGCTGCGCCTGTTCGGCCTGACCTTGCCCGAGCCGGTCTGGCCCATGGTCCTGGCCTTCGCCTGGCCGCTGATCCGTCCGTCCATGCTGGCGCCGGCGGTGCTGTTCGGGCTGGGCGTGTTCCTCGACTTCTTCTGGGGCGGCCAGACGGGCATGTGGGCGCTCAGCCTGCTGCTGATCTATGGCGCGATGCTGTTGGCGTCGAAGTATCTGGCGGGACAGGCGACGATTGTCCTGTTCGCCCTCTATGTCGCCTCGACGGGCCTGGCTTTCGCGGTCGCCTATTTCGTGACGCGCGGCAGCCTTGGGAATGCTCCCAATCTGTTGGCTGTTATGGGGCAGATGATCCCTACGCTTCTGCTCTTCCCCCTGGCTGACTGGTTGATCGAGCGCTTCGACGACGCGGACGTGCGATTCCGATGAGCAGCGAACCGCATATCTTCTTTTCCGATGTGAACGAGCGGCAGGGCTCCTTCCTGCGGCGCACCATGCTGCTGGGCGGGGCGACGGTCGTTGGCGGGCTGGCCCTGGTCGGGCGCCTGGCGCATCTGCAGCTGTTCAAGTCGGAAGAGTTCGCCACCCTGGCGACGCGCAACCAGTTCAACTTCCGCCAGGTGCCGCCGCCGCGCGGCCTGATCAAGGACCGCAACGGCGTGGTCATCGCCGGGAACCGGCCCAGCTTCCGCGTCCTGGTCGTTCGCGACGAGACCAAGGATCTGGACCAGACGCTGGACCTGCTGGGCCAGCTGTTGCCGGACACCCTGGATCGTCGTCGCACCATCATCCGCGAGGTCAACGCCGCGCCGCGTTTCTCGCCGGTCCCGGTCAAGAGCGACCTGACCTGGGAGGAGTTCTCCAAGGTCAATCTGCACGCGGCGGAACTGCCTGGCGTCATGGCCGACATGAACGAGGCCCGCTATTACCCGCACGGCGGCGCCTACGCCCATGTGGTCGGCTATGTGGCCAAGGTGTCGGACCGCGACGTGAAGGCGATCCGCGACAAGGGCGAGCAGCCGCCGGCCATCCTGTTCAACCCCGGCTTCCGCATCGGCCGTCAGGGCATTGAACGATCTCTGGATCTGGACCTTCGCGGCGTCGAAGGCGGCAAGCGGGTCGAGGTCAATGCACGCGGCCGCGTCGTGGCCGAAGACATCGCCGGATCACGCCCGGCCGTTCAGGGTTCTGAGGTGGTGCTGACGCTGGACAACGACGTCCAGCAGCGCGCGCTGGAGGTCTTCGGCGAAGAAGCGGGCAGCATCGTCGTCATGGACGTTCGCAACGGCGACATCCTGGCCATGGTGTCGTCGCCGTCGTTCGATCCCAATCTGTTCGTCTCGGGCGTTCCGTCCAAGATTTATCGCGCCTTGGCGGATTATGAGCGCCGCCCGCTGCTGGACAAGGCGCTGAGCGGCACCTTCGCGCCGGGCTCGACGTTCAAGCCGATCGTGGGCCTGGCGGCGATGAAGCGAGGCCTGGACCCCAGCCGCCGCATCTTCTGCAACGGCAGCTTCTATCTGGGGCGCCGGTTCGCCTGCCTGGGGCGGCATGGGGCGTTGGACCTGCGCGGGGCCATCAAGGCCTCCTGCAACGTCTACTTCATGACCCTGGCGACCGAGATGGGGCCGGACGCCATCGCCGAGACGGCGCGGGACATGGGCTTCGGCCAGACCTTCGATATCGGCATTCCCGGCCAGAAGGCCGGACTGGTGCCTGACCGCGAATGGCGCCGGAAGAACCCCGTGCGCGGCGACGGCAAATGGTATCCGGGCGAGAACCCCAGCTATGGCATTGGCCAGGGCGCCTTGACCGTGAACGCCCTGCAGTTGGCGGTCTATACGGCGCGCGTCGCCAATGGCTCCAAGGCGGTGTCGCCGCGGCTGATCAAGTCGGTCGGCGGGGTGGAGCAGGGCGGCAGCGCCTTCGCTGATCTGCCTTACGATCCTCAGATGCTGCAGGTTCTGCGCGACGGCATGGAGGCGGTGACGGCCGCCGGGGGCACGGGCTTCCGCAACAGCCAACTGGGTCTGGGCACGGTCAAGATGGCCGGCAAGACCGGCACGGCCCAGGCGCGCAACTACGGCTCCGGCTCGCGCAAGGGCGCCGGACGTCCCTGGGACCAGAAGGACCACAACCTGTTCGTGGCCTATGCGCCGACGGACAATCCGCGTTACGCCGTCTCGGTCATCGTCCAGCACGGCGGCCTGGGGGGCGGCACGGCCGGCGCGCCGCGCGCCCGCGAGGTGATGAAGGTCGCCTTGCTGAAGGATCCCGAAATCCGCGCCCGCATCGAACAGGCCGGATTCGAGGCTCAGGAAGACGCCGGCGCGCGTGAGGCTGAAGCGCGAGGCGAGCCGGTCGACGGCGCCGGCATCGACGTGGTCGCCCCGCCGCCCCTGACGGAGCCCGGACAATGACCGCATCCGCCCTGACCCGTCCCGGCGAACGCGACCGCCTGTCCAGCAAGTTCGCTGAGCTGGACTGGCGCGTCATCGGCCTGTTGTGCATTCTGGCAGGCATCGGCACGGCCATGCTGTATTCGATCGCCGGGGGGCATTGGCAGCCCTGGGCGGCCAAGCATCTGATCCGTTTCGGCGTCCTGTTGGTCGGCATGATCGGCCTGGCCATGGTGCACCCGAAATGGTGGTTCCGCGCAGCCTATCCGCTGTACGGCGTGCTGTTGGTTCTGGTGCTGATGATCGAGTTCACGCCGCTGGGCTACACGGCGGGCGGGGCCAAGAACTGGCTGAACCTGGGCTTCACCCGCATCCAGCCGGCCGAGTTCGTCAAGATCGGCCTCGTGCTGGCCCTGGCGCGTTGGTACCATGGCCATTCAGCGCAGGAGGCGCGCTGGTCATGGAAGCTGCTGATCCCCGTGGGGATGATCGGCGTGCCCTTCCTTCTGGTCGCCAAGCAGCCAGACCTCGGCTCGGCCATGATCATCGGCCTGACCGGGGCGGCCGTCATGTTCATGGCGGGTCTGAGCTGGCGTGTGATCGTGGCGTGCGCCGCCGCCGCCGTGGCCGTGATCCCGCCATTCGTGATGTTCGTGATGCACGACTATCAGCGCAACCGCGTGCTGACCTTCCTGAACCCGGAGGCCGACCCCTCCGGCACCGGCTACAACATCATCCAGTCCAAGATCGCTTTGGGGTCCGGCGGCCTGATGGGCAAGGGCTACGGCCTGGGCAGTCAGAGCCAGCTGGAGTTCCTGCCGGAACGCCATACGGACTTCATCTTCTCGACCGTATCCGAAGAGTTCGGCTTCCTGGGCTCCTTCACCGTCCTGGCCTGCTATGTCGCCTTGATCCTGATCTCGCTGCGGATCGCGGCCCTCTCGCACAGCCATTTCGGCCGGATCAGCGCGGCGGGCATGACGGCCTTCCTGGCGCTGTTCGTACTGATCAACGGGGCGATGGTGATGGGGCTGGCGCCGGTCGTGGGCGTGCCCATGCCGCTGCTGTCCTACGGCGGATCGACCATGATGACGGTGATGATCGGCTTCGGCCTGATCCTGTCGATGCGGGTGCACCGCTATGTCGAACTGCCGAAGGGGCAGGGGCTGTTCTAATCGGCTGTACGGGCGTTAGGCTGTCGTCATGACTGTTCAGACGCCCGAAACCGAAGCCGCCGACATCCCGAAGGCCGATCCGGCCATGTTCTCCGATTGTGGCGACACGCCCTGTCCGCAACCCGTTCTGGCCGATCCGAAGAATGAGGCGGCGGTCCAGGCCGAGGGGTTGCGGATGCGCGACAACCCGGCCGAGTGGGCCTTTGTCCGCCTGTCCAAGCTGATCGAGGAGTTCGAGGCCAACCTCGACAAGGACGAGGAGATCGGCGCGCGCGTCGTCGGCCTGCCCGGCGACGGCGCCATGCAGATCATGGATGTCGGCTTCTGGGGGCCGGACCTGATCATGTTCTTCGGCCGCAACGCCGACGGCAAGCCGGTGCGATTGATCCAGCACTACAGCCAGATCAATGTGGTGCTCAGCGCCATGAAGAAGCCGGAGGAGCGCGAGGCGCGCCGTATCGGCTTCCAACTCAGCGAGATGATCGAGAAGACCAACCCGAAATAGCTTCTGGCTACGCGGCGCCTAGAGCGTAGCCGCCCAGTCGGTGGCGCGGATCAGGCTGTCGATGATGCCGGGCTCGCTGGAGGCGTGGCCGGCGTCGCCGATGATATCCAGCTTGGCCTCGGGCCAGGCGCGGTGCAGGGACCAGGCGCCCGAGATCGGCGTCACCACGTCAAACCGGCCTTGCGCGATCCAGCAGGGGATATGGCGGATGGTCTCGATGTTTTCGAGAATCCAGTGCTCGCTGTCGAAGAAGCCGCCGTTGGTGAAATACCAGTTCTCGATGCGGGCGAAGGCTACGGCGAAGTCGGGATCGGCGAACTTGTCCGGCTTGCCTGACGGGCCCTGGATGCTGACGGTCTCGCCTTCCCAGGTCGCCCAGGCCACGGCGCAACGGTTGCGCTCCTCGACGTCATCGCCGGTCAGGCGCTTGTAGTAGGCGGCCATCAGGTCGCCGCGCTCGGCCTCGGGGATGGGGGCCAGGAAACGCTCCCAGGCGTCGGGGAAGATCATCGAGGCGCCGTCCTGATAGAACCAGTGCAACTCCTTCTTCGTCAGCAGGAAGATGCCGCGCAGCAGCAGGGCCAGGCATCGATCCGGATGCTTGATGGCGTAGGTCATCGACAGGGTCGAACCCCAGGAACCGCCAAAAACGACCCATTTGTCGATGCCCAGCATTTCGCGCAGGCGCTCGATATCGGCGACCAGATCCCAGGTGGTGTTGTTCTCCAGCGAGGCGTTCGGCCGCGATAGACCGCAACCGCGCTGGTCGAACATGACGATGCGGTACTTGGCCGGGTCGAAATAGCGCCGCATCCCCGGATTGACCGCCCCGCCGGGGCCGCCGTGCAGGACGATGACCGGCACGCCGTGGGGATTGCCGCTTTCTTCGTAATAGATCTCGTGGACGCTGTCGGTCTGCATCCAGCCCGAGGCGTAGGCTTCGATTTCCGGGTAGAGGTCGCGGCGCGCAGTGTTGGTCACGAGAGATGCCCTTCTGAGAAAAGGATCGGTCAGGCCTGAAGCGGTCAGGCCTTGGGGAGATTGGACTGGAAGGCGGCGAAGATCAGCAGGGCCCATCCGGCGATCATCAGGGCGCCGCCGATCGGCGCCACCGCGCCCATGACCGGCAGGCTCAACAGCCCGATCATGGCCAGGGCCAGGCAGAAGATCAGCCCGCCTGTGCTGGCCAACCATCCGGCCAGGCTCAGCAGTCGGCTCGTACCGAACAGCGCCAGGGCGGCGGCCAGGGCGGCGTGCACCATCTGATAGTGGCCGCCCGTGGTCAGCAGGGTCTTGATGGCGGGGCCGGCGCCGTGAGCAGCGAAGGCGCCCAGGGCGACGGCCATGGCGCCGTTGAAACCGGCGAAAGCGAGCAGTTTGCGGTCAGGGCTCATGTCTAATGTCTAGACCACAAAAACCGCGAAGTCTGCTATCGCGCGCCGATGAAAGCCGCATCGCGCATAGCGCTGCAATACATCCTGCTGTTCAGCGCCAGCGGCGTGACCCTGCCGTTCGCCGGCCTGTGGTTCCGCGATCAGGGGCTGAGCGGCGCCCAGATCGGCGCCCTGCTGGCCATTCCCATGCTGGCGCGGGCGGTGACGGGGCCGTTGCTGGCCGTTTGGGCCGACGGTTTTGTGCTGAGACGAACGCCCATCGCCTTCTTGGGGCTAGTCATGGCGGTAGGCTACGGCGGTGCGGGGTTAGTCGAGGGGTTCGTGCTCTGGGCGCTGTTCTGGCTGTTGGGCGCGACGGCGGCGGCGGCTCTGATTCCGCTTAGCGACGTGATGACCCTGCGCGTCGCCCGGCGTGAGGGATTCGCTTTCTCGCTTCCGCGCGGGTGCGGCTCGGCGGCTTTTGTCGTGGCCAATCTGGCAATGGGCGCGCTGTTGACGCGCGTGTCCTCGGACGCCGTCATTTTCTGGGTTGTCGCCGCCTCGCTGTTGATTGCGATCACGGCCTGGCGCGTCCTGCCTGCCGAGCCTGTGTCTGAAGGCGGCCCCGTGTCGAAGCTGGAGCGATTTCAGGGGCTGGGGCGGTTGCTGCGACGCCCCGTCTTCATGGCGGCGATCTTTTCCATCGGCGCGGTGCAGGCGACGCACGCCTTCTACTACGGCTTCTCGGCCATCAGCTGGCGGGCGCAGGGCTTGGCCGAGAGCGTGACGGGGATGCTGTGGGCCTTTTCCGTCGTGGTCGAGATCGGCTTCATGTGGTGGATCGAGCCGTGGCGTCGTCGCATCGGCATCGGCTCGTGGACCATGCTGTTCATCGGCGCGGGGGCGGCGATCCTGCGCTGGAGCCTGATGGCCTTCGCCCCGCCGCTGTGGATGCTGATCCCGTTGCAGATGCTGCACGCCCTGACGTTCGCCGCTACCTATCTGGCGGGGGTGCAGATCGTCGAGCGCCTGTGTCCGCCGGACAGCCACACCGCCGCTCAGACCTTGAGCTCAGCCCTGTCGGCCGGGGTGTTGATCGGTCTGGCGACCCTGGTCAGCGGGCCGTTGTACGACGCGGTCGGTTTGAAGGCCTATCTGGCCATGGCGGCGCTGGCTCTGACTGGGGGGCTGGTCGGTCTGTGGGTGCGGTCGAAGGAAGCGGCTTCAGGCCACGTTTGATCGGGGCAGAGGCGCCAGTCGACGCGCCATGGCCGAAGCGGCCGTCTTGACCGCCGTCCGGACCGTGTTCTCGCTCTCGCCGTCGGGAATCCGCAGCAGGCCGATGGACGGAGATTCCAGGCTGTCGGGCAGATCTGCCAGAATGCGGTACAGGATATAGCTTCCCGCATCCTCTTCGGCGTCAGAGTCGGCGATGGCCGAGACCCCGGCCTCGGTCAACTCACGCAGGATGTCGGCGACCGGCGCCGTCACGCGCGCAATGCTGGGGGCGGTGCTGTCCAGGCGCCCGGGCTCGCCCAGGCGGCGGTTTTCGGCGCGCATCTGAACCCGGACAGGTCCGGCGTGAATCGTGCGGCCGACCAGCAGCAAGGCCGAGCACTCGCCGCGTGACAGGAGGCCCGTCAGGGTTGCGGCGAGAGCCTCAGCCGAGGCGTCGCCGGGCGTGGCCAGGGTGCGCGCGCCGGGCGGGTTCCAGGGCTCGCCGGACAGATCCTCGACGGGATCCCAGGCCCGATAGGACGGCGACCAGGCGCAAATGGAGATGACGGGGCGCCGATCAGGGCGACCGTTGGAATCCAGACCCATCAAAGGAAATAGACCCCCTCTAGCGCCGTCGTGGCGCGCCGCAGCATGAACGGTGCTTTGAAATGCGGCGCCAGGTCAAGCCTGACCGGCGCCGCGATGGCGTGATGGAAAGGCGAGGCGGTCAGCTCAGGTCGCCTACGGCGGCGTCCAGCAGCATGAAGGCGCGGCCCTCGTCGGTCGCCAGCCGCAGTTGCACATCCTCGGCGTCGCCACGTTCCGCCTGGAGTTTCAGCCCATGGGCGAAGGCGCGAACGTAGGCCTCGGCATCGGCGCGCAGGGCGTCGTCGCTCAGCACCCGACGAGAGACGCTGCGGACGGCGGCCGGCGCCACGCGGCGGACGATCTGACGCGCCCGCGCCGGGTCGTGACCGGCGAAGG
>NZ_DAMCNG010000131.1:0-3462 GCF_032107865.1 Brevundimonas sp.
GATCGTGCGGCCCGGCGCGATCTGTTCGGCGTCGGTGATCAGGTGGACCAGGGCGGGACGACCGCTCGCCGCCGCCTCGCGTGCGGCCGCCAGGGCCGCCGGGAAGTCGCCGGTCGTCTCGCAACGCACGGCGAAGGCGCCGAAGGCCTCGGCGAACTTCACGAAGTCGGGGTTCTTCAGCTCCGTGGCGATGATGCGGGTCGGGTATTCCCGCTCCTGGTGCATGCGGATGGTGCCGAAGGTGCCGTTGTCCACGACGACGACGACGACGCCCAGCCCGTACTGGGCGGCGGTCGCCATCTCATTGGCGCTCATCATGAAGTCGCCGTCGCCGGCGATGCAGACCACTTCGCGCGACGGATGGACCGCCTTGGCCCCCAGCGCCGCCGGGTAGCCGTAGCCCATGGCGCCCGAGGTCGGGGCCAACTGGGTGCGACGGGCCTGATGGCGATGGAAGCGGTGCAGCCAGGCGGCGAAGTTCCCCGCGCCATTGGTCAGGATGGCGTTCTCGGGCAGGGCTTCGGCCAGATGGGCGATGACCTCGCTCATGTTGACCGCGCTCTTGACCTCGATGGGCGAGGAGAAGGCGAGGAAATCGGCATGGGCCGTCGCGCCCTGTTCGGTCCAGACGCGGCCCGGCTCGATGGCCGACAGGGCTAGGGCCGCCAGCGAATTATCCGCCGCCGCCGACAGGGCGGGCGCCCAGACGCGGCCCAGCTCTTCCGGCCCCGGATGAATGTGGATCAGGGTTTCGGCCGTCTTCGTCCGGTCCAGCAGGGTGTAGCCCTGGGTCGGATTCTCGCCCATGCGCGCGCCGATCACCAGCAGCAGGTCGGCGTCCTTGACCCGCGCCACCAGTTTGGGGTTGGGCCCCAGGCCGAGGTCGCCCGCATAGCCGGGGTGGTCGTTGCGGATCAGATCCTTGCGGCGGAAGGACAGGGCGACCGGCAGGCCCAGGCGCTCGGCCCAGCCGGAAATCGCGTCCGTCGCCTCATCGCTCCAGCCGGAGCCGCCCAGGATCAGCATGGGACGTTCGGCGCGCGACAGGCGCTCGCGCACCTGTTCGACGAAGGCCGGGTCCAGGGCGGCCTTGGCCGGGGCGACGGGGCGGATCGGCGAGGGGCCGCCGTCCTCGTGCAGGATGTTCTCGGGCAGGGCGACGACCACCGGTCCCATGCGACCCTGCTGGGCCGTGGCGAAGGCGCGCTCGACCACTTCCACGGTGCGTTCGGGGCTCTCGATCTCGGTCGCCCATTTGGCCAGACCGCCGAAGACTTCGCGATAGTCGACCTCCTGGAAGGCGCCGCGGCCCCGGTCGGTCAGGGCGATCTGGCCGACGAACAGGATCATCGGCGTGGAATCCTGATGCGCCGTATGCACGCCGATCGAGGCATGGGTCGCGCCCGGTCCGCGCGTGACCATGCAGACGCCCGGCCTGCCGGTCAGCTTGCCGTAGGCCTCGGCCATGTTGGCGGCGCCGGCCTCGTGGCGGCAGACGATGACCTCGATCTTGTCCTGGACGTCAGCCAGGGCGTCGAGCACGGCGAGATAGCTCTCGCCGGGCACGCAGAAGACCTTGTCGACCCCGTTCATCACCAGGGTTTCGACCAAACGGCGGGCGGCGGTTCCGGAAGCTTGCGTCATGCTTTCGCCGTTAGCAGATTGAAGGATGAATTGGCCATGCAACCTTATGGTCAAGCTTCACGTTGAAGCGTCAAATCGATCCATGGGGATTCCATCATGCGCAAGCTCATTGTTCTCGGCGTCATCGCCGCCGCCCTGACCACCGCCGCCTGCAACACCGTCGCCGGCGTGGGCCGCGACGTCTCGGCGGTCGGCCAGGCCGTCACCTCGGGCTCGGAACGCGCCAAGAGCTGAAACTGACGGCGGCGCGGCGGCGTTGCCTTGTTTTGCGTTTTCGCCACAAATCCGCAGACGAAGTCCGTCATTCTGACGGCGCAATCGGAGGAATGAGATGGGACTTCTGGACAATATCCTGGGCGGCCTCGGCGATGACGCCGCCGGCGGCCTGACCGACCTGCTCAAGGGGCAGGGCGGCGTGGCGGGCCTGGCCGAAAAGTTCGGCCAGAACGGCCTGGGCGACGTGGCGGCTTCGTGGATTGGCAAGGGCGGCAACGCCGCGATCTCGCCGGAGCAGATCGCGGCCGTCATCGGCTCGGGCCCGATCGCCGACTTCGCCCAGAAGCTGGGCATCTCGCCGGAACAGGCCAGCGAGACCCTGGCGGGCCTGCTGCCGGAAGCGGTCGACCGTCTGACGCCGGGCGGCAACGCCGACGGCGCCGACGACATGCTCGGCGGCTTGCTGGACAACCTGCCGGGCGGCCTCGGCGGCGCGCTGGGCGGTCTGTTCAAGCGTTAAGGCTCGGCGCTAGGCTTCGGCCTCATAGGTGACGCCCGTCAGATAAAGCCCGTCTGACGGCGCCACTGGGCCGCATCGCGCGCGGTCCCTGGCTTCGAGCGCATCGGCCAGGTCGGCGGGGCTCCAGCGGCCCAGACCGACCTCGGCCAGGCTGCCGGTCATCGAGCGCACCTGGCGATGCAGGAAGCTGCGCGCCTCGAACACCAGATGCACCTCTTCGCCGACGCGGCTCACGCGGGCCACGTCCAGCGTCCTCATCGGGCTGGCCGCCTGACAGGCGGCGTCGCGGAAGGTGGTGAAGTCGTGCAGGCCGATCAGGGCCTGCGCCGCCGCGTGCATGGCCTCGGCGTCCAGCGGCTTCTTGACGTGCCAGACCCGGCCCCGATCCAGCGCCGGGCGGCCGGGCCGGTTCAGAATCCGGTACAGGTATTTGCGTCCATTGGCGGTGAAGCGGGCGTGCCAGTCGTCGCTGACCGGGGCGCAGTCCAGCACCGCCACCGCCTCATTCATCAGATGGGCGTTCAGGGCGTTCATCACCGTGCGCGCCGGCCAATCACGCTCTAGATCGACGTGGCAGGTCTGGCCCGTGGCGTGGACGCCGGTGTCGGTGCGGCCAGCCGCGGCGATGCGCACGCTCTGACCGCTGAAGGCGGTGAGCGCCGTCTCGATCGCGCCCTGCACCGTCGGCTGGCCCGCCTGGGCCTGAAAGCCGTTGTAGGCAGAGCCGTCGTATTCGACGGTGAAACGATACCGGGGCATCAGCCGAGCTGGGTTCCGGCCGGAACCGGGAAGCCGCGCAGCATTTCCTCGGCGGATTGCGCGGCCTTGCCGGGGCGCTGCACGCGGGTCAGGCGAACCGCGCCGGTTCCGCAGGCCACCGTCAGGGCGTCGTCCAGAACCTGACCGGCCGCGCCCCGCCCTTCGGCCAGCGCCGACATCAGCGCCTTGATGCGGACGGGCTCGCCGTCGGCTTCGACTTCGAACCAGGCGCCGGGGAAGGGCGACAGGCCGCGAATGTGAGCGTCTACCTCGACGGCCGGGCGGGTCCAGTCGATGCGCGCCTCGTCCTTGCTCAGCTTGTG
>NZ_DAMCNG010000131.1:3472-7814 GCF_032107865.1 Brevundimonas sp.
GTTCCGTCTCGGTGAAGGCGCCGCGTTCGATGGCCGCCAGGGCGCGCGGCCACAGGGCGGCGCCGACGTGGGCCATGCGGTCGCCTAGCGAGGCGGCCGTGTCGTCGGCATGAATGTCCATCAGTTCCGACAGGATGATGGCGCCTTCGTCCAGCCCCTCGCTCATCCGCATGATCTGGGCGCCGGTCTGGCGGTCTCCGGCCATGATGGCGCGCTGGATCGGGGCGGCCCCGCGCCAGCGCGGCAGCAGCGACCCGTGCAGGTTGAAGCAGCCCAGCCGCGGGGCCTCCAGAACTTCGGGCTTCAGGATCTGGCCGTAGGCCACGACGCAGGCAGCGTCGAGGTCCAGGCTTTTGAAGGTGTCGATGGCCTCCTGCGCCTTCATGCTTTCGGGCGTGAAGACCGACAGGCCCATGGCCTCGGCGAAGGCGTGAACCGGCGACGGCGTCAGCTTCTGGCCCCGGCCCTTGGGGCGCGGCGGTTGCGAATAGACGGCGACGATCTCGTGCCCCGAGGCGATCAGCTCGGCCAGCGACGGCACGGCGAAGTCGGGGGTTCCCATGAAGGCTAGGCGCATGGGCAGGCCTTTAGACCGTGAGGCCGATTACATCCAGCGGGTATAGACGCCGCCGCCTTCGTCCCATTCGCCGCCAGCGTCGAGCGCGTCGTCGAAATCGAGCAGGCGGTCGATGACCACGCCCGCCACCACGCCGACGGCGGCGACGGCCAGCAGGGTTGCGATGCTGGCGACGCCGACTTTCTCGTTGCGGGTCAGGCGGCGGCGGCCGCGTTGATCAATGATGCGGGTCTTGCGAGCCATCAGGCGGCCATCCTCGCGTGTTTCTTGACCTTGGAGACCGCCCGGTCGCGACGCAGGCGCGACAGGTGGTCGATGAACAGGACGCCGTTCAGGTGATCCAGCTCGTGCTGGAAGCAGACGGCGTACAGGCCCTCGATCTCTTCCTCGATCGTCTCGCCCTGATAGTTCATGTAGCGGACGCGCACGCGCGCCGGACGCTCGACCGCATCGTAATAGGTCGGGATCGACAGGCAGCCTTCCTCATAGGAGAACATCTCCTCGGACGACCACAGGATTTCCGGGTTGGCGAAGAAGCGCGGGTTGCGGCGCTCCAGCGCCTCTTCCTCGGTTTCGGGCTCGTCAGCAGCGCCTTCGACCGGCTTGTCGCCCAGGTCCATGACGACCACGCGGGTCAGCTCGCCGATCTGCGGCGCGGCCAGACCGATGCCCGGCGCGTCGTACATCGTCTCCAGCATGTCATCCATGAGGGCGCGCACGGCGTCGGTGACGCCGCCCTCGACGGGCGCGGCGACGGTCTTCAGGATCGCCAGGTCGGCGGCGTTATCGATAGTCAGGATGCGACGAATGGCCATGCGGGGGAGGTAGGGCGGCCGCCCCCGAACGTCAAGAATTTCCGACCGTGGCGCTCGGACTTCTGAATGCTGTCAGGCGGGCGGCACTTCGCGCGGCTTGCGGTCCTGATCGATGGCCACATAGGTGAAGACGCCCTCGGTCACGCGGACCGACTGGGCCTCGGCCTGGCCGCGCGCGCGTTTCCAGGCCTCGACATGAACGCGGATCGACGTGCGGCCCGTGCGGATGATCTTGGCGTAGATGGAGACTTCGTCGCCGACCGACACCGGCTGGTGGAAGACCATGCCGTCCAGGGCCACGGTGGCGCAGCGGCCGCCCGCGCGCTCGAACGCCGGGGTCGCTCCGGCCAGGTCCATCTGCGCCAGCAGCCAGCCGCCGAAGATGTCGCCCTCGGGGTTGGTGTCGGCGGGCATGGCGATGACGCGGCCGACGGGCTGGCCCTCAGGCAGGGTGGCGGCGGTTTTGTCGACGTCGGACACGGATGACCTCTCGAGGGGGCTTTATCGAGGTCGGTTCATGCGCTTGTGCGTGAGCAGGCGCAAGTCGTCCTCGTGGGGCGTCACTCCGGGAGGATCGTCGGCGCCAGGGCCTTGCGTCCTCTAGGATTCAACAGCGCCCACAGCAGGATCGCCGACAGCAGGGGCAGAACCGACATGGCGATGTAGCGGCCCAGCAGGGCGACCTGGGCGGCGGCGGGATGCAGGGGAGCAGCGGCCAACTGGACGGCGGTCTGACTCCGAACCGTGGCGAGGGTTGGGTTCAGCATCGGCGCCAACTCGCCCCAGACATAGGCGATGAAGGACAGGATGAAGATGAGCGCGAGGATCGCCAGGCCGCGAAGGATCGCACGGACCGACCTGTCCGGGCGCGGAGGCGCGACCATGAAAGCCAGGAAAAGAGGGACGGCCAGCAGCAGCCGCCGTACGGTCTCCTTGGCGACCGGATAGACTAGGTTCCCGTCGCCGTTCGCCAGCGCCAGATCGGTCTGCACCAGCCAGTTTCCATCCACGACCGACAGGCCCGGCAGACCGAACAGGGGCATGACCAGGCGGGCGAGCGGCGCCAGAAGGCTTGCGGCGGCGTCCGCCCCCCAAAGCCACCACGGCGGCAGGCTGACGATCAGGACGGCGAGGCACCACAGGGCGAAGCGGCGATGGTCTGGGCTGACGAAGATCACGCCGCAGCCTCGGCCGCCGGGCGTTGGAGACGCGCCCAGGCGAAGAAGATGACCAGGGCTTCAAGGCCGATCATGGCGTCCCAGACATAGAGGTGGAAGAAGTCGAACAGCGGCTGCGATCCTCGCGCCAGATAGAGCAGGCTGATGATCCTGAGCAGGTTCACCAGTTGCAGGGCGCCTATGGCGAGCGCCGCGCCGATCAGGGAGCGCTTCATCGAGGTCGGATAGGCCAGGATGGCCGCCGCCAGCAGGGCGCAGACCTCGACCGCATTGCATCCGGCCAGAACCTGAACGGCGCCGACGCCGTCGCTGAACTGCAGGATGTCGCCGATGGCCTGAACCCGTGAATCGAAGGGCGCCAGCAGCCAGGCGGTCACGTTGACGAGGCTTTGGGTGAACGGCTGGACGAATCCTTCGTCCGCCCAGGGCGTCGCCAGAACCCAGAAGAAGGCTAGGGCGATCAAGCCGAACAATCCCAGAAACTGGACGGCTGGGCTGCGGAGCACGGCGCCGAGTTTAGCTGCGGACATGGCGTCGGCCGGCTTCAGGCGTCATGCGATGCGCCAATCGCAGTCGTTTCATAGGCGTCCCCCCGTGTCTTGAGCGTTCTCTATGACGGGCGTGATGATTTGCACATCCTTGTCATCCGACCGAATGGTCGCAGAACGTCAGCGGGGTTGCGCCGCCTTCAGTCGATCGACGGCGCGGACCAGTTCGGTCTCGTCCAGACTGGCGAAGCCGATGCGGAAGGCATTGGCGTGGGGGCCGGGCTGGAATTGAAGCTGGCCGCCGTGGGTCAGGATCAGGCCGGATCGCTCGGCTTCCGCGGCCCAGGCGGCGGCGTCGATGTCCGGGTCCACACGCAACCACAGGGCCAGTCCGCCCGCCGGTTTGTCGAAGGCGACGGCTTCGCCCAGCCGGGCGGTGATCTCGGCGCACAGCAGGTCGCGGCGCTTTTCATAGATCTTGCGCGCCTTGCGGGCGTGGCGGCCCAATTCGCCGTCGTCGATCAGCCGCGCCAGCGCCCGTTCCAGCGGCAGATCGCCCTGGCGGTCGATGGCCTCGCGCCGCGCCGTCATGGCCTGGATCAGGTCCGGCGCGCCCGTCGCATAGCCGATGCGGACCACGGGCGAGAGCAGCTTGGACACCGACCCGATATGGATGACGCGATCCTGATCGCGCCCTTGGCTCAGGGCGCGGGCGGCCAGCGGCAGGACCGGGCGGCCCTCGAAGCGGTATTCGTGGTCATAGTCGTCTTCGATCAGAATCAGGCCGTGGCGACGCGCCAGTTCCAGCAGGCGCAGGCGCCGCCCGGCGCCCAGCGTCACCGTGGTCGGAAACTGATGATGGGGCGTGACATAGACGGCGCGGATGGTCGGGTCGCGGGCGAGCAACGCCTCCAGACGTTCGACGTCCAACCCGTGAGCATCGACCGGGGCGCCGACCACCCTGGCCCCGGCTGCGCGAAACGCCTTCCAGGCCAGGGGGTAGCCGGGATCCTCGACCGCGATGGCGTCGCCGGGATTCAGGACGGCGGCGGCCAGAAACAGGGCCATCTGGCTGCCGCGCGTGATCAGGATGTCGTCGGCGCCGACCGTCAGGCCGCGCTCGGCCGACAGATAGCGGGCCAGCGCCGTCCGCAGCGACGGCGCCCCGCGCGGATCGCCGTATCCGGGCAGCGACTTGAGTTCGGCGCCGGTCAGCGATCGGCGGAAGGCCCGCGCCAGCTCCAGTCCCGGCATCAGGCGCGCATCGGGGGCCCCGTCCGAGAA
>NZ_DAMCNG010000132.1:0-7766 GCF_032107865.1 Brevundimonas sp.
GCCGGCCTGGGCCGCCTGCAGGGCGCCGGCGGCGCTCTGGCTGGCGCCGACCAGGCGGTCCATTTCCTGCCGCGTCGCGCCCAGGCCCTGGACCACGCCCGCCTGGACCCGCATCGCGTCCTCGAAACCTGCGACCGACGACCGCCAGCGCTCGCGAGCGCGCGCGACCAGATCCCCTTCTGACGCCGACATGGGGACGGCGCCGTAGCGGCTGTCGAAAGCCGCCTCGATCTCGCGCACGTCATAGGCCAGCGCCTGGGCCTCCGCGAGAAGGCCGCGGGTCCTATCGACTTGCGCCTGCAGGGTCTGGAGCGACGAGTACGGGAGGCTCGTCAGGTTCCGCGCCTGGTTCATGAGAGCGGCGGCTTCATTCTGGAGCGACTGGATCTGGTTGTTGATCTGCTCCAGGGCGCGGGCGGCCTGGATGACGTTCTGGACGTGGTTGGTCGGATCATGAACGACCACCTGGGCCTGGACCGGGAGGTCGCCGCAGAGGAGGACGGCGGCGGCCACAGCGGCAGGAAGGCCGGCCGACAAGGCCATAGGCGAACGCAGGCGTTTCATGACGGGTCTCCGGGTGGTTGTTGGGGAGGGGCTGTCGCAAGTAGGTCTGCGGCCCAGGGCAGGCCGCGATGGCGCAGCCAGGCCGCGCCGAAACTCGCGGGGCCGGCCTGGTCGAGAACCGCCCGGATGGACGCCTGATCCGTCGCCGATGAGGCGGCGCAGAAGGCCAGAGCGACCGGACCGAGGCCGAGTTCGAACAGGCGGTCGCCGGCACGCGACTGGCAGTAGTAGTCTCGCTTCGGCGTCGCCTGGGCGAGGATGTCGATCTGGCGATCGTTCAATCCGAAGCGGCGGTAGACGGCGGCGATCTGCGGCTCGCGGGCGCGGGCGTTCGGCAGGAAGAGACGGGTATGGCAGCTCTCGATGATCGCTGCGGCGATCGCGCTGTTGTCGATGTCGGCAAGCGACTGGGTGGCGAAGACTACCGAGGCGTTCTTCTTGCGCAGGGTCTTCAGCCATTCGCGCAACTGGGCGCCGAAGCCGGTATCGTCGAGGGCGATCCAGCCCTCATCGACGATGATCAGGGTCGGTCGTCCGTCCAGCCGCGCCTCGATCCGGTGAAACAGATGGGCGAGCACCGCGGGCGCTGCACCCGATCCGATCAGGCCTTCTGTCTCGAAGGCCTGGACCGCGCCGACGCCGAGGTGTTCGCGGTCGCCGTCGAGCAGGCGTCCCCATGGCCCCTCCAGGGTAAAGGGCGCCATCGCCCGTTTCACGGCGGCGCTTTGGACAAGGGCGGCGAAGCCTGAAAGCGTACGTTCGCTGGCAGGGGTTCCCGCGAGGCTGACGAGGGCGGACCAGACCTGGTCCTTGATCTCCGGTTCGATCGGCACGCCTTCCCGGGCGAGGAGGTCCATCAGCCAGGCCTGGGCCCAGGCGCGTTCGCCCGGATCGTCGATCCCTTCGAGAGGCTGCAAGGTCAGCCCGCGCTCGCCGCCCAGCATCGCCTCGCCGAGGTCGTGGAAATCGCCGCCCATGGCCAGGGCCGCCGCGCGGATCGAGCCGCCGAAGTCGAAGGCGAAGACCTGGGATGCCGGATAGCGCCGGAACTGGAGGGCCATCAGCGCCAGCAGCACGCTCTTCCCCGCCCCGGTCGGCCCGACCATGAGGGTGTGGCCGACATCGCCGACGTGATGAGAGAAGCGGAAGGGCGTGGCGCCGTCGGTCCGCGCATGGAACAGCGGCGGTCCGTCGAGGTGGGGGTTCCAGTCCGGCCCGGCCCAGACGGCGGACATCGGCATGATGTGGGCGAGGTTGAGGGTGGAGATCGGCGGCGTCCGCGCATTGGCGTAGACGTGGCCCGGCAAGCCTCCGAGCCAGGCCTCGACGGCGTTCAGGCTCTCGGCGATACAGGTGAAATCGCGTCCCTGAATGACCTTTTCCGCCTGCCGGAGCTTGGCGTCGGCGATCGCCGGATCCTCGTCCCACACGGTCAGGGTGGCGGTGACCAGGGCGTAGCCCACGCCATCGGCGCCGAGATCCTGCAGAGCCTGATCGGCGTCCGCCGCCTTGTTGTCAGCGTCGGAGTCCATCAGGACGGCGGCCTCATTGGTCATCACCTCCTTGAGGAGGGCCGCGATCGATTTCCGTTTGGCGAACCACTGGCGGCGAATGCGGCCGAGCAGTCGCCCGGCGTCGGTCTTGTCGAGGCAGAGCGCGCGCGTGGTCCAGCGATAGTCGAAGGCCAGGCGGTTGAGTTCGTCGAGAAGCCCCGGCCAGGTCGCCGTCGGAAAACCGATGACGGTCAGGACCCGCAGATGCGCGCCGCCGAGACGGGGCGCCAGGCCGCCGACCAGAGCCCTGTCGGCCAGCAGCACATCGAGGTGCATCGGCGTTTCCGGCAGGCGGACGGATTGCCGCGCAGTCGAGACCGTGGCGTGAAGGAAGGTCAGGGTGGCTTCGTCGTCGAGCCAGGCCGCCTGCGGCATCAGCCCTTCAATGAGGGCGAGGAGCCGATCGGTCCGGTCGATGAAGCCGCGGACCTGGGACGGCCAGTCCACGCCCTTCTCCGCCTCCCCGTCATAGAGCCAGCGCGCGGCGCGGCCGCGATCCTCGGCCGGCGGCAGCCAGACCAGGGTTAGGTAATAGGCGCTCTCGAAATGGGTCCGGTCGGCCTGGAAGGCGGCGCGCCGCTCCTCTTCCACCAGGCCGGAGACCGGGTCGGGGAAGATGCTGTCGGGATAGGCGGCCGAGGCGTGGCGCTGGGCCTCGACGAAGATCGCCCAGCCGGACCCGAGCCGGCGCAGGGCGTTGTTCAGTCGCCCGGCGACGCCTGACAGTTCAGCATTGGTCGCCGAATCCAGATCGGGGCCACGGAAACGCGCGGTGCGTTGGAGACCGCCGTCCTTGTTCAGGACCACGCCTGGCGCGATCAGGGCCGCCCAGGGCAGGAAGTCGGCGAGTTGTCGCGGCCGGGCGCGATATTCCTGAAGCGAGAACATGATCAGACGTCCAGAAGCGTCGGAAGGCGCAGGTGACGACGCGCGACCTCGACGAAGTCCGGGTCGTGACGCGCGGCGAGTACGCCCAGGGCGTGCCCGACGATCCAGACCGCCACGCCCGCGAGCCACAACCGCAGGCCCAGCCCCAGGGCGGCGGCCAGGGTGCCGTTGACGATGGCGAGCGCGCGCGGCGCGCCGGCCAGGAGGATCGGCTCCACCAGGGCCCGGTGAAGGGGCGCGACGAAATCCTCGGGGATCGGGTCAGCCATCAGACCAGCGCGCCGCCGCCGAAGGAAAAGAAGCTGAGGAAGAAGGAACTGGCCGCAAAGGCGATGGAGAGACCGAAGACGATCTGGATCAGTCGACGCGCGCCGCCCGATGTGTCCCCGAAGGCCAGGGTCAGGCCGGTGACGATGATGATCATCACCGCAATGATCTTGGCCACGGGCCCTTCGATCGACTCCAGGATGGACTGGAGCGGCGCCTCCCAGGGCATGGAGGAGCCGCCGGCCAGGGCGGGCGAAGCGCAGACGGCGGCCAGCGCGAGCAGGACGGCGGGATGGAGGCGGCGTTGATAGGCGGTCATGACGGTGCTCCAGAGGGTATGAAGTCGGAGGGGTCAGGAGGGGACGGGCGAAAGGCGATACCCGCCGTCGGCGTCGAGGCCGCCGACGGCGGCGAGTTCGACCAGACGTCTCTCGGCGCCTCGACCGGCCAGGACAGCGACGAGATGGATGGTCTCGGCGATGAGGGCGCGGGGCGGCACGAGGACCGCTTCCTGGATGAGTTGCTCGAGCCGATGGAGCGCGCCGTGCGCGGATCCGGCGTGGAGGGTGCCGACGCCGCCCGGATGTCCCGTGCCCCAGGCTTTCACGAGATCGAGCGCCTCGGCGCCGCGGACCTCCCCGATGGGAATGCGGTCCGGGCGCAGGCGAAGGGCGGAGCGCACCAGATCGGTCAGGGTTACCGCACCATCCCGGGTGCGCAGCGCCACGGTATTGGGCGCCGCGCATTGCAGTTCCCGGACGTCCTCGATGAGAATGATCCGGTCGTCGCTCCCCGCCATCTCAGCGAGCAGGGCGTTGACCAGGGTCGTCTTGCCGCTGGAGGTGCCCCCGACCACAAGGATGTTGCGGCGCTGGCCGACGGCGTCGCGCAGGCTTTGCGCCTGCCCGGCGAGCATGATCCCGGCGGCGACATAGTCGTCGAGGGTGAAGACGGCGACGGCCGGCTTGCGGATGGCGAAGGCCGGCGCGCGAACAATGGGCGGCAGCAGGCCTTCGAACCGCTCCCCGGTTTCCGGCAGTTCAGCCGAGATGCGGGGACGGGTCTCGTCGACCTCCTGTCCGACGTGGTGGGCCACCAGTCTGACGACCCGCTCGCCCTCGGCGGGCTCCAGGCGATGCGGCGTCAGTTCAAGCCCGCTCGTCAACCGATCCAGCCAGACCCGGCCATCCGGATTGAGCATGACCTCCACCACATCCGGATCCGACAACGCGGCCAGGAGCGCCGGGCCAAAGGCCGTGCGGAGCATTTTCAGGCTGCGCGCTTGCGTGGTCATGGCGGTCCCGTCTGCGAGGACGGATCGGCGGGCGATCCGGACGGGGGCGACAAGAGAACCGCAAATCGCGGGAGTTCAACAAGGCCAAGGGCGTAGTAGGGCCGAGGCGTAGAAAGACAGGCGATCGGCGGAATGACCGACCTCGTCCCTTCGTCCCAGGACGATCAGGGCGAAGGTCAGGACGTCGGTTTCTCGTCTTGCGCATCGCCTATGTCGCTGCGGCTGACGTCAGAAGCCCGGTCGACGACATCGTCCCGCGTCGCGGCTTCGAGCTCGAACGCCAGTTCGCGCGTGAACGACCGTCCGGACGCCAGCCGGCGCCCCAGGTTTTCGACGAAGCGCTCGTAGCGATCCCGCCCTCTCGCACGCGCCGCGGCCTGGGCGGCGTCCGGCAGGGAGGGCGTCGCGGCCATCCAGGTCCGGACGAAAAGCGCCAGCATCTCGACGGCGATTTCGAGATCCCGTTCCAACCGGTCGGCATGGCGATTGAGCCGGTCCAGCCGCCGTCCGAGCGCGGCCTCCTGCTGCTGGGCGGCGTCCGGCGTAAGGAAGCTGGTGATGGCCGCCTCGGCGACGGTCGACTTGGGCACGCCCCGCCGCTTCGCCTGGGCGACCAGGAGGTCGAGCAGTTCCGGCGGGAGGTAGACGGTGAGGAAGGGCTTCTTCATTGCACAGGCCTAGAGCGTGATGCCGTCGTCAGGGTCGAGCGCCGCCTGACGGGCGACGCGCCGCATCCGCGCCTCCAGATCGTCCGGCAGGATGGCGACGCCGTCGTCCTCGTCGAGGTCGGGACCGGGCGGATCTCCGGGGAGGTCTGCGACCACAGGCGTTCGCGCCAGGACGTCGGGCGCCTCCGGATCCTGCTCCAGTCTCAGCCCGCCGTCGTCGGACATCGCCGGCTCCGGCCGCAGTGCGACGGAGGCGGGTGAGGACGTCGCCCAGGGGAGATCCTCCCTCGCGCCCGGGATCGCGCCGCGGGACGCCGGGGCCGGAAGCACGCGCCCCTTGAGCTGACGGTCGGCGTAATACCGCGCCTTCTTCACCCGCAGGGGCGCGCATCCCGACGCCAGAACCAGGGCGTCAGTCGAGGGCAGTTGCATCACCTCGCCCGGGGTCAGGAGGGGGCGAGCCGTCTCCTGGCGCGACACCATGAGATGACCGAGCCAGGGGGATAGCCGATGGCCGGCGTAGTTCCGCATCGCCCGCAGTTCGGTCGCCGTTCCCAGGGTCTCGGAAATCCGCTTGGCGGTGCGCTCGTCATTGGTCGCGAAGGCGACCCGGACATGGCAGTTGTCGAGGATGGCGTTATTGGGTCCGTAGGCCTTCTCGATCTGGTTGAGGCTCTGGGCGATGAGGAAGGCCTTCAGCCCATAGCCCGCCATGAAGGCCAGGGCGGTTTCGAAGAAGTCGAGACGACCGAGCGCCGGGAACTCGTCGAGAAGCATGAGGAGGCGGCGCCGCCCTGCCCGCGCCTGGAGATCCTCGGTCAGGCGTCTGCCGATCTGGTTCAGGATCAGACGGATCAGCGGCTTGGTGCGGCTGATGTCCGAGGGCGGCACCACGAGATAGAGGGAGACGGGCCGTTCGCCGTCGACCAGGTCCGCGATGCGCCAGTCGCACCGCCCGGTCACCGCCGCGACGATCGGGTCGCGATAGAGGCCGAGGAAGCTCATCGCGGTGGAGAGCACGCCCGACCGCTCGTTCTCGCTCTTGTTCAGCAGTTCGCGGGCGGCGGCGGCGATCACCGGATGAGGCCGTCCGTCACGATGGGGCGTCGTCATCATGCGCCGAAGGGTGGCTTCGATCGGCCGTTCCGGATCCGACAGGAAGGAAGCCACCCCGGCCAGGGTCTTGTCGGCCTCGGCGTGCAGCACATGGAGGATGGCCCCGACCAGAAGGGCGTGGCTGGTCTTCTCCCAGTGGTTCCGGCGTTCAAGCGCGCCTTCGGGGTCGACAAGAATGTCGGCGATGTTCTGGACGTCGCGCACCTCGAGCGGTCCCGCCCGCACCTCCATCAGAGGGTTGTAGGCGGCGCTCTGCGCATCGGTCGGATCGAACATCAGGACGGGTCCGAAGCGCGCGCGCCATCCGGCGGTCAGGGACCAGTTCTCGCCCTTGATGTCGTGGACGAGCGCCGAGCCGCCCCACGTCAGGAGGGTCGGCACCACCAGACCGACCCCCTTGCCCGAGCGGGTCGGCGCAAAACACAGCACATGCTCGGGTCCGTCGTGGCGCAGATACCGGCCGTCCATCTCGCCCAGCAGCACGCCGTCATCACCCATCAACCCGGCGGCGCGGGCGTCACGGGCGTCGCCCCATCGCGCGGTGCCATAGGTCGTGGCCGACGCCGCCTCCCGCGAGCGCCAGACCGCCATGGCGATGGAGACGCCGATGGCGACGAGCGCAGAACCCGCCGCAATCGCCCCGCCCTCCAGGAAGAGGCGCGGCGCATAGGCGTCATAGACGAACCACCAGAAGAAGAGGCTCGGCGGGGCGTAGACCGAATGGCCAAGGACCTCGAACCAGGGCGTGCCGAGCGCCGGCTGATAGGCGAGACGCCAGGCGGTCCACTGGGTCGCGCCCCAGACGCCGGCGAGGATGAGACCGAAGACCAGGGTGATCTGGCCCCAGAGGATCTTTCCAGCGGACATGCTGACTCCAGTTCAGGGAGTGGTGCTAATTGCGGGCTCAGCGGCCGAGGGCGCGCGGCGGGCGCCATTCGATCTCGCCCCGGGCGCCCGCGAGTCCCCTGACCGACCGGCCGAGATTTCGTTCGAGCGGAGGCCGCCAGGGCACAAGGCTGAAGCCCGCCCCGTCGTCGATCATGGCGTACCGTCCCGAGGCCAGGTCCAGGCGGCGGCGATAGACGCCCGAGACCTCGTCCCCCTCGGCTGTCGGACGGAAGACCAGGCCGGTCTCATTCCGGAGCCGCTCCGCGACATCGGCGATCTCCCGGGCCTTCAGGGTTTGGAGCAGGCCAGAGGCGAAGCGCACGCCGACGCCACGCCATTCGGCCAGCCCCTCGGCGGCCAGGCGGTCGATGCGCGCTTCGCGGGCGACGGCGACCTCGTCTGCGAAGCCGCCGGCCCCAGGCAAGGGGTTGGGATCCAGCGCACGACGATCCAGCCAGGTCGCGCCCCTGGCCATGATCTGGCCGGTCAGGCCGAGATCGGACACCGTCACCGTCATCGGATGGGCGC
>NZ_DAMCNG010000133.1:0-7607 GCF_032107865.1 Brevundimonas sp.
TTCATCTCCTGCAGGGCCGCCTTCCAGCGCGGGGCGTCGGCGTGGCGCAGGGCCAGGAAGCGGGCGCGCGGCGCCGTCCCCTCGACCGGGTTCAGGATCTCGGCCTGAGCCAGCGCTCCGGCTGCGTTCGAACGGATCGCCGTCTGGAACCGGGCTTGAAGGCCGCGCGCGTGGTCGGCGATCATCGCCGTGGTCAGGCCGTGCTGGTCCAGCATCCGGCGCACGGCGTTGAAGCGGTAAAGGGCGCTGGCGTCGAAGGTGGCGCCCCAGAAGCGGCCGCCGTCGGTGCGGTACTGGACGCCGCCGGGCGGACCCTCCAGATGGCCGAACTCGGCGAACCAGCCGGTCACGACCGGGCGCGAGCCGAAGCCGGGCGGGGCGTGCAGGAAGCAGGCGCCTTCGCCCGCCATGGCGTATTTATAGCCGCCCGCCAGATAGAAGATCCTGTCCGCCACGGCCGACAGATCGGTCGGCGTGGCCATGAAGCCGTGATAGCCGTCGACCACCACCCACGGTCCCGCCGGGTCGGCCAGTTCCGCCAGCTCGGCGATGCGCTCGAACAGACCGCCGGTGCGGAAGAAGACCTGGCTGACGAAGATCAGATCGTGCCCGCCCGCCCGGGCCGCCGCGACGAAGCGGTCGGCGAAGGTCGCGAACGGGGCCAGGGGTACGCGGGTGACGACGGCCTGACCGGCCTCCTCCCAGCGTTCCGACTGGCGGCGGAAGGAGTGGAACTCGCCGTCGGTGGCCAGGATACGCACCGGCGCCTTGTCGACCGCCGAGACGATGCGCAGCAGAATCTCGTGGGTATTGGGCGCGAAGATCAGGCTGTCGGGCGAGGGCAGGCCCAGTTCCCTGGCGACATGCGCTTGCGCCTCGGGAATGACCTCGCCGAACACCAGATCCCATTTGCGGTCGGCGAAGCGGTTGGCCTCGGCCCAGGCCTGGACCTGGCCGTCGAAGCTGACATCGGGCCACAGGTGGTGGCTGTGGGCGGCGAAATGCAGGCGTTCCGGATCGAGGCCGAGCGCGCGTGAGAACAGGGGCTTGTAGTTCATGACGCTACGCTAACCCGCGCCGCGAGCGGCGTCACCGGCCAAAGAAAAAGGCGGGCCGCCTTCGCGAACCCGCCTCATTATTTTTAGATCAAACTACCATGGCAGTGCTTGAACTTGCGACCCGAGCCGCAGGGGCAGTCGCCGTTGCGGCTGGTGCGCTCCCAGCCGATGGGCAGGGCCTCGACGGGCAGCTTGGAGCGGTCGTCGCCGGTCAGCTGGCCTTCCGGATTCTGGGCCATCGGGTTCAGCATCTCGTTCTCGCCGGTGCCGGGATTCAGGTGGATTTCCTGGAACTCGGGCATCTCCATCGCCGGGGGCGCCTGGAACTGGAACTCGACCGTCATCAGCCAGCGCGTGACGTTGTGGCGCAGGTCGTGCAGCAGCGTCTCGAACAGGTTGAAGGCTTCGGTCTTGTATTCGTTCAGCGGGTCGCGCTGGCCGTAGCCGCGCAGGCCGATGACGCCGCGCAGGTGGTCCAGATGGACCAGGTGCTCGCGCCACTGCATGTCGATCATCTGCAGCATGAACTGCTTTTCGAGGCCGCGCGTCTGATCGGCGCCGATCAGCTCCAGACGTTCGGCGGCGCGCACGTCGGCGGCGGCGAGGATGCGTTCCTCGATCTCCTCGTTGGAGACGCCTTCCTCGGCGGCCCAGTCATGCAGCGGCAGTTCCAGGCCGAGGGTGGACTTCACCTTCTCGTCCAGACCGTCGATGTCCCACTGCTCGGCATAGGCCTTGGGCGGCATATAGCGTTCGACCAGGTCATTGATCGCATCGTTGCGGAAGTCGCCGACCAGTTCCGACAGGTCTTCGGAGTCCATGAACTCCTGGCGCTGTTCGAACACGGCCTTGCGCTGGTCGTTCACGACGTCGTCGTACTTCAGCACGTTCTTGCGCATGTCGTAGTTGCGGGCTTCGACGCGCTTCTGGGCGGTTTCGACGGCGCGGTTCAGCCAGGGGTGGCTGATGGCCTCGCCCTCGGCCACGCCGAAGGACTTCATGATGCCGTCCAGGCGGTCGCCGGCGAAGATGCGCAGCAGGTCGTCTTCGCACGACAGGTAGAATTTCGAGGTGCCGGGGTCGCCCTGACGGCCGGTGCGGCCGCGCAGTTGGTTGTCGATGCGGCGGCTCTCGTGGCGCTCGGTGCCCAGGACGAACAGGCCGCCGGCGGCCATGGCCTGTTCCTTGGCGGCGGCGATCTCGGCCTTGAACTCGGCTTCCTTGGCCTCAAGGTCTTCCGGCGTCACGGCGACGGCCATGTTGCGCTGTTCCTGGGTCCAGCGCTGGATGCGCATCTCCAGGTTGCCGCCCAGCTGAATGTCGGTGCCGCGGCCGGCCATGTTGGTGGCGATGGTCACGGCGCCCGGCAGACCGGCGTCAGCGACGATATAGGCTTCCTGCTCGTGCTGGCGCGCGTTCAGGACGTTGTGCGGAATGCCGTGGCCGGTGGCGTATTCGATGTCATAGGCGGCGTCGCCGACCTTCTGCGCTTCCTTCTCGCGGCCCGCGTATTCGGGCTTGAGGGTGCGCGAACGCTCGACCTTGTAGTTGTAGGTCTTCAGGACTTCCGACAGCTCTTCGGAGTTCTCGATCGAGACGGTGCCGACCAGGATCGGCTGGCCGCGAACGTGGCATTCCGCGATCTGGGCGGCGATGGCGGCGTTCTTTTCCTTGAAGGTGCGATAGACCTCGTCGTCGTAATCCTTGCGCTGGATCGGACGGTTGGTCGGCACTTCCAGGACGTCCATCTTGTAGATGTCGAGGAATTCCTGGGCCTCGGTCGCGGCCGTGCCGGTCATGCCGGACAGCTTTTCGTAGAGGCGGAAATAGTTCTGGATGGTCACCGAGGCCAGGGTCTGGTTCTCGGGCATGATCTTGACGTCTTCCTTGGCCTCGATGGCCTGGTGAAGACCTTCGGACAGGCGACGGCCCGTCATCATGCGGCCGGTGTATTCATCGATCAGGACGATCTCGCCGTCCTTGATGATGTAGTCCTTGTCGCGCGTGTAAAGCGTGTTGGCGCGCAGGGCCTGGTTGGTGTGGTGGACCAGGCTGACGTTGGCCGGGTCGTACAGGTCGACGGTGTCCTCGGCGAAGTGGCCGGCGTCCTGAAGCATCTGCTCCATCCGCTCCGAGCCCAGCTCGGTCAGCAGGGCCTGGCGCTGCTTCTCGTCGAGGTCGTAGGTGTCCTTGTCCTTGACCAGTTCCTTCACCAGGGCGTCCAGCACCTTGTAGAGATCCGAACGGTCCTCGGTCGGGCCCGAGATGATCAGCGGCGTGCGCGCCTCGTCGATCAGGATGGAGTCGACTTCATCGACGATGGCGAAGTGGTGGCCGCGCTGCACCATCTCGCGACGGTCATAGACCAGGTTGTCGCGCAGGTAGTCGAAGCCGAATTCGTTGTTGGTGCCGTAGGTGATGTCGGCGTTGTAGGCCATCTGGCGCTGGCCCTGCGACAGGCCGTTGACGATGACGCCGACCTCAAGACCCAGGAAGCGGTAGACCCTGCCCATCTGTTCCGCATCGCGGCGGGCCAGATAGTCGTTGACGGTGACGACGTGGACGCCCTTGCCCGCCAGGGCGTTCAGATAGACCGGGGCCACGGCGACCAGGGTCTTGCCCTCGCCGGTGCGCATTTCGGCGATGCCGCCTTCATGCAGGATCATGCCGCCGGTCATCTGCACGTCGTACTGACGCTGACCCAGCACGCGCTTGGAGGCTTCGCGCACCACGGCGAAAGCCTCATTCTGCAGCTTGTCCAGGCTCTCGCCGGCCTCGATGCGGTCGCGGAACGTCTGCGTCATCATGCGCAGTTCGTCGTCCGAGAAGGCCTCGAACTTGGATTCAAGGGCGTTGATCTTATCGACCTGGCCCATGAAGGCCTTGACCTTGCGGTCGTTGGAGGAACCGAGAAATTTCTTGGCGAAGCCGAGCATGGGCGATCCGGGTCAGGCGGTCGAGCGGCTGAAGGCTCTGAGAAAGACAGTTTCACCCGGTCGGAGGGCCGCGATCACGCCGGCCCCGGGCCTTCCCTGCAGATGAGGGCGCGCGAAGGGCCGCGCAGACGATCGAAAACCCCTCGACTTGGGCGCAGGCGGGACTTAAGCACCGCCCTTATCCCTGTCAACGCGAGGGCCTTTTTAAGGCGGCGTGTTTCAGGCGCGAATGTCCGTTTCGACGGCCTGTCCACAGACCCTTGCCCGGAGCGTCCGATGCGAGCGCCGCGTCCCCTCCACAGCCTGTTTCTGGTCGCCGTCGTCGGGCTGGCGCTGGGCGTCGCCGCCTGCGGGCGCGGCGGCGACGAGGCCGCACCGGAAAAGAACGACCGCGTCGTGGCCAGGGTCAACGATCGCGCCGTCTGGGCCTCGGACGTGCGTCGCGAGGCTGTGGCGCAGGGGCTGATCGGCGAGGACGATCCTCTGGACGCCTCATCCGAGCTGTTCCGTCGGGTGATGGACGAAGTGGTCGATCAGAAGCTGCTGGCCGCCGAGGCCGAGCGACGCGGTCTCGATTCCAGCCCTGCCGCCCAGCGCCGCCTGCAGGCCGTGCGCGAACGCATCCTGGGCGACATGCTGGTCGAGAAGGTGGTGTCCGGCGCCGTGTCCGAACAGGCGGTCGAACGCCTCTACGCCGAGCAACAGCGTCTGGCCCGCGCCACCGAAGAGGTGCGAGTGCGCCTGATTCTGGCGCCGACCAAGGAACAGGCCGACGCCGTCCTGGGCGTTCTGGGCCAGGGGGCGGCCTTCGAGGCCGTCGCCGCCCAACGCTCCATTGACGACGCCACCCGCTATTCCGGCGGCGACCTGGGCTATTCCACGCTGGACGTTCTGCCCGGTCCCTACGCCGCCGCCCTGCAGGGCCAGACGCCGGGCGCGGTCGTCGGCCCGATCCAGACCGAGACCGGCTGGGCCGTGCTCAAGGTCGAGGATCGCCGCGTCGAAACCCCGCCGACGCTGGAGCAGGCGCGGCCTCAGATCGTGCGCTATCTGACCTATGAAGGCGTCCGCCAGTTGCTGGAGCAGCTTCGCGGCCAGGCCGAGGTCGAGATCACCCTGGACGGGGCCAAGACGGCTCCGCCATCCGCCCCCGTTGAGTCCGCAGCTCCGCCTGCGGCCCAGAAAACGTCCGCTTCTTCCGCCGGAAACCCCTCATGAGCCAGCCGCCCGCCAAGTCCGCCTCGACCGGCAAGATGATCGAAACGGCCATTGAGAAGGCGCTCGATCCGCTGGCCTCGGCCCTGAAGCGCGCGACGCAATCCGCCGCCCAGGCGGTCGCCGCCGCGCCGGGCAAGCCGGGCCTGATGATCTCGCCGCTGGCCGTGCCCTTCCCGGCGATTCCGCCGATCGGCGGGGTCGAGATCGCCACCCCCCGCGCGGGCTTCTACAAGCATGAGCGCGACGACCTTGTGGTCTTCCGCTTCCCCGAGGGCGCGTCCTGCGCGGGCGTCTTCACTCGGCACAAGGTCGGCTCGGCGCCGGTCGACTGGTGCAAGCGTCATCTGGACGCCGACAAGGGCGGCGAAGGGGTGAAGGCCCTGGTCGTCAACGCCGGCTGCGCCAACGCCTTCACCGGCAAGGCGGGCGCCGACGCCGCGCGCCGCACGGCCTCGGAGGTCGCCAAACGCTTCGACTGTCGCCAGCGCGACGTCATGCTGGCCTCGACCGGCGTCATCGGCGTGGTGCTGGACGACAAGAAGATCACCGCCCGCCTGCCCGAGGTCGAAGCCGGTCTGAAGGCCGACGCCTGGGCGCAGGCCGGTCTGGGCATCATGACCACGGACACCTTCCCCAAGGGATCATACGCCGAGTGCGAGATCGAAGGCGTCAAGGTCCGCATCGCCGGCATCGCCAAGGGTTCGGGCATGATCGCGCCGGACATGGCGACCATGCTGGCCTTCATCGTCACCGACGCCGACATCGCCCCGCCGGTGCTGAAGGCCCTGCTGAACCTGCACGTCCGCACCACCTTCAACAGCGTGACGGTGGACGGCGACACCTCGACCAACGACACGGCGCTGCTGTTCGCCACGGGCGCGTCCGGCGCGCCGCGCATCGGCCGCGTCGGCGACCGCCGCCTGAAGGAATTCTCGGCCGCGCTGGACGACGTCATGCTCGACCTGGCGCATCAGCTGGTGAAGGACGGCGAGGGCGCGACCAAGTTCGTCAAGGTGACGGTCGAGGGCGCCGCTTCGCCCGCCTCGGCGCGCAAACTGGCCAAGTCGATCGCCGACAGCCCCCTGGTCAAGACCGCCATCGCCGGCGAGGACGCCAACTGGGGCCGCATCGTCATGGCCGTGGGCAAGACGGAGGAGGCGGTCGATCGCGACCGTCTGGCCATCCGCTTCGGCCCGCACGTCGCGGCCGTTGACGGCGCGCCGTCGCCGACCTACGACGAGGCGGTCATGAGCGCCTATATGAAGAACGCCGAGATCGACATCACCGTTCATGTCGCCTCGGGCCGGGCTTCGGCCACGGTGTGGACCTGCGATCTGACCAAGCGCTACATCGAGATCAACGGGGACTACCGCTCGTGAGCGAGACGCCCGCCGTTCCCACCGTCCTGGTCGTCGCCGTCGCCCTGATCGACCCGGACGGCCGCGTGCTGATCGCCAAACGGCCCGAGGGCAAGCAACTGGCGGGCCTGTGGGAGTTTCCCGGCGGCAAGGTCGAGCCGGGCGAGCGGCCCGAGGCCGCTCTGATCCGCGAGCTGAAGGAAGAACTGGGAATCGACGTGAAAGAGGCCTGCTTGGCCCCCTTCGTGTTTACCAGTCACGCTTACGAATCCTTTCACCTGTTGATGCCACTCTACCTGTGCCGGCGCTGGTCCGGCGTGGTCGAGGCGCGCGAGCACGCGGGTCTGGCCTGGGTGAAGCCGGACAAGCTGTCGGCCTATCCCATGCCTCCGGCCGATGAACCGCTGATCGCCTGGCTGCGCGATCTGCTCTGACAGGCCGACGACAGGGGAGGGCCGGGCGTGAAGGGTTTCATCTGCCGGTTCCACCGCGACGAAGGCGGCGCCACGGCCATTGAATACGGCCTGATCTGCGCCCTGATCTTCCTGGTCATCATCGGCGCCGTGGCCGCATTCGCGGCGCGGTCGACGGCCATGTATGACTACATCTCCACGAATATCAGCGCCGCCATCAGCGGGGGCTAGACCCAAGGACGGCGGGCGTCAGCCCTCTTCGCCGGTCTGCTCCCGAACGCCCAGGGCGTCGGCCAGGCGGGTCTTGGCCGAGCCGCGTCTGGCGGGCTTCTGCTGGCTGTCGTGCGGCGCCCATCCGGCCAGATGCACCATCTCGAAGGTGGCGGGGATGCGCCCGTCCGCCTCGGCGTGGCGCTCGGCGTAGAGCTGGGCCGCGCGGGCCAGCACGGGGCGGCTGAGCGGTCGAATCGGCCCGGCCAGCACATTGGTCTCGCCCATGGCGCGCAGGTCGCGCATCAGGGCGAAGGGATCGCCATAGCGCACCGTCACCCGGTCCACGTCCGTCACCGGCAGGGCGAACCCGGCCCGTTGCAGCAGGGCCGCTCCGTCGAAACCGTCGGCGAA
>NZ_DAMCNG010000134.1:0-7590 GCF_032107865.1 Brevundimonas sp.
GCGGACGGCGGCGTCCACGTCAGCGGCGGCGCCGGCGGCCAGAGCGCCCATGACTTCGCCCGTCGAAGGGTTCTCGATCGGCAGGGTCGCTTCGCCGCTAGCGGGGCGCCAGACGCCGCCGATGAAGACCTTATCCGTGGAGAAGGGGGCGGCCATATCGTCTGCTCACTGTGAAGGCGATCCCCTCTGGTTCGCCGTCCAGGATAGTGGGCACGATAACGGATCAGGCGCCAAGCCCTTTATGGTTTTGGCCTAAGTCACTGATTTTGCGTTCTGAGTGATCAATAAAATGAGCATTTGACGCTGGGGCAAGCAGGTGCGGGCGTCTTTCACGCGGCGGTTGCAGGCTCCAGCAGCAGGGCCATGATTTCCGCGCCCAGCGCCATGTCCGAGACGGGGCCGAAACGGCGCATCCGCATCCGGCCCAGACGGTCGACCAGCACCAGACTGGGCGTGCCTTGAAGATTGAAGGCGGTCATGGTGCGCGGCGCGGTGGTGTCGGCCGAGGGCGCGTCGATGGCGACCGGAAAGCGACAGCCGTGCTCGGCCAGCCATTGGGTCAGGCCTGCGCGGTCCGACTGCTGGTCGTGATGCTCGAAAACGCTGTGGACGCCCAGGACGGCGACCTCGCCGGAGGTGAAGGTCTCGGCCACGCGCCGGGCCTGGGGCAGGGCGTAGTGCGAGCAACCGGGGCAGAGGCGTTGCAGAAAGGCGATGCAGACGACCTTTCCCCGCAGCTCTTCCAGACGCACCGGCTCGGGCGTGTTCAGCCATTCCACGGCGTCGATCGGGGGCGCGAGTCGGTGCATGGGGGCGGCTCCTGAACGGCAGGGCGCCCCGATGGAGGCCGGACCTGGAATCGAACCAGGCTGGACGGATATGCACTCCGCCGCGTAACCGCTCCGCCATCCGGCCATCGGGGCGAGGCGTCTGGATAGCAGGCGGCGGGGGGCGTCGCCTGGCCCGGTTGAGGATTAGCGGGGGCGCCGGTCGCAGCGCCCCCACATGGATCAGTCGGCGGCGGCCTGTTCGGCTTCCTTGGCCTCGCGGCGGGCGACGCTGAAGCGACGACCGTAGAGCAGATAGGCGCCGACGCCGACGACGTTCCAGATCAGGAACCACAGCTGCGTCTTCTGCGGCAGGCTGGCCAGCAGGTACAGGCAGCCGGCGATGGCGACGGGGCCGATGATCCAGGCCAGCGGCGTGCGGAAGCCGCGCGGCAGCTCGGGCGAGCGACGACGCAGGATCAGCATGCATAGGGCCACGGAGCTGAAGGCCACCAGGGTGCCGGCGTTGGCCAGGGCGACGATTTCGCCCAGCGGGAAGAACAGGGCGATGGTCCCGACGATGGCGACGGTGAAGGCGGTGATGCGCAGCGGCGCGCCCTTGGCCGACAGTTGCGACAGGCCGCGCGGCAGAAGGCCGTCGCGGGCCATGACGAAGAAGATGCGGCTTTGACCATAGAAGAAGGCCAGGATGACGGTCGGCAGGGTCAGCACCGCCGTCACGGCCAGGAAGTGGGCGGCGCCCGGCTGGCCGATCTCGCGCAGGATCAGGGCCAGCGGCTCGGGGCTGTTGGCGAACAGGGTGAAGGGCGCAGCGCCCAGGGCGGCCGTGGCGATGATGGTGTAGATGGCGGCGCAGACCAACATGGAGCCGACGATGCCGATGGCCAGGTCGCGCTTGGGATTGCGGGTTTCCTCGGCCGCCGTGGCGATGGCGTCGAAGCCGTAGAAGGCCGAGAAGATGATGGCGGCGGCGGCCATGATGCCGCGCTCGACACCGTCCTCGCCCATGGTGCGACCGAAGCCGAAGGGGCTGAACGGTTCCAGGTTGGCGCCGTTGAAGTGGGGCAGGGCGAACCAGACGAACAGCACCAGGGCCGATAGCTTCACGACCACCAGGGCCAGGTTCAGCGTGGCGCTCTTGCGGGTGCCGATGATCAGCATTCCGGCGATGACCAGGATGATGAACAGGGCGGGCACGTTGGCGACGCCGCCTGCGTGCGGCCCCTGCATCAGGGCCATGGGAAGGCCCAGCCAGTCATGCAGCAGGGGCGCCGCATAGCCGGACCAGCTGACGGCCACGGCGCTGACCACCAGGCTGTATTCCAGGATCAGGCTCCAGCCGATGATCCAGGCGACGACCTCGCCGATGACGACGTAGTTGTAGGTATAGGCGCTGCCCGAGGCGGGGATGGTCGAGGCCATCTCGGCATAGGCCAGGGCGGCGCAGGCGCAGACGAAGCCCGCGATCAGGAAGGACAGCAGGACGGCCGGACCGGCCTTGTCCGCGCCGATGCCGATCAGGGTCAGAATGCCGGTGCCGACGATGGCGCCCACGCCCATGGCCATCAGGTGCGGCCAGCTGAGGCTGCGAGCCAGGCTGCGTTCCTGTGCGTTGACAGTGATGCGCTTACGCACGTTCCAGCCGCCCATACGGTGTCTCGTCTTCTTGTGTGTCGGGACCGGCGGGAAGACCGGCGCGCTGTGTTGCGCCAGACGCGCCCTGGATACAAGCGTCACGCGGAACTCGAGGCGCGGCTTTGAGGCGCGGCTAGCTCCGTCGCCGGACATTTTGTCACTCAAGCGGCGACAAAACGGCAAGAAACCTAAGCCGATCCGTCACTGAAGCGCGCAAGCTTCGGAAACAGCAGCCGCTATCCATGCCGCCGAGGCAGGAGGGAAGCAGGGCCATCCGTGACGGATAGGCCGCCCACTGTCGCATCTTTTGACCAGACCGGTGGATGACGATGAACAGCAGCTTCAAGACCATGCTCGCCGTGGCGGCCAGCGCGCTCGC
Source organism: Brevundimonas sp. (assembly GCF_032107865.1). Lineage (GTDB taxonomy): Bacteria > Pseudomonadota > Alphaproteobacteria > Caulobacterales > Caulobacteraceae > Brevundimonas. The sequence continues at coordinate 2,803 of NZ_DAMCNG010000134.1, forward strand.
CCTGGCGGCCTGCGGCGGATCGGCCGAGGTGGCCTCGCCCGGCGAAGGCGACTTCGGCAATGGCAACGGGAACGGGAACGGCAATGGGAACGGCAATGGCGGCAACGGCCAGGCCGCAGCTGACTGCCCGGCCGGCTTCGCCAACGTCGGCACCATGGCCAACGGCACGCTGCGCAACTGCCAGCTGCCGCAGCAGATCAACGGCGCGCTGACCGTGCCGCTGCGCGCCGGCACCATCTACTCCATCTCGGGCCGCACGGCGGTCGGCACGGACGGCGGCGTCGACGCCTCGGCCAACACCGGCACCCAGGGCATTCTGACGGTCGAAGCGGGCGTGACCATGTTCGCCTCGGGCGGCGGCGACTACCTGCTGGTCAACCGTGGCTCGCAGATCTACGCCGAAGGCACAGCCTCGCAGCCGATTATCTTCACCAGCCGCCAGAACGTCGAAGGCACGACCAACGAGAACTCGCACGGTCAGTGGGGCGGCATCGTCATCGCCGGCCGCGCGCCCCAGGCCAACTGCCAGCTGACCGCGCCTGTCACCTGCACCGGCCAGGTGGAAGGCACCAACGCCTTCTACGGCGGCGGCAACGTCAACGACAACTCGGGCCGTCTGCGCTACGTCCAGATTCGCTATTCGGGCTTTGAGATCTCGACCGGCAACGAGCTGCAGGCCCTGACCCTGGCCGGCGTCGGCGCGGGCACGACCATCGAATACGTCCAGTCCTACAACTCGTCGGACGACGGCATCGAAATCTTCGGCGGCAACGTCAACCTGAAGCGCATCGTCATCAACGGCGCCGACGACGACGCCTTCGACACCGACACCGGCTGGCGCGGCGGCGCCCAGTTCGGCATCGTGACCCAGCGCGCCCCGAACGCGACCAGCCGCTCGGCCGGTTTCGAGTTCTCGGCCGCTCCGGCCTCGACCCCGCTCGCCCAGCGCTACAACTCGCAGCCCAAGATCGCCAACTGGACGATGGTGGGCCGCAACTCGCCGACCGACGCCCACACCGTCGCCCACTTCGACACGGGCACGAAGGCGACCGTCGTCAACTCGGTCTTCACCAGCGCCGCCGGTTCGCTGGCCGGTTGCCTGGACATCGCCGACGCCGACACGGCCAGCGTGAACCCGGTGTTCAACTCGGTCTTCATGTCCTGCGGCATCTCCTACCGCGCCAGCGGAGCCGCCCGTTCGGAGCCGATCTTCACGGCCGGCGCGAACAACACGGCCAAGGGAACCTCGACCCTGACCGCCCCGGCCGCAGGCGTGACGATCACCAACCAGGTGCTGACCTTCATCAACGGCGCCAATGAAACCGCCGTGACTCCGGTCAAGGCCTCGAGCGTCCACGCCGCCTTCACCGACACCGACTACATCGGCGCCGTGAAGAACGCTTCGGACACCTGGTGGCAGGGCTGGACCTGCGGCCTGACCGCCAACGCGAAGTGCTGATGAACCCTCTGGCGAGGCGGCGGTCCGAAAGGGCCGCCGCCGACCCTTTGAGCGTCCAGCTTCTCTCGACCTACGCAAGGCAGCCGAACATGAAGAACAAGACCCTGACCCGTAACGGGCTGCTGCTGGCCAGCAGCGCCCTGGTCGCCGCTTTCGGCGCGCCCAGCCTCGCGCTCGCCCAGGCGTCCGCCCCCGTCGCCGCCGTGGCTCTGAGCAATGAACTGCCCGCCGATCCGGAAAGCCCGGATCAGGTGTCGCAGACCCCGGCCACCCAGTTGGGCGATATCGTCGTCCTGGGCCGCAACATCCCGCAGCAGAACCGTCAGAGCGCCGAAGTGGCCGCTTTCCTGACGTCGGAAGACCTGCAGCGCACCGGCGACTCCACCGCCGCCGCCGCCCTGACCCGCGTGACCGGCCTGTCGATCGTCGAGGGCCGCTTCGTCTATGTGCGCGGCCTGGGCGAGCGCTATTCCTCGGCCCTGCTGAACGGTTCGCCGCTGCCCAGCCCCGAGCCGCTGCAGCGCGTGGTGCCGCTGGACCTGTTCCCCTCCAGCATCCTGGCGGGCGTGACGGTTCAGAAGTCCTATTCCCCCAACTATCCGGGCGAGTTCGGCGGCGGGGTCATCGACCTGCGCACCGTGGACGCCCCGGCCGAACCGTTCCTGACCTTCAAGGCGGGCATCGGCGGCAATACCGAGACGACGGGCCGCGACAATCTGGTCTACTACGGCTCGGACACCGACTGGACCGGCTTCGACGACGAGACCCGCAAGATTCCGGGGCCGATCGATCTGGCCTTCCGCACCGGCAAGCAGATCAACATGGCCAACTTCTCGGCCGCTGAGCTGCAGCGGATGGGCCGCTCGATGGTCAATGCGCCGCTGCGTCTGATGCAGCGTCAGCAGACGCCGGTCGACGGCAGCCTGGAGCTGGCGGGCGGTTTCCGCACTCCGACCGAGATCGGCGACCTGGGCGTCATCGCCGTGGCCGGTTACGACAACTCCTGGCGCACCCGCCAGGCGATCCAGGAAGAGGGCCAGTTCCAGGGCGACGACCTGGTGCCGGTCTCGACCTTCGACGTCGAGTCCAACCAGAACGACGTGCGCCTGAACTTCCTGGGCGGGCTGTCGCTGACGACCGACGATCATGAGGTGAAGTGGACCAACCTCTACGTCCGCACCACGACCAAGCGCGCGCGCACCTCGGCCGGGCCGGACTTCGACGCCGGCGGCAGCGTGATCCGCAACGACTACACGGAGTGGTTCGTGCGTCAGCTGTTCACCAGCCAACTGGCGGGCGAGCACTACTTCGGCGCCGACGGCGAGTGGAAGCTGGACTGGCGCGCGGCCTACGCCAAGACCTCGCGCGACGCCCCCTATGAATCGCGCTTCCAGTACGGCGTCGACGCTCAGGACCGCTTGATCCACAACGTCCAGGGCAACCAGATCTCGTTCAGCGAGCTGGACGACGAAATCTGGTCCGGCGGCGTGGACCTGGCTTATAAGCTGCCGATGGCGGCGGGCCGCGAGGCGACCATCAGCGTCGGCGCCTCGACCCTGGACAACACCCGCTCGGCCGAGCGTCACGACCTGCAGTTCGAGGCCGTCAACGGCCTGACCGACAGCCAGCGTCGCGCGCGGATCGACTATCTGTTCTCGGACTTCAACATCAATCCGTGGACCCTGCAGCTGCGCGAGATCGCCGGCTCGAACGGCGCCAACGCCTATGACGCCGACATGAAGGTCAACGCGATCTACGCCATGGTCGACGCCGAGTTCGTGCCGACCGTGCGCACCACCTTCGGCGTCCGCTTCGAGGACGGCCAGCAGAGCGTGACCCCGCGCGACCTGTTCGGCGGAACCTCGTCCTATGATGCGACGGAGATCGAGGAGCAGTATTGGCTGCCGTCGTTCACCGCGACGTGGAACTTCACCGAGGATCAGCAGCTGCGCTTCGGCGCGTCCAAGACCATCGGCCGTCCGCAGTTCCGCGAACTGGCGCCCCAGGCCTATACCGACCCGGAAAGCGATCGCGTCTTCATCGGCAACCCCTATCTGACGGACACCGAGATCCTGAACCTGGACGCGCGCTGGGAATGGTATTTCGGCCGCCAGCAGTTCGTCACGGCGGGCGTCTTCTACAAGAAGCTGGACAAGCCGGTCGAAGCGGTGATCGTCGATGTCGGCAACCAGCGTCAGCAGACCTTCCTCAACGCGCCGGAAGCGACCGTCATGGGCGTCGAGGCCGAGGTGAAGAAGTATTTCGAGTTCGCCGATCAGGCGGCCTTCATCTCCAACAAGCGCTGGCTGGTGCAGGCCAACTACACCTGGTCGGACTCCGAGGTTTCGGTCGGTGAGGGCGACACCGTCGTTACGCTGGGCGGCGGCGGGCGTCCCGAACAGGCGTCCTTCTTCATCCAGGACGGCAGCCGTCTGCAAGGCCAGTCGGAGCACGTCGCCAACCTGCAACTGGGTTGGGAAGACGACACGGCGCGGTCGCAGGCGACCTTCATCCTGAACTACGTCTCGGAGCGGATCACCGCACGCGGCGCCGGCGTCGGCACGGCGCGCGAGCCTGACTACCTGCAGGAGCCGGGCGCCGTTCTCGACTTCGTCTATCGCAAGGACTTCACCGTGAAGGGCCGCGACCTGGGCTTCGCACTGGAACTGCGCAACCTGCTGGGGACGGACTTCGAGGAGTACCAGGAGAAGGGCAACAAGATCCGCATCAACCAGTACGACCTGGGCCAGAGCGCCTCGGTCAGCCTGACGGCGCGTTTCTAAGCGCAGACTGCGCCCGACATTTGAGCCGGGAGGCCCCAGCGGCCTCCCGGCTTTTTTATGCCTGCCGCCGAGGGAGGGTGAATGTTTCGCGTCATTCCCTCCGAACCCGCCGCATCTGTCGTGACAACTTCTCGGCGCTGTCATGGTTCGGAGCGAGCCGGGTACGGAGCATCCGCCTAGGGAGGCGTTGCGGCCGCGAGAGGCCGTGGGGGATGTCTTCCTTGCTCGCTGGCCTTCGCAAACTGAGCGCCGTTTCGTTGGGCAAGGGGAGCCTGTCCCTTCGCCGTCCGTCGCTGCGGCGCGTGGTCGAGGCGACGCTGATCCTGCTTCTTGTGGTGCAGGCGGGGCGGCTGGTCTGGCTGTTCGCGGCGCCGACGCCGCAGGCCGTGGAGGCACGGCCTCTATCTGAGATCGATCTGGGCGTGCTGTCGCGCTTCGACGCCTTCTTCCGCAACGGCGGGGGCGGCGCCGAGGCGGCGCCGTCGGACGGCGGGGGTCTGACCCTGTTCGGCGTGCGCGCGGACGGCGCGGGCGGCGGCTCGGCCA
>NZ_DAMCNG010000135.1:0-7531 GCF_032107865.1 Brevundimonas sp.
CGGGAGCGGCCTGGGCCAAGGCGGGCGTGGTCGGCGCCAGCAGGACCACCGTCAGGGCGGCGGCGGAAACGGAGGCGGCGGCGCGGCTCCAGAGTCGGCGGATCATGGTCAGGCTCCTAGGGTCGCAAAGAAAAGAAAACGCCGTCAGCCTTCTTCGTCGATGAAGATGGACTCGATCGGCATCTGGAACAGCCGGGCGATCTTGAACGCCAGCGGCAGGGAGGGGTCGTAACGGCCGGTCTCGAGCGCGTTCACGGTCTGACGCGACACGCCCAGTTCGTCGGCCAGGTGCGCCTGGCTCCAGTCGCGCTCGGCGCGCAGCACCTTGAGGCGGTTTTTCATGCGCGCCTCTCCTTGCCGGGACGCGACAGGTTGAAACGCGCCACCTGGGCCATCGCCTCGCCGAACAGGAAACCGCCCGCGGGCAAGGTCGCCAACATGACAGGACTGACGCCATCCCCCATCAGGCTCGAGATGACGAACAGGGTCGAGCCGTAGGCCAGGGCCCACCAGCCGCCCTGGGCCTGCGTCATCAGGGCCAGACGCTCTTCCAGCTCATCGATGGCAGCCTGGCGGCGCAGAACAGCAATCCAGATGAAGACCGGCAGAACCACGGCTGCGGCGGCGAGGGCCTTCAGAACAAGCTCGTCGCCGCCCTTGGACAGATAGGCGCCCCCCCAGGCGGCGCCGGCAAGCCAGACGACGCCCGCCGCCATCTTCAACAGGAACAACACAGCGGTTCGAGCCAAGGGCCTGTCGCCCAGGAAAGCGCTATCGCTCACGGCATTCTCCTCAACGACGGCCCACCCACCACCAGGCCCAGGCCAGGCCGTAGCCGATGAGTTGGAAGCCCAGGGTGATGACCATGCCTGCGCCGACAAGTTCGGCCGGGGTCTCGCCAAGGCTGGCGGGAAGAGCGATGTCCGCCGGGCGCGTGGTCAGCACCAGCATGAAAACCAGGCCGATCAGCATTCCGCTGCTGCCGCCCCAGTACCAAGCCCATTTGTGAGCCTCGCGCGCAGCCTCGTCGAGGCGGCTCCACCACCAGAAGGACACGCCCAGGACAGCGGCCATCATCACCGTCGTGAAGGCGACGGTCGTCCAGAACGCGCCAGAACCGGGGCGATCGGCCAGGAAGCCGCTGCCCAGGCCGCCGAAGAAGCCGATCAGCAAGACCAGGCCGAACAGGATCGCGACGCCTTTCAGGCCGAGAGGTTTCGTCGATTTCATGGGCCCCGCCGCATGTGAACTGATTTGACAAGCAAGTTTTACAGCCCGTCTTCACCAGGTCAAGCGTGTTTGTCACACGTCAGCGTCACTCCGGCGCGTTCAGCAGCTCCGGGCGGCTGAGGGCGCGGGGCGACTGCTCGACCGCGTTCAGTTCGGGCAGGTCCTTGCCCTCGTGATTGACCTGCAGGTCCTCGAAGCGGCGTGCCGAGACCATGACCTGGCTCTCCAGTGATCCGACGAACTGGTTGTAGCGGGACACCGCCGCGTCCAGCGCCTTGCCGACCGAGGCGGCGTGGCCGCCCATGACCGACAGGCGCTTGTAGAGTTCCTTGCCCAGCCTGGCGACGTCCTCGGCGTTCTTGGCCTGCTCTTCGGCGCGCCAGCCGTAGGCGACCGCCTTGCACAGGGCGAACAGGGTGGTGGGCGTCACGATGACCACGCGCGAGGCCATGGCCGTGGTCATCAGGTCCGGCTCGTGGTCAAGCGCTGCGGCCAGGAAAGCGTCGCCGGGCACGAACATGGCGACGAAGTCAGGGCTGGGCTTGAACTGGTCCTGATAGGCCTTGGACGACAGCTGGCGCACATGGGTCTTCATGCTGGCGGCGGTGCGCAGCGACATGGCGCGGGCCTGGGCTTCCTCGTCGCCGTCCGCCTCGTCGGCGAAGGCCAGCGACACCTTGGCGTCAATGACGAACATGCCGCCGCCCGGCAGTTTGACGATGAAGTCCGGACGCTGCTGACGGCCCTCGTCCGTGGCCGAGGAGTTCTGTTCCTCGAAGTCGAAGCGGCCGGCCATGCCCGCGGCCTCCAGCACATTGCGGCAGGTCTGCTCGCCCCACCGGCCGCGACGGCCCGTGTTGCCCTTCAGCGCCTCGGTCAGGCGACGCGCCTCGTCGCGGGTGGCGGTCGAGGCGGCCATCAGCAGGCCGAGCTGCTCCTTCAGCCCGCCGGTCTCGTCGGCGCGCGCCTTCTCCAGAGCCGTCACATGCTCCTGGAACTTGGCCAGGGTGTCGGACACGGGCTTAAGCTGGGCCTCCATCCGCTCGCGCGCGACGCGGTCCTGGGCCTGGAAAGTCTCGGTGGCGCGGGCGACCAGCTTGGTCGCCACCGCCTCGGCCGACTGGGACGCCTGGGCCTTGAGAAACTCGGCCATGGAGTCCCGGCTTTCTTCCATCAGGGCCAGCCGCGCGTCGGCGGCGTCCAGCGCGCCGCGCGTCTTCTGCCAACCCATATAGGCCCACAGAAAGCCGCCCGCGGCGATCGCCACAAAGGCCAACAGGATGAGTTCCAGCATGTTCATGCTCCGTTCCTAGCGGGAGTCGGAGCATGATTAAAGGCGGGCCGCGTCAGACGCGGACGCGCCTGCGCCACCTCAGCCCAGTTCGGCTTCCAGATCGGCCAGGCGGGCGGCCTGATCCTCGGCGATCAGGGCGTTGAGCATGGGATCGAGATCGCCCTCGAGAATCTGCGGCAGGCTGTGCAGGGTCAGGCCGATGCGGTGATCCGTCACCCGCCCCTGCGGGAAGTTGTAGGTGCGGATGCGCTCGGAGCGATCGCCCGAACCGACCTGCGACTTGCGTGCGTCCGAGCGGGCGGCGTCCTTGGCCTGGCGCTGCATGTCATAGAGACGCACGCGCAGGTTCTTCATCGCCTTGTCGCGGTTCACGTGCTGCGACTTTTCCGAGGAAGTGGCGACGATGCCCGTCGGCAGGTGGGTGATGCGCACCGCCGAGTCGGTCTTGTTGACGTGCTGGCCGCCCGCGCCCGACGAGCGATAGGTGTCGATGCGGATGTCCTTGTCGAGAATCTCGATCTCGACGTCCTCGACCTCGGGCAGGACGGCGACGGTCGCCGCCGAGGTGTGAATGCGGCCGCCCGCCTCGGTCGTCGGCACGCGCTGGACGCGGTGAACGCCGCTCTCGAACTTCAGGCGACCGAAGACGCCTTCGCCGCTGACGGTGGCGATGATCTCCTTGAAGCCTCCCGCGTCGCCCTCGGCGGCGCTGTCGATCTCGACCCGCCAGCCGCGCGTGGAGGCGTAGCGCGAATACATGCGGAACAGGTCGCCCGCGAACAGGGCGGCTTCGTCCCCGCCGGTGCCTGCGCGCACTTCCAGCACGGCCGAGGCGTTTTCATCGGCGTCGCGCGGGGCCAGCAGCAGGGCGACCTCGCGCTCCAGACCCGGCAGGCGCTCGGTCAGGCCGTCCAGTTCGTCAGCGGCCAGGGCGGCCATTTCCGGGTCGGCGGCCATGGCCTTGAGGTCTTCAACCTCTGTGCGGGTGCGGGCCAGAGCCTGGACCGCATCGGCCACCGGCTTCAGCTCGGCGTGCTCTTTCGACAGGCGCACGATCTCGGCGCCGTCGGTGGCCGCGCCCATGCGCGCCTCCACCTGATGGAAGCGGTCGAGCACCTGATCGAGCCGGGCCTGAGGCAGTCGCAACGGCGTGTCCTTGCTGAGAAAATCGAGCGCGGAGCCTTACCCGCGACGCGCCGCCCTGTCGATAAAAACGCCTCTACACGCGCTCATGGAGCAATTGTGAACAGCCGTCACAAGCCCGTCAGCCCGGTTTCTTCGCACCTGCAAACACCCTAGCTCCACGGGGCTGAAACAAAATTGGAGACAGGGCATGACCCATGAAAAGCCCCCGGAAGGGGTCTCGCCGGGCTTTGCGTCGGGCGCCGATGTCGCGCGCCTGTGCACGCTCTACGACGGCCTGCTGACGCCGGGCGGCGCGCCTGTGAGCCCGGACGCCGAGAAGGAATTGAAGGCTCTGGCCAAGATTTTCGACCTGGACGCCGAGCGTCCGGCGGCCGAACTCTGGCCCTACGTCCGCGCCGTCCTGGTGCGACAGGCGCCGCCGGAAGCCCCTCCGATCCCGCTCGAGGTCGAGCCCAAGACCGTGCTTCTGGTCGAGGACGACGCCGACGCCGCCGCCCATCTGACCGAAGCCCTGGACGCCGCCGGACACCGCGTGGTCGGCCCCTTTCACAGCGCCGAGGCGGCCGAGGCGGCGACCGCCCTGCATCCCATCGACCTGGCCCTGCTGGACATCAATCTCTCGGGCGAGGCGACGGGCGTGGACCTGGCGCGCAATTTGAAATCGCGCTGGGGCGTGCCGGTCATCTTCCTGTCCGGCGACGTGACGGCGGCGGCGCACAACGCCGAACTGGCCGCCGCCATGGTGATCAAGCCCTACACCGGCCGCGACGTGCTGGACGCCATCGCCCGGCTATAGTCCGCCTGACGTCCGATACGACGGCCATTGCCAGGCAGGTCGCGACCTGCGCCTGATGGTCCTCAACCCCACCCGCCCGAGGCGCTGAATGGACACCTTCTTCCTGTTCCTGCTGGTCGGTGTCCTGGCCCAGGCGGTCGACGGCGCCCTGGGCATGGCCTACGGCGTCATCTCCTCCTCCGTATTGCTGGCGCTGGGCGTGCCCCCGGCCACAGCCTCGGCCAGCGTCCATGCCGCCGAGGTTTTCACCACCGCCGCCTCGGCCGGAAGCCACGCCTGGCACAAGAATGTCGAGTGGCGGCTGCTGGCGCCGCTGGCGGTGGCGGGCGTGATCGGCGGGGTGCTGGGCGCCTATGTGCTGACCGGACTGGAGGCCTCGACCATCAAGCCGTTCGTCGTCGGCTATCTGGCGCTGGTCGGCGTATGGATCCTGTGGCGCGCCGGCCATGACATCCGTCCGCGCCACCTGCCCGCCTGGGTCACGGCGCCGCTGGGACTGGTCGGCGGCTTTCTGGACGCCGTGGGCGGCGGCGGCTGGGGGCCGACCGTCTCCTCGACCATGGTCGGCGCCGGGCATGAGCCGCGCAAGGCCATCGGCACGGTGAACACGGCCGAGTTCTTCCTGACCGTGGCGGTCTCGGCGACCTTCGTCTGGGCTCTGGTCAGCGGCCACTGGGAAGAGGCCGGCGCGCTGAAGAACCACGCGGCGGCCGTCGGCGGCCTGGTGGTCGGCGGCCTGATCGCCGCGCCCTTCGCCGGACTGATCGTCAAGAAGATTCCGCGCAAGGTTCTGACCTATGCGGTCGGCTTCCTGCTGCTGATCCTGGCCGCCTTCCAGGGCGCCCAGTTGGCGGGACTGATCGGCTGACGCCTAGCGCGGGAAGGTGTCGACGAAACTGGGGCGTTGCTCCAGCGCCGTCTGCAGGGCGACCAGGTTCGGGCGGCCCGTCTTCCAGTCGTAGTCCGGGTGGCGGAAGCTGATCCAGGTGACGGCGATCCCCGCCGTCAGCACGCCCATGTCCAGCGCCTCGGCGTCCGGCGCGGAGGCCTCCAGGGCATCGAGGGCGCGGCCCATGTTGACGGTCCAGCGTTCGGTCCACGACGGCGAGCGTTCCTGTTCCGGCCGGCGCTTCTCCAGCACCAGTTTGACGCCCATCTCCAGAGCGGCGTTGGCCAGGGTCTCCAGCCGCTTGACCCGCAGGCGCTCCGGCCCCTCGGTCGGCAGCAGACGCGGCCCGGCGCCGAGCGCGTCCAGATATTCGGCGATGACCGGGCTGTCGGTCAGCGGCAGGCCGTCCTCGGCGATCAGGGTCGGAACCTGCACCACAGGATTGCTCGACAGCAGTTCAGGCGCATTGCCGTAGGGATCGACGGCGATCTCCTCGATCCGGTCGGCCAGGCCCTTTTCACGGGCGACGATGCGAACCTTGCGCGCGAAAGGCGACGGGGTGGTGATGTAGAGTTTCATTGTTCAGTCGTCTTCACTCGGCCGCCTTGGGCGCCACGCAGCGCTTGTCGCGGAACAGGGCCCATTCCTCGCACTGACGGCCGTCTTCGAAGACGCAGACGCCGTATTCGCCGCCCTGGGCGTCGCGCCGGATTTCCGACTTGCCGCCCTCGCGCTGACAGTTGACCGAAGCGGGATTGGCCATGCCGACGGCCCGAGGCGACGGCTCGGCCTCAGGCGCCGGCGCACAGGCGGCGCCCGCCAACAGCGCCGCCGCCAGGATCGCGTGTTTCAGCATCGTCTCTCCCCCTCGTTTCGCCCGACTATTCAGCCGCCTTGCGGGCGGCGTCCAGTTCAGCGGCCTTGGCTTCGACCTGGGCGACAATCTCGTCGATCATGCCGTCGTTGGCCTGTTTGTGAGCGATCTTGCCGTTCAGATAGACCATGCCCGCCCCCTTGCCGCCGCCGGTGAATCCGATGTCGGTATAGAGGGCCTCGCCCGGCCCGTTGACGACGCAGCCGATGATCGACAGCGACATGGCCGTCGAGACGTGGGCCAGCTTCTCTTCCAGGATCGCCACCGTCTCGATGACGTTGAAGCCCTGCCGGGCGCAGGACGGGCAGGCGATGATGTTCACCCCCCGGTGACGCAGGCCCAGCGATTTCAGGATGTCGAAGCCGACCTTGATCTCCTCGACCGGATCGGCGGCCAGCGAGACGCGGATGGTGTCGCCGATGCCCGACCACAGCATATTGCCCATGCCGATGGCCGACTTGATGGTGCCGGTGCGCAGCGGCCCCGCCTCGGTCACGCCCAGGTGCAGCGGGCAGTCGATGGCGTCGGCCAGTTGCTGATAGGCGGCCACCGTCAGGAAGGGGTCCGACGCCTTCACCGAAATCTTGAACTCGTGGAAATCCAGATCCTGAAGGATGCGGGCATGGTTCAGCGCGCTTTCGACCATCGCATCGGGGCAAGGTTCGCCGTATTTCTCCAGCAGCTCCTTTTCCAGCGAGCCGGCGTTGACGCCGATGCGCATGGAGCAGCCGTGGTCGCGCGCGGCCTCGACGACTTCCTTGACCCGATCAATCGAGCCGATGTTGCCGGGGTTGATGCGCAGGCAGGCGGCGCCCGCCTGGGCCGCCTCGATGCCGCGTTTGTAGTGGAAGTGGATATCGGCCACGAGCGGCACGCGGGCTTCGCGCGCGATGGTCTTGAAGGCCGCCGTCGATTCCACATCCGGGCAGGAGACGCGGACGATGTCGGCCCCGGCCTCCTCCAACTGGCGGATCTGGGTCAGGGTCGCTGCCGCGTCGGTCGTCGGCGTATTGGTCATCGACTGGACGCTGATCGGGGCGTCGCCGCCGACCGGGACGGAGCCGACCATGATCTGGCGGCTCTTGCGGCGCTCGATGTGGCGCCAGGGGCGGATATGGCCGAGTTCGGAATGGTCGCTCATGACGCCGGGAACATAGGACAGGAAGAGCGGCAAAACCACGACAGGCGGCGAAAGATCGCGCCTTCGCTCGCCAAAAAGATCAGTCGGCTGCGGGCGGGGCGGCGGACGGCGCCTGAACGGCGGCAGGGGCCGTGACCACAGGCGTCGCCGCAGCAGCGGCC
>NZ_DAMCNG010000136.1:0-7450 GCF_032107865.1 Brevundimonas sp.
GCCGCCATGGCCGAGGGGGCCGCGCCGGCCGCCGCGACGGCCCAGGCCCAGAGCGAGGACGCCCGGCTCAACGCCTTTTTCGAACAGGCGTTCGAGGCGCGCGTGGCGCTGAGCCCCCAGCGCATGACTTCGCTGGGCCGCAAGACCGACTATGACAAGCTGGACGACGTCTCCGACGCCGCCGCCCAACGCTCGCTGGCCCTGCAGGAAGCCCAGCTGGCCCAGATGAAGGCGCAGTTCGACCCCACGAAGCTGGGCGAACAGAGCCGCCTGTCCTGGCGCCTGTTCGAACACGGGGTGCAGCAGGCGCGCCTGTCTAACCAGTGGCGCGACTGGGGCTTCCAGTTCGCCGCCAACGGCAACCCGACGACCAGCCTGCCGGTCTTCCTGATCAACAACCACCGCATCTCAAGCGTTGCGGACGCCGAGGCCTATGTCGCCCGCCTGAACGCCGCCGAACGCTATATGGGCCAGGTGGCCGACACCCTGACGGCGCGCGCCGGCAAGGGCGTGGTCTCGCCGCGCTTCGTGTTCGAGCCCTCGATCGACAACACCCGCGCGGTGATCGCCGGCGCCCCGTTCGACGGCGGCGCCGACAACCCGGTCTGGGCCGACTTCCAGAAGAAGATCACCGCCCTGGACGCCGATCAGGCGACCAAGGACCGCCTGCTGGCCTCGGCGCGCACAGCTCTGACCGGCCCCTACAAGCGCGGCTTCGACACAGTGCTGGCGGCGCTCGGCCAGGTGCAGACCCAGGCCGACAGCGACGCGGGCGTGTGGCGCCTGCCGCAGGGCGAGGCCTATTACAACGCACGCCTGCAGCTCTCGACCACCACTGACCTGACCGCCGACCAGATCCACCAGATCGGTCTGGACGAGGTCGCCCGCATCCAGCGCGACATGGAGACGATCAAGACCCAGGTCGGCTTCACCGGCTCGCTGCAGGACTTCTTCGCTTTTCTGAAGACCGATCCGCAGTTCCAGTATCCGAACACGCCGGAGGGCAAGGAAGCCTATCTGACCGATGCCCGCGCCTTTGTGGCTCAGGTCATGGCCGTGGCGCCGCAGTGGTTCTCGAACCTGCCCAAAGCCCCGCTGGAGGTCCGCGCGGTCGAGCCGTTCCGTGAGGCGACGGCCTCCATCGCCTTCTACAACTCGCCCGCGCCGGACGGTTCGCGCCCCGGCATCTACTACGTCAACCTGTCGGACATGACCCAGGTGCTGAAGCCCCAGATCGAGGGCATCAGCTATCACGAGGGCGCGCCGGGCCACCACTTCCAGATCGCCTATGCGCAAGAGATGGAGCACCTGCCCAGCTTCCGCCGCTTCGGCGGCTACGGCGCCTATTCCGAAGGCTGGGGCCTGTATTCGGAACGTCTGGGCAAGGAGATGGGCTTCTATCAGGATCCCTATTCCGACTTCGGCCGCCTCTCGACCGAGCTGTGGCGCGCGGTGCGTCTGGTGACCGACACCGGCCTGCACGCCAAGCGCTGGAGCCGTGAACAGGCGATGGACTACTTCCGTCACAACTCCCTGCTGTCCGAGCGCGACATCCAGAAGGAGGTCGAGCGTTACATCACCAACCCCGGCCAGGCGACCAGCTACAAGATCGGCGAGCTGAAGATCGAAGAGCTGCGCGCCAAGGCCGAGGCGGCGCTGGGCGACCGCTTCGACATCAAGGACTTCCACACCGTGGTCCTGGGCTCAGGCGCCGTGCCGCTGGACGTTCTGGGCGACCTGGTCGACGCCTGGATCGCCAAGGGCGGCGGCCACCCGGCCGCCTGAGGCTCGCGTTTGCGACAGTAGAGCGGTAAAGGGCCGCCATGCCCTTTACCGCCACCGTCCTGACCATGTTCCCCGAGGCCTTTCCCGGACCGCTGGGGGTGTCGCTGATCGGCACCGCCTGGCGCGAGAAGGGGCTGTGGGACTTGCAGACGCTGGACATTCGCGCGTTTTCCGAAGATAAGCGCGGCTTCCTGGACGACACCCCTGCGGGTGGCGGTCCCGGTCAGGTGCTTAAAGCGGACGTGGTGGCCAGGGCTCTCGACAGCCTGGAAGGCCCGCCTAGGCCGCTTTTGTACATGAGCGCACGCGGTCGACCCCTGACGCAGGCGCGAGTGACGGAATGGGCCAAGGCCGACGGCATCGTCGTCCTGTGCGGCCGTTTCGAGGGGGTGGACCAGCGGGTGCTCGACGCCCGAGGGTTCGAGGAGGTCTCCGTCGGGGACGCGGTGCTCGCCGGCGGCGAGGCGGCGGCCATGGTGGCGATCGAGGCGTGCGTCCGGTTGGTTCCGGGGGTTCTGGGTGCGGCGGAAAGCCTGTCGACCGAGAGCTTCGAGGACGACCTGCTTGAGCATCCGCAGTACACGCGACCGCGGACGTTCGAGGGCCACGACATCCCGGAGATCCTGTTGTCAGGCGATCACAAGAAGATCGCCAAATGGCGTCAGGAGCAAAGGGAAAAGACCACGCGGGAGCGGCGCCCGGATCTCTGGGAGCGGCATCTCGCCAACTTACAGCTAAAGAGCAAATAAGCTCCGGAGAGACACTATGAACATCGTCCAGCAGCTCGCTGCCGAAGAAAAAGCCCGCCTGCTCGAAGGCAAGACCATCCCCGACTTCCAGCCCGGCGACACCCTGCGTGTCCACGTGCGCATTAAGGAAGGCGAGCGCGAACGCATCCAGGCGTTCGAAGGCGTCTGCATCGCCCGTGATGGCGGCGGCATCAACGAGACCTTCACGGTCCGCAAGATTTCGTTCGGTGAAGGTGTGGAGCGTCGCTTCCCGATCCTGTCGCCGAACGTCGACTCCATCGAAGTGAAGCGTCGCGGCGTCGTCCGTCGCGCCAAGCTGTACTACCTGCGCGACCGTCGCGGTAAGTCGGCCCGTATCGCCGAGCGCCAGACGGCCCGCAAGGTCGCCGTCCCGGCCACCGGCACGGCCGAGAAGGCCGGCGACGAGGCCTGATTTCAGGCTTCGGCTTCGCGCTGAAGATCAAAAGCCCCGGCGGAAACGCCGGGGCTTTTTTGTGCGCTAGCGCTCGCCGCTCGGCGGCGCGCTACTTGAGCGCCTAACCCGCCAGTCCCTGTTTCAGGGCGCTGAGCTGGTCGTGGCCCGCGCGGACCTCTACATAGGCGCGGCGGATGGTCTCCTTGGTCGTGGCGGACAGGCCTTCATCCGCCAGCGCTCGTTCGAACCGCGCAGTCAACTGCTCCTCGCCGCTCTCGATCGTACCCAGCACTGAAGCGTCATTGCGCAGCAGGGCGTGCTTCACGTCCATGAAGGCGCGCTGAGCCTTGGCCAGGATGGAGCCGTCTTCCTCCGGCGATCCGCCGCGTTCGCGCACTGCCGCCTTGAACCCCTCGGCCAGGCGACGCCGCTCGGCCGCCTGCCCCTCGAACCAGGCGCGATAAGGGCCGTCCGCCGCCTCCACGGCCGCCTGATGATAGCCGTCGGCGCTGTCGACCAGCCCCTCGACCAAACCATTGAGGGCCTTGATGTCGTGGCTGTTGCCGCTCATCGGAAACCTCCGTTGCTGCTCAAGAGAGAAACCCCTGCCAGCGGCGAAGGTTTCCAGCGTCACAGCTTGGTGCGCAGAGACCACAGTTCAGGGAAGCAGCGGCGCTTCAGCGTCTCGACCAGATAGCCGACGCCGTCGGTGCCGCCCGTGCCCTGACGGCGGCCGATGATGCGCTCGACCGTCACGACATGCTTGTGCCGCCACGTCAGCAGGGCGTCGTCTAGATCGACCAGCTTTTCGGCCAGTTGATACAACGGCCACCAGCGTTCGGTGTCGCGATAGACCTCCAGCCAGGCGGCCTCGACGCCCTCGTTCGCCTCATAGGACTGGCTGACGTCACGGTTCAGCACGGCCTCCGGCACCGGCAGCCCCGCCTTGGCCAGCTGACGCAGGGCGTCGTCGTAGAGGCTGGGCGACTCCAGGGCCGCCTGCAGCGCCGCATGGGCGTCCGGACGTTCGGCGTGGAAGCGCAGGAAGCGCGGGTCTTTCAGGCCCAGCATGGTCTCCAGGCGACGGAACTGATCGCTCTGGAAGCCCGAACTGGCGCCCAGATCGCCGCGAAACTTCAGGTAGTCAGCGGGCGTCATGGTGGCCAGGATGTCCCAGCTCTGGGTCATCACCGACTGGATGCGGCTGACGCGGGCCAGGCTCTTGTAGGCGGGCACCAAATCGCCCGCGCGGACCAGCGTCTGCGCCAGCGCCACCTCGTGCAGGATCTGCTTGAGCCACAGTTCCTTGGTCTGATGGATGATGACGAACAGCATCTCGTCATGCTGGTCGGAGCGCGGCTTCTGGGCGGACAGGATGTCGTCCAGCGCCAGATAACCGGCGTAGGTCACGCCCTGCGGCTCATGCTTGGCCGTCTCGATCGCGTGTCCGCGAATGTCGTTTGCTTCGGTCATACGCCAGCTATCGCCCGATCAGCCGGGCGGGGCCAGACCTTTTCGACGCAGCGCAGCCTAGTTGGCGGCGCGGTCTTCGGCGGCGGCGTTGGCGGCCATCTGACGGCCGTTGGCGAAGGCGTCGCGAGCGCCGTTATAGATGAAGCCGTAGGTCGGATAGACGGTCGTGCCCAGATCGTTGATCGGGTTGTACCAGACCTTCACCCGGCTCCAGTCGCCCGAGGACGAGACGTCCACGACGGTGACGTTTTCCTCGACCTTGCCGCGGCTGCCGCCCCAGTTGGCGTGGGTGACGCGGATCACGCGGTCGGTCAGGACGTCGGAGACGACGGCGACGTGGCCGGCGCTCATGCGGCCGTGGGGCTGGAACACCAGAACCGAGCCGGTTTCAGGCGCGTCGCCGGTGCGGAACTTGCTGACGGCCTGACGCCACCAGGTCCAGGCGTCGCCGAAGATCTGAATGCCCGAGAACATGCGCGCGAAGGTCACGCACTGCCAGTAGGGATCGCCGGCCTGGGCCGGGGTCGTGGTGAAGGCGAAAAAGCCTAGGCTTGCCGCAAGGGCGGCGGCTGTGAGCCGTTTCATCATCTGGCGTGCTCCCGACTGAACGCGGACAAGCCTTAGACGATAGGGTCAGAATGTTGAAGAACTGTTTCCGACTGTTTCCCCGGCTGACCCACAGATGATCGCCGCTTCTGCGCCCACCCGCGCAGGAAACGACGGGCCGGGCGCTCGATCAGTTGATGAACAATCGCGGCGGCGACAATCAAGCCCGCGATGATCGCCAGCCACAATACGAGGGGAAGCTGCTTGTCTTCCGCCCCGGTCAGGCGCGCCGCGACATTGACCGCCAGGATCTGCCACGGGGCGCACAGCATATAGACCGCATAGCTGATCTCGCCGAGATAAACGGCGGGAGCGGAACCCAGGACGCCCGCCTTGTTCGCCGGAATGCTGGCCAGAGCCAGGATCAGCAAGCCGCCGGACAAGACGGTGATCCCGTCCCAGCTCATCAGCGAGGCGCTGAGCACCGTCACAGCCGCCGCCGCCAGGGCCAGCAGGGCCGCGCGCGGCAGGGGCGCCCGGCGATAGACCAGGTAAAGGGCGCAGCCGTAGGCGAAGCACGGCACGATCCGCAGCGCGCCCCATTTGAACGTCGCCTCGGTCAGACGATAGCCCGCGACGCGCTCGAACCCGACATAGAGGGCGACAAGGAACAGCGCCGCCGCCGCCGTCGCCAGCCATGGCCGGTTCCGCAGTTTCCAGGCTGCGGCGGCGAAGACGGGGAAGGTCAGATAGGCGAACCACTCGGCTGAGATCGACCAGGACGGATGGTTCCAGCCCGCCTCGCCCGCAAAGCCCCAGGCGTGGACCATCAGCAGGTTGGGCAGCAGCGTCTTCCAGCTGAGGATGCTGGCGTCGATCGCCATGCCCGCCGCCGTCGCCGCCAGCCCCAGGGCCATGACGCCGAACAGGGTGAACAGGTGCAGCGGATAGACCCGCGCGATGCGCGCCCACAGGAAGCCCTTGTAGCCAAAGCGTTTCTCGCCAAACGCCTGGAGATAGACGTGGCTGAGGATGAAGCCTGACAGGACGAAGAAGAGCTCGACCCCCAGGTAGCCCTTGGCGGCCAGGGCGGGCATGCCGCCGACCGCCAGATTGGGCCACATCAGATAGACCACGACCCACAGGGCCGCGAGGAACCTGAGCGAGGTCAGGGGACGGATGTCGATCGGCGTCGCTACGGGCGTCATGGGACCATCCTGGCCGGTGAACCGACCGGGGACAGCCCGGCCGCGTAACAGCGCTCAATGCAAGCCGGGCGCCAGCTTCGCCTTACTCTACGCGGCCGCTCTCCCCAGCCCTCTCGATAGCGGCCGAGGCGGCGGCGCAGCCGGTCAGGGTCTCGTCGCCGATCTCGACCTTGGCGGTCAGAGGATAGGTGCGATCGCTCATGCCGTCCGAGCAGTCCGTCGCCGTCAGGGTGACGGTCAAATCCGTCCCGGCCTCGGTCTTGGCGGTCCAGCTGGCGACCGTGCCTTGCAGGCTCGGACCGGGATTGGCGGCCTTCTGCTCGACCCGGTCGACGCCGGAATAGGTCAGGCCGTCCGGCTTGATCTCCACCGCCCAGAAGGGCTCGGTTCCCAGCACGCGCACCGGCTGATCCAGATCGACGCCCGCCAGGGCGCGCGGCTCGGTCTTGACGGGCTCAGACGCCTTTTCAGCGGGCTGCGAACAGGCGGCCAGGGCCAAAGACAAAGTCAGGGACAAGGCGGCGGCGGAGAGGAGGGCGACGCGCATGGCGGTCCTTTCTAGAGTTCGCGGGCAAGGTCACGGTTTGCCTTCCCCCCGTCAAGACAGGCGCCAAAGCGGCTCGCTTGGGTTAATGTCGTTTCATGCCGATTCGCCCCGCCCCAGCTGCAGACGCAGGCGCCGCCTTCACGGCCTGCGAGTTCTTCGCGGGCGGCGGCCTGGCGGGCCTGGGACTGAACCTGAACGGGGCGGGTTTTCGCACGATCCTGGCCAACGACATCGACACGGCCAAGGCGCGCGCCTTCCGCGCCAACCACCCGCACGCGCCGCTGATCCACGACGATGTCTGGGCTGTGACGCCGGATCAGGTTCCGGGCGCGCCCGACCTGTGCTGGGCGTCGTCGCCGTGTCAGGACGTCAGCCTGGCGGGCGCGCGCGGCGGGCTGAAGGCCCAACGCTCGGGCGCCTTCTGGGGCTTCTGGAAGCTAATGCAGGGGCTGGACGCCGAGAACCGCGCGCCGCCGATCATCGTCCTGGAAAACGTCGTCGGCCTGCTGACCTCGGGCGAAGGACAGGACTTCGCCGCCGTCTGCGCCGCCATGGCCGAGGCGGGCTATACGGTCGGCGCTCTGGAGATCGACGCCGGGCTGTGGCTGCCCCAATCGCGCCCGCGCCTGTTCATCGTCGCCATGCGCGGCGTCGAAGGGCCGCACGGCCCCGCCCCGATCCAGCCCTTCCACTCCACGCGCCTGATCGCCGCCTGGCAGCGCCTGCC
>NZ_DAMCNG010000137.1:0-7435 GCF_032107865.1 Brevundimonas sp.
CGATCGTGCCGATGTTCACGTGCGGCTTCGTGCGTTCGAACTTTTCCTTGGCCATGGCCAAACTCCTGTGGCCCGGGTCCGGAGCGGAGGGGCGCTTGTGCTCAGTTCAATAAACCTGGAGCGGGTAGACGGGATCGAACCGACATCCTCAGCTTGGAAGGCTGCTGCACTACCATTGTGCTATACCCGCACGAAGAATGCGGTTGCACCGCCCTTCGATTTGAAGAGCGACGATTCCGCACCCGATACCTTCATTGGACTCCGTCCCAGGGCATTGAAGGCGCGTGGTGGGGGAAGCAGGACTCGAACCTGCGAAGCTTACGCAGCGGATTTACAGTCCGCCCCCTTTGCCGCTCGGGACATTCCCCCAGCGCGCCTTATGTCAATGCCGGTCTGGAAACGCCGGAAACAATCTTTCGATCATTTCGCGACGAAAGCCTTCGCTGTCGGGCGACGCCTGCAGTAGAGGAAGCGCCTGAACCGAAAGCCCTGGGGCCCAAATCGGAGGCCGTCTTATAGTGTCGTCATTTCGAGAACGCAACGACCGGAAAACCGGTAAAAAACAATCTTTCCAAAAGAGGGGGGAAGGCCGTCTGGATCGGCCTCAAACGCCCGCCACGCAAGGACGCGGCGGGAACGATAACGAGCGTAAAACAGCCCGTTCACGCCCGGACGCCGATAATTTTCTTTGGGGACGTCATCCGGTTTTGGCCGCTTTGGCGAATCCCGCGCGTCGCGGAAGCGGCCGTCTGATGGTCACGGAAGACCGCGCCGAAGAGATTCAGCGCGAGAATCTGGCGAACGGCCACCGAATCGAAGTGATCGATTCTGTCGCCCTGGGCCGGATGCTGCCTGCCGGCGCCGTGCACCAGGGCATGGCCTTCAAGGTCCAGCCGCTGGAAGGCGTCGCTCTGGAAGACCTGGCCGAACCGGCCGAGGGGGTCATCGTCATGCTGGATCAGCTGACCGATCCTCAGAACGTCGGCGCCATCTTCCGCTCGGCCCTTGCCTTCGGCGCGCGCGGCATTGTGGTGCAGGACCGTCACTCCCCCGCCCTCGCCGGCGCCTTGGCCAAGGCCTCGGCCGGCGCGACCGAGCGCCTGCCCTGCGCTCGCGTGACGAATCTCAGCCGCGCGCTGGAGAAGCTGGCCGACCACGGCTGGCGCGCCATCGGCATGGACGGCGAATCGGAGCTGACGCTGGAACAGGCGCTGGACGCCCGCCCGACCGTCATCGTCATGGGCTCGGAAGGCGACGGCGTGCGTCGTCTGGTGGCGGAACACTGCGAAGCTATGGCCCGCATCCCCATGCCCGGCGGCTTCGAAAGCCTGAATGTCTCCAATGCGGCCGCCATCGCCCTGTATGAAGCCGCTCGCGCCCAAGGACGCGCGAGCTAGCAACAGGTTTCCCGCGTCAACTCGTCCCTGCGACGTCTTGGCGCGGGTTCGGCTGGGCTTTAAGAGTCCGGCATGGACTTCCTCTCAAATCCCGAACTGATCAGTCAGGCCTCCGCCCTGGGCAAGGTGCTGATGATCGACCTGGTCCTGGCCGGCGACAACGCCGTCGCCGTGGGCCTCGCCGCCGCCGCCCTGCCCCAGGAACAACGCCGCAAGGCCATCCTGATCGGCCTGGCCGCCGCCGTCGTCATGCGCATCGGCCTGGCGCTCATCACCGTCCAGCTTCTGGCCATCGTCGGCCTGTTGCTGGCGGGCGGCTTCCTGCTTCTGTGGGTGTGCTGGAAGATGTGGCGCGAGCTGCGCGAGCAGGCCACCCACGACCAGGCCGAGGCCGAGGCCGAGATCGAACGGGCCATGGCCATCGAACACGGCGGCGGCCCCTCGCCCGAGGAACTGGGTCTGAAGCGCAAGACCTTCGGCGCCGCCCTGATCCAGATCATGATCGCCGACCTGACCATGAGCCTGGACAACGTCCTGGCCGTCGCCGGCGCCAGCCACGACCATCCGTGGATCATGGTCTTCGGCCTGATCCTGTCGATCGCCCTGATGGGTCTGGCCGCCAGCTTCATCGCCAAGCTGCTGAACCGCTATCGCTGGATCGCCTATGTCGGTCTGGTCATCGTCCTCTACGTCGCCCTGCATATGATCTGGGACGGCGGGCGTTCGGTCATCGTGCGCACCGGCCATGCGGATCAGTTCAACGCCTCGGCCCCCGCCTTCCTCGACATCGGCGCCGAGGAACAGGCCAAGCACATGAAACACGCCAGCGCGGGCAGCAAGCACGCCACCCCCGCCGGACTGCCCGGCGCACGGGAACAGAGAACGGCGCCGCCAGAGGCGGTCGCGACACCCGCCAGCTAAACAGACGAACCAGAGGCCCGGAGCGATCCGGGCCTTTTCACGTCCAGTAAGAGCTAGAGACCGCGCAGCCAGCCGGTGACGGACAGGCGCTGCGCACCCGCCGACAGGGCCACCTGGGTCACCGAGTGCGGCGCGGGCACCCGCAGCAGGCTCAGCGTATTGAAGCGCGGGGTGAAGGCCTCGGCCACATTGCCGTCGTCACCATGGAAGGCCAGCAGCCCGCCCCAGTCGATCCGCCAACCCGGCGTCAGCCCCAGAACATAGGCGAAGTAGCGCTGCTTGCCGTCGGCGCTGTCGTCGTGCTGATTCAGGAAGTGGGCCGGACGAAAGCGCGTCAGCTGAGCGTCGGCCATGGCGATCGCCGACTGCCCGGTCAGGTCGCGCATCAGGCCCAGGAAGGCCTCGCCATTGAGGAAGGCCACCAGTTCCGACCAGACCGCCTCGGCCTGTCCCGCCTGATCCAGGTCATAGATCGGATGGTTGTCGAACAGGTACTGGAACCCGTCCGTGGCCGAGGCCTGGACCCGTTCGCCCAGGGCCTGTTTCTGCGTGGGTTCCAGGCTGGCCAGCCAGGCGGCAGGCAGGTCGATGTGACCATCGCCCCTGCGCGTCACCGTGTTGAACGGAGCCTTGGCGGCGCGGGCGGCCAAATGGTCCGCATAGGCCCCGCTCAGCAGATCGGCGACCTGCGCCCGCCCGGTCGCCGCCAGCCGATCCCGGATCGACTGGCGTTCCGCGTCCGACTGGAAAGCGAGTTCCGGCCTCACTCGGCGCCGCCGAAGCGTTCGGTCCATTCGGCGACCTGGGCGTCCTCGATCTTGGCGAACAGGACGGCGGGGGCGGCGACCGTCTGACCGGCGGGCACCAGGGTCAGCAGGTTTTCGTCCGCGCTCGGCCAGGACAGGTCGGTCGCGCTGACCGTGGCGCCGATGCGCTCGGCGCTGCCCGGCATGAAGGGCACGGTGATGCGGGCGAACAGGGCAACCAGCGACAGGCCCGTGCGGACGACGACAGCGGCGCGGTCGCGGTCCGTCTTCAGCGCCGTCCAGGGGGCGGCTTCCTGCAGGTATTCGTTGCCCATGACCCAAAGAGCGCGCGCGGCCTGGGCCGCCTTGCGGAACTCCATGGCCTCGAACTCGGCTGTCAGGGTTTCCAGACCGGCCTTGATGTCGGCGGCCAGCTTGGCTTCCAGCGGACCGGCCTCGCCGCCCTCGGGCACGACGCCGTCGAACTTGGATTCGGTGAACTTGACGATCCGGTTGACGAAATTACCCAGCACGTCGGCCAGATCCTTGTTCGTCGTCGACTGGAACTGCTCCCAGGTGAAGGCCGCGTCGGAATGCTCCGGGCCATAGGCCGTCAGGTGCCAGCGCCAGTAGTCGGCGGGCAGCAGTTCCAGCGCCTGATCCATGAAGACGCCCCGGCCCATGCTGGTCGAGAACTTGCCGCCGTACCAGTTCAGCCAGTTGAAGGCCTTGAGCTGATCGACCGTCTTCCACGGTTCGCCCGAGCCGATGATGGTGGCGGGGAAACTGACGGTGTGGAAGGCGACGTTGTCCTTGCCCATGAACTGGACGTAGCGCACGTCGTCCGCGCCCTCGTCCAGACGCCACCACGAGCGCCAGTTTCCGCCCGAAGCTTCAGCCCATTCCTCGGTCGCGCCGATGTACTCGATGGGAGCGTCGAACCAGACGTAGAAGACCTTGCCCTCCATGCCCGGACGCGGACCGCCGTCGGGACCGACGACGGGCACGCCCCATTTCAGGTCGCGGGTGATGCCGCGATCGATCAGGCCCTCGTCCAGATGCTTATAGGCGATGGAGCGGGCCAGCGGCTGCCACTGGGGCGAACGGGCGTCGACCCAGCCGCGCACTTCGTCAGCGATCTTGGTTTGCAGCAGATAGAGGTGGCGCGTGTCGCGGACCTCAAGGTTGCGGCTGCCCGAGACCGCCGAATAGGGATTGATCAGATCGGTCGGGTCCAGCAAGCGGCCGCAGTTGTCGCACTGGTCGCCGCGCGCCTTTTCATAGGCGCAGTGCGGGCAGGTGCCCTCGACGTAACGGTCGGGCAGGAAGCGGGCGTCGTCGATCGAATAGATCATCCGGTCGACGCGCTCCTCGATCAGGCCGCGCTCTTCCAGCACCTTGGCGAAGTGCTGGGTCAGGCGGGTGTTCGGGGCGTTGGAGCTGCGGCCGAAGATGTCGAACGACAGGCTGAAGGCGTCGGCGGCTTTCTTCTGGACCTCGTGCTGCTCGTCGCAATAGGTGCGCACGTCCTGACCGGCGGCGGCGGCGGCCAGCTCGGCCGGGGTGCCGTGCTCGTCGGTGGCGCAGACATAGAGGACGTCGTGGCCACGCCCGCGCATGAACCGCGCCCAGACATCGGCGGGCAACATGGACCCGGCCAGATTCCCAAGGTGCTTGATGCCGTTGATGTAGGGCAGCGCCGAGGTGATGAGGATGCGGGCCATGGTCGTCCAGTCTGCGGGAGGAAGCAGAGGGATATAGAGGGCGAAACCCGAGGCGTCACCTGCTTCGCCTCTCCCTCCCCTTCATGGGGAGGGTGGCTGAGGTCGTCAGACCGAAGCCGGGTGGGGGCGGCGAGGCAAATCATCCGCCGCGCCCCTCTATCACCGCGCCCTCCCCACCCGGTCGCTGCGCGACCACCCTCCCCATGAAGGGGAGGGAGAAAGCAGGATCAGGCTGGCAGCCGCCGCGCGATCCGCACGAACCGCCCGGTCAGCAGCGCCCCCGAGATCAGGCTGGCGACAATCACCGACCAGACCAGGCCGTCCACGCCGATCCGATGCGCCAGGAACCAGCCCAGCGGGATCATGATCAGCCCATAGGACAACAGGTGCATCAGCGTCGGCCACACCACGTCGCCCGCCGCGCGGTTGGCCTGGGCGGCGACCACCTGCTGGGCGTCGGCGACGAAGAACAGCGTGGCGAGCGCCAGGGCCGGCGCCGCGATGGCCAGGATCGCCGGGTCGGTCGTATATGCGCTGACCACCAGGGGCGCGGTCAGCCACAGGCCGATGGCGATGATGAAGGCCAGCACCGTCACCACGCCGACGCCCGCCAGGCCGCCTCGCATCACGCCCGCCTTGTCCCCGCTGCCGTAGCTGCGCCCCACCAGCACCGCCGTCGCGGACGACAGGCCCATGGGCACCATGAAGACGATGGCGGAGACGTTGATGACCACGGCCCAGCTGGCGGTCTCGGCGGCGCCCAGCTGCCCCGCGAACAGGGTCATGGCCGCAAAGGCCCCGACCTCGATGAAGTTGGACGCGCCCGCGCCAAGGCCGACCTTGACCTGCTGGCTCTCGACCGCCTTGTCGCGCTTGGGCTTCTTGAACACGCCCCAGGCGCGCGCCTCAGGCAGGCGCAGGATGAAGATCACCAGGAAGATCGCCAGCGCCATACGCGCGCCGAACGTCGCCCAGGACGAGGCCACCGCGCCGTCCAGACCAATGCCCAGGATATCCGGCACCAGCAACAGATTCAGGCCGAGGTTGACCGCATTGGCCACCCACATGGCGACCATGCCCGCCTTGGGCCGATGCAGCCCTTCAAGGAAGAACAGGGCGCAGATCGAAATCAGATAGGCCGGCATCGACAGGGCGAAGACCATCAAGGCAGGCGTCGCGCCCTCGCCCAGGCCGTCCTCCAGCCCCATGTGCACCAGGCCGAACGGCCCCAGCAGCAGCAGGCCGATCATGGCGACAAAGCCGATCTGCAGGGCGTAGGTCATGCCGCGTCGCAGGACGGCGCCGACCTCGTCGCCGCGTCCCTCGCCCAGCAGGCGGGCGGTGATGACCTGGACCCCCATCATCAGGCCGACCGCCGTGGTCAGCACGACCGAGGACGGCGCCCAGGCCAGGGAGTGATAGGCCAGCTCGCGGCTGGCGTAGTGGCCGACGACGATGGCGTCGGTCAGGCCCATGGTCATGATGCCCAGCCGCGCCAGCACGACCGGCCAGGCCAGCTTCAGCAGCTCGGTCAGGGTGGCGCGATTATGGAAGCTGAACAGGGACTGGACCATCGGAGGCCGCAACAGCCACGCGCGCAGGCGCGGGTCAAACGATTTTACGTGCGTTTCAGGCGCCTACCAGGCGCCCAGCTCGCGCAGCTCGCGCGCCAGGTCAGGCGGCAGGTCCGTCGGCTCGGCCACGGACAGGTCCGGCGGCACGTCCTTGTCGAAATAGCGCCAGCCCTGGAAGGGCCGCCGGGCCAGGGGCGCAGTGCGGATGACCTGACTGTCCAGCTTGATCTCGCAGCGGCTGGCCTTGCCCTCGCCTATGGTCGTGATCTCGAGGATGCGCTGGCGGCAGGTCACGGAGCCTTTCATGACCCAGTACAGCGAGCCGCCATCCTCGATCTCGGCCGCGCGCTTGGGCGTCATGCGGGTGTGGACGACGCGCCAGTCGGACCGGGCCGCGTTCGCTTCCAGCGTCTCGACCTCGGCCACGCCGACGCAGAGCTTGATCATGTGCAGGGGCATAAGGCCCAACTAGTCATCCGAGGCCGCGAAGGCCAGCCCGACTCAGGGCTCGCGATCCAGTTGGGTGAAGATTTCCTGCCCCTTGGCGATCAGTTCCTGTCCGCATCGCTGGCTGTGCGAACGCACCTGCTGAACCGGGGTGGAGTCCGTATATTCCAGCATCCGCCCGATCCAGTTCCGCGCCGGATCGCGGCCTTCCAGCCGGCCCAGATAATACATCATGCCGCCCGTGTACTGCTGCTTGACGGCGTCCGTGGCGGCGGGATCGTCGATCGCCACCGCCAGCAGGCCCATGCACTGCAGATCCGCCGCCGATTCCGT
Organism: Brevundimonas sp.; assembly: GCF_032107865.1. Taxonomy (GTDB): domain Bacteria; phylum Pseudomonadota; class Alphaproteobacteria; order Caulobacterales; family Caulobacteraceae; genus Brevundimonas. The sequence continues at coordinate 7,143 of NZ_DAMCNG010000137.1, forward strand.
CGGCATGTCGCCCAGGTCGGCGCCCAGAAGCGCCGTCGCCATCATCGCCACAACGATCATTCGTCCGCGCCCTCGGCCTTCACTACAGCCAGCACCGCGCCGTCCGTGACCTGATCGCCGACCGCGACGTTGAACTCGGCCACCACGCCGTCGAAGGGCGCGGTCAGGGCGTGTTCCATCTTCATGGCTTCCAGCACCACGACCGGCTGTCCCTTGGCTACCTTGTCCCCGGCCTTGGCCGGCGCGGCGACGATCTTGCCCGGCATGGGCGCGCGCAGGCCGCCGTCTAAGGC